>DXJV01000096.1 GCA_019056785.1 Candidatus Heimdallarchaeota archaeon
GCAATTTGTGGTTTCAATATTTGTATGGCTTTTTACAAGTCACCTGTTATGAGTCTTATTCCAGATATGCTTCCTCAAGATTATCGGAGTCAGGGCTCAGGGGTATTAAATGTTGTTGGTGGCGTTGCCAGCATTACTGGATTAGTGCTCGTTTCAACTCTAATAAAACGCAATAGCCCTCTCTCTTTTTGGGCTTCGTCCTTTATTATGCTAGGGTGCTTGGTGATTCTTTTACTCAGCGTTCGTGAGAAGAAGGAAATCGAGATAGAGAAAAGTGAAGAGAAAATTAATTTCTTTAAAGCAATTAAAAATACTTTCAAAGAGAGCGACCGAACACTTCTCCTAATGTTATTCTCTATTTTCTTTCATACCGCTGGCTATACAGTGGCAGAAACATACATCAGTCGTTATGCAACAGAGGTTTTGTTATTTGACGAGTCAACTGCAGGTTATATTTTGGCTGCTTTTGTTGCTTTTTCAGTTATTTTAGCACTTCCGGCAGGGTTAATCGGACGAAAGATTGGTGCCTTAAATGCTTGCCTTGTCGGGCTCATCGGTTTTATCATTGCGCTTATTCCGATAACGATTATAAGTTTAAGTTCGATTGATGTCTTGCGTAACCTTTTAACGCTGAACACTTATACTCCACCATATTTTGAATGGACAACTCCGGTCTATTTATTCTTAGTCTGTTTATTGGGCTTTAGTTGGTTGGTACTGTCTATAAATGCAATTGTTGTTATCTGGAACATGGCACCAAAGCGAAAAACAGCTACCTATACTAGCTATTTCTATGTTTTCCTTCATCTCGCAGCAATCATAAGTCCATTTCTTGCAGGAGGGATTTTTGATGCTTTTGGTGTTTTCTTTAAAAATCATGGCTTAACTGATCGGTCTGGACTAGAGTTAATGTTTGTTTACATTGCTATATGTATGATTGTTTCTCTCGTTCTTGTGATTTTTGTGAAAAGTTTACGGACGAAGAAATTGCGGGAGATAAAAGATACAGATGAATATGTCCTCCGTCGACTTGATGAAAAGGAATATCCTTTGTTGTTTTTACCCATGTTACTTTTCGGTTTCGGCCTTCGCGAAGAAAGGGCCTTAATGGAGCTCCGGAGACAGCGGTTGAGAGAAAAACGTCGTATTAAACAAGAAATCCGACGTTTGAAACGTGAATTACGCCAATTAAAAAAACAAGTTCTTATTGGTGATATAAGTGAAGACCTTCGACAGCAGCTTGAAACTATTCGCGAATTACGTTTAACTGATAAAGTATTGAAAAAAGAATACCAAGAGAAACGACAAGAATTACTGGATGAAATTTTGAAAAAGAAAATGATCAAACATGTAGAAAAACAGGCCGAAAAAGAAAGCGAAAAAGAAAAATAACTAACAAAGTTGATATCGTAAATGCCCGAAATAAAATAATACTCTCTCACTTTTGAACAGCTTGGGTTTTTTTAGGATTAACCTTTCGTGGATTGTTTATTCAATTTATGCCCCAATTTTTTTGGGTAATAATCTACAGCCACTTTTAGGTAATATTTAGTTGCTAAATACCATTATTGGGATCATTATGGTTTTAGATAATATTACAGCAATTATCATTCAACCAATTATCGGTAATCTCTCTAATTGGATTTGGATTCGCAAACTTAGTCGACGTATGCCTTTTTTAATAATTGGGATTCCTTTTGCTGCACTCTTTCTTGGTCTTATTGGAACCTTTGAGGAAATGTTTGTTTTGCTTTTGGTGGCAATATGTGGATTCAATATCTAAATGGCGTTCTATAATGCTCCTGCGATAAGCCTTTTGCCGAACTTTTTACCAGAAGAGAAGATGAGCTATGGTAACAGTATTCTTAATGCCATTGGTGGTCTGGCAAATATTGTTGGGCTGTTGTTATCTGCATTTCTCTATGTCATTAACCATCAGCTTGCTTTTTGGATCATGGCAATAATAATGATTATCTGCTTATTTATTCTCATTATTTTTATCAGAGAAAAAAAAGAAGGACAATCGTCTTTACCAAAAGAACGATATGGTTTATTGTTTACGATAAAAAAGTCTTTCAAGAGAAAAATATTCTCCTCCTCCTTTTGCTATTTGTTGTCTTCATTCATAATGCCGCCTATCAAATTGCCCAGACTTTTTTCAGTAGTTATGCAGAGGAGCTTTTGCATTTTCCAGCGGAAAAATCAGCTACTATTCTTGGTATTTTCGTAATCTTTCAAATTGTTCTTTCACTTTTCGGAGGTATTTTAACGAAGTATATTGGTGTGACAAACTTTTTAATTCCTGGTTCTCTTCTCTTTCTGGGTGGATTTCCTCCCTTAAGTGTTATTAGTTGTCTTTCGCCCGATTTTTTTGGTCGTGTTATTACTCTCAATAACGGGCTGTTTGGCTCATGGCAATTCTATTTCTATTTTCTAGCGATTTTAGTTATGGCTTTTAGTTGGCTCTTATTGTTCATGAATCTTTTATTGGTTATTTGGAATATCGCTCCCCAGCAAAATATCGGAATGTTTACTGCTTTCTACTATGTCTTTTGGAATTTGGCAGCAATTCTAAGCCCTCTTCTTGCCGGCGGCTTTTTTGATTTAATAGGTTATTTAACAAGGATAAATGGTTTACAAACATTGTTTCTTTTGATCAGTGCCATCTATCTTGTTGCTTTACTAATTTTATTCATAATCCGGTGTAAACAGATTAAAGTCTTTCATAAAAAATATATATGATGAATCTTTTCTTGAGCAACAAATTATCTCTTGAGAACTGCCAATACGCTATTTATTATTCTTCCTGTTCTCTGGACAGCAAAGAAAGGCTGAATTCAAGGATTTGAAAATACGACAGCAAGAAATTAAAAAAGAACAGAAAAAAGAGCTCAAAAATTTCAAAGCAGAATTTGCCATCATTAAAAATAAAATTCAAACAGAAGCACGAAAAATTCGGCGGCAAAAGATAAGAGAAAAAAGGCTAATTTAAAGCTCTAGAAAAAAGAACTTCGTGAAAATGTGAAAGCGTTTAAAAATGCCATTTTAAAAGAGCAAGTGAAAAATTTGCTGGAAAAAAGAATAGAAAAGAGAGAAAAACCATTTATCGATACTCGATAATCTCTTTCTCTCGTATTGGAAAGCCTTGAAATTCTAATCGCAGGATGCCTATAAATTCGCTGAAAATTTTCAAACTATTGACAACAATGTGGAAATAAACTATCACTTTCAAAACTGTCAAACCAATGTTGGGGTCGAAGGTCCAATTGAAGTCAAAGAGAACATTTAGCTTTTCAACTAACAGTTCAAAGACATTCAGCACTTGTGTCGTATATGGCCCAAATCCAAGCACCGACTGTAGTAAGACGAGGAGTAAGGGGATTTTTACTGCAATAGGAAAGACTTTCAAAAACATTAAACCTTGTTGTGGTCGAACAATCCTACCAATAATGGATTTGAGGATTTTAATTATCCCTGTAGTGACTATTGTCCCTCCATAGGCAAAAAGCCACCAGTTAAGTGGATAGTAAGTTGGCTGTGAAATAAATTCGAATACCGGCAAAAAGACTAGAATCATCATTGCTATACCAACAAATAATTCAAAGATGCCATTTGAAATTGTTTGTTTTCCTGAATATTCTCGATATCTAACAACTCGTTTCGGTTTTTCTTTTATTTCGTTTGATTGAGGTATTGTTGGTTGCTTTTCTACTCTTGAAACTGGTTTTACATTTGTAGAGCTTTCTGAAAGGATCTTGACTTTGGGTTCTTCTTCTATACTCGTTAGTTCTCTTTTTGCTTTATCAGTTGAAGTTTTTTCGGTAGAAGTTTGTTTCTTCTGAAATAGAGTTGGCAGTCGCGATGATAGTGTTTGCAAATCTTCAGGATAATACCCTTCGAGTGACAAGTAAACGAATAAGAGAGTAATGAGTATAATTGTAATCGTTGCGCTAATGGTTAACCCAGAAAAGAATCTTCTGCCTGCGACACCTGTTCCAATATTAAAGAAGGCCCCAATAACATTTAAAAAGAATTGCGCCACTAACGTAATTATTAGAACCCGGGTGTAGAGTGGGAAAAGCTCTTCTGTGACATAAACTTTCGGTTTCCCTCGCCGTTTATATTCTTTTGCGATTTCCTCAGGTTCACCCATTTGTTGAATTGCTTGTGTAAGCTCCTTCTCAGTGACCTCTCTTTTACCGGCAATTTCAGTTGCCTTGTCCCAAATATGATTCTGTAATTCCTCGAGTATTTCTTCAACTTCTTTTTTGTTATTCCGTAACCAGAAAGGTAATTTATTTTCAACTGCTCTAAGAAATTCTTTTACAATCTTTTCGTTTTCAGATTCTATAGCCATTTTTTCACTTCCTTTTTTATTTTAAATCTTCAATGTAAAGACCACATACATCGCAGAATTTTGTAATTTCATCTAATTTTATTTTGTTTGCACAATTTGGGCAATAGATGTACTTATCTTTGGGCAAGGTGATTTTGTACTCCATCAACGGTGCCATTGCCTCGAGTAATCTCGAAAAAAAGCCTGTCATGTGATTGAGTAATTTTTGCCCTTCTGCAGTCAACTGGTAATATTTCCTAATGCGTCCATCGATCTCCTTTTTTTCTGATTTGAGAACACCGTCTTTCTCCATCTTCCGTAAAAGAGGATAAATTGTCCCTTCCTCAACAATAAGTAAATTCTTTGTCTCACTTTCCAATGTTTTAATGATTTGATAGCCATATAACCCTGTTTGAGGATGTTGTTGGATGATCTGTAATATCGTCACCGTTGAAATTCCCCGCAATAACTCTGATTCAAATCCTTCCACGTACGTCCGGTAATGTTCTTTTGCAATTAATGCTTCTTCTCTAAATGTCCTCACTTTTTTTAACATTACTTCTTTCCGCCTTTTTAGTAGTCGTTTAATATTATTTGCCGAATACTATGAATAATACAGTATCCCTCTTTTTAAATATTTAGAATTTTAAAAGGAAGTGAATGGAAGGAAAGAAAGCTTTAAAACGTTAAAAAAGGACTAAAATAATCAGCTGTAAAGGAGAAAAAAAACTTGTCTGTTGAAAGAAAATTCGAAAAGATAACGTTGTCTGCCTCGATTCTTGCAATGATTGGAACCGTGTTAATAATTATCGGAATAGGTATTGGTTCGGCTTTTTTGACTGATGTCCGGTTATTAGCATTAATTGTCCTTATTTTGGGAATTTTTGTTATTAGTGTGATTACTTTCATTGGTTCGTTGCCTGCAAATCGTTTTCAATTTACAGATGAACGTCCGGCGCTTCTCGCTTTTCTTGCATTATTCTTTGCACCTTTTACTCTTATTTCAAATTACACGACTCCCTTGTATTTACTCATTAAATTAGTCATTGGAGAGAGTTCCATTTCTCTTCTTCATTACTTTACCTTGGGTGGAATTTTCCTCATGACTATTTCGTTCTTGTTATTTGTCTGGGTTTTCTTCTGGAAACTCCCGGAACGGCGCCCCACACTGGAAGAGAATTCTGAGCTCCCGATTGCCAAAGCCCTTGCTCAAATTACTGGCTTTTTAACGATGGTTGCGATCATTGGTGTGATAATTGGTTTGTTGTTCCCGGTGTCTGATTCAAGAAATAGTCTCTTGCAAACTAGCTTAGGTGCTGTTGTCAGTCCAAGTGCCCTGGCTTTTCTCTTTTATCTTCTAATGATTTTTACAACAGCCTTATTTGTGTTTATTAGTCCTTTTGAAAAAGTTGCTATACCCCGTACAGATTTAGCTTTACTTTTCTTACTCTTTACGTTTTTAGCCCTACCGGGATATGAACCATTAACTGCTTCTACTTCAATTTGGAGTTCGCCTGTGTATAAGCTCTTAGAATATGGTCTTCTTGTCTTTTCTGACATGAATATTTTTGGTTGGATTTTACTAACAAGTGTTCTCTTGAATGTTTTTGCATTATTGCTTGGTGTCCTTACTTTCTTCTTGAAGATTAGTGCTTTTGTCTCAGAAGAAGTTGTACGAACCCCTCGAAGAAGGCAAAAACCTCTTGTCCAATCGGAATCCACACAAGGAAGTGAAACACTTGGCACACTGGCTCAGACATTGGCTAGTTCAACTACAACCCAAACCCCACCAACTACAGTACCAACCAGCCAATCTGTCCCCACCTCGAGTGGACCGCCATCTGCTATAGCAAAACCAGTTAGTGGTGCTCCACCCAGTGCTTCCCCCCCTGCTTTTGGCATTTCAACTCAGCCGGCAACAAAACAAACAACACCTACAAAAACGCTTGAAAGGCAAAAGCCAACATGCCCATTCTGTGGTAAAGAATTAACATTTATTGAACAATACCAACGATGGTATTGCTATAATTGCAGTCAATACGTTTAAGGAAGCAATACCATTCTTCTTTTTTCTCTTGTTATTTCTTAATGAGTTTATATTTTGCTAAAAGAATTGGTTTACAGCGAGAAAGCCTGGGACAACCAGTGCATTTCAGTTCTTCACAAAATGTTGCTTCTTTTTTAAAATCATCAATCCGTTCAAGATAACCCAATTTTACAAGTTGGTCAAGTAATAAGACGACTGTCCCTTCTTCTATCCCAAGCTTTCGTGCAATTGTAGCAGTATTCGCATCTCCTCCAGCTCGTAAATACTCGAGAACTTTAGAAAGCATATTTATTGTTACTGTTCTTCTTGCTTTTTAATTTTCACACAATTTTAGAACCATTTCCGCCTTTTTCTCCTTCGATGACCACATAGTGGCCTTCGTCGAAGATGCATTGTCCTGTGGTTATTTTGTTCTATTTCTGTCGCTAAACCATCTAAAGCAGGTTGCAGCTTTTCAGGTAGAAGTACTATATGGCGAATGGTTAATAAACGAAAGAGAGGTGTTGTAAAAATGGCTAAAAGAATTGGCAAATAGAAATAGGTATCAATATGGATTACTTCAGCATTTATTGCTGCTGAAATTAATCCATTTAGAATATCTGCAATAATAACCAAAAGATAAATAATGCCAAACAGGCTCCCTATGCCTGAGCCAATGATAAGAAATGAATCGGCTTCTTGATTTTTCTTTCTAAAATAATATATTAGTGCCCATAGCATAACCAGGCTAATAATAATTAAGACAAAAGAGGTTACTTTCAATTGTTGCCAACCGAATATTGCTGTTTTTTGATAAAAACTCCAGCTTTCATTTTCTTTGAGCCCGAAGAGTACTAAAATGCTTAAAATCCCTCCAACCAAATAAAGGACGGTTAAAATGATTGTTAATCCTATGATTGTTTTGGTTATTCTTGGTCGATTCAACCGGTCGATTTTTTCTTGTGTGATTATTCTTTTTTTCTTTCTTTCCTTTTTGCAGAGCTGCTTCTTTATGATTGTTACTGAAAGCTCTGGATGTGCTTCTACTTCTTCCTTTGGAATGGTTTGTTGTTCTTTCTCCGTGTTTTTTTTATTTTCTTGTTTGATTTTTTTATTCAACCATTCCTCACCTCAAATTGACACTATAAAACGCACCAGGAAATAGGCTATTGCAGAAAAGGTATATGCTACAGTCATTGTAAATGCCAACGAGAAGAACATCCATTTAGTGCTTCCGGTTTCTTTCTTTATCACAGCTAATGTTGCCACACAAGGTACATATAAAAGGATAAAGACTAATAAGCCAAAGCCAGCTGCTGGTCCAAGATTGACAAGAGGATTACTTGTCAAAGGAGCTGATGGATCGAAATTCAAAAGGGTACTTAATGTTCCAATTATCACCTCTTTTGCAACAAACCCTGAAAGCAATGCTGCACCATATTCCCAACTTAGGGGTGTGCCGTCGCTCGTCTTCATCCACCAAAATAGATATGCTACGCCTCGACCAAGATACTCAAGTATCCCAGAAGCATCAAGAAGGTAGATTGTAATGACAGCAATTAAGATGATGGAGCTTGCTTTCTTAAAGAATTCTTTTGTTTGATTCCACATTTTAATTGCGACGCCTTTTATCGATGGTCTCGTATAGGGTTGCAATTCAATAATAAGATAAGTATCTCCACCTCGAAACAGAGTCTTCCTAAACAGCCAAGCAAAACTTATGCCAATAATCACTCCTAAGATATAGAGGCTTAAAGTCACGAGTCCCGCGTAAGCTGGAAAAATACTACCGGCCAGTAAAATAAAGACTGGCAATCTTGCTGAACATGACATAAAGCTATTGACTAAAATGGCTGTTTTCCGGCTCTGGGGGTTTTTAATTGCACGTGTTGCCATTATCCCTGGCACATTGCAACCAAACCCTAATAACATCGGGATTATCGCCTGCCCTTCCAATCCTACTTTGCTCATATACCGATCCATAATGAATGCTACTCTTGAGAGATAGCCTGTGTCTTCTAAGATTGCCAATGCAATAAACAAGATAATTAAATATGGCACAAAAGAAATGACTGTTCCAAAGCCATTTAACAATGCTCCGACTATGAAATCTGTGATGGGATTTACACCTGTGCCGGCGCCATCAAGTAAATTCGCAAGATAATAAATTAGATCCCCTAGCTTTGCTATTCCCAGACCAATTAAGTCAACAAGTGGTTTCCCAACAGTAAAGGTTAATTGAAAAACACCCCACATAATTGCTAAGAAGATTGGGATGCCGAGAAATCGATTTGTTAATACCTCATCGAGCATATCACTTAGAGCCCACTGCCTCCCACGGAAGTCTGTGACGACATCTTTAATAAAGTCCTTGATAAGGTCATATCGAGCATCGACAATTGCAATGACTGCATCGCCTTTGAAATTTTCTCGATTTACCGTCTCTATTTTTTCTTTTAATTCATTTTCAGGGATACCACTATCAATTGCTATTTCCCAAGCATACTTGTCATTTTCCAATAAGGAAATAGCAAGCCAGTTTAATGGGTAGCGTTTTTCAATCCGGGAAGAATAAGGCGCGATTTCGTTTAAAATAACCTGTAAAGCTGCTTCGATATTCCCTTTCCAGATGATTGGCTTTGGTTTCACAGGGTGATCCAAATTCTCGCAGATGGCATTTTTTAGCTTGGTAATTCCAACCTCTTTTATAGCAATGGTTTCAATGACTGGAATTCCCAGATTTTCTGAGAGCTTCTTACTATCTATAATGATTCCCTTCCCACGAGCCAAGTCAACCATATTTAATACTGCGAGGAGATTAACGCCTAACTCCATTAATTGAACAGTAAGATAGAGGTTGCGTTCCAAGTTCGAGGCATCGAGAACCACAACTACAAGGTCGGGATTTTCTTCGATGATATACTTTCGTGAAACTTCTTCATCGATTGAGTGTGGACTTAATGAATAAATTCCCGGAAGATCAGTGACTTCAATCTCTCGTCCTTTGAAATGCATCTTTCCCTCTTTTTTTTCTACAGTGCAGCCGGGAAAATTAGCGATGCGCTGGTTTAGCCCTGTAAGGGCATTAAAGATGACACTTTTTCCTACGTTTGGATTTCCTGCCAGCGCAATTTTTGCCATTTTTTTCTTCACTCTTTTTTGATGACCGGCACAAAGTTAGGCATGCCGAACTTTTAAATTTTTGCAAATAATTGTATGAGGATAACAATTTAAACTTGTAGTCAATTAATATAATAGTTTCTGAGAAAATAATAAACAAAGAGATTTGCAGGTTAAGATAATAATGAAAGAAGTAAAATTGCTCTCGTGGAATGTTAATGGCTTATGGGCTTTAGTAAAGAAGGCAGTAAAAAGTGAGCTGGATTTCTATTCCTGGGTCGAGAAAGAATCGCCAGATATTCTTTGCCTTCAAGAGACGAAAGCTACCAAAGAACAAATGCCTAAGAAGTTGCTTGAATTAGCTGGTTATGAGAGTTATTGGAGTGCAGCAGAAAGGAAAGGTTACAGTGGAGTAGTAACTTTCACAAAAGACACACCGATACAGGTGAGTTATTCGCTGGGGAAAAAGGAGTTTGATAATGAAGGAAGACACATTATTACGGAATTTCCTAATTTTATTTTACTTAATGTTTATTTTCCAAATGGAAAAAAGAATCAAGAGCGACTCCGGTTTAAAATGGAGTACTATGATGCTTTTTTGACCGTTATTGAAAATTATCGAAAGAAAGGCAAATCAATCATTTTTTGTGGGGATGTGAATACCGCTCATAGAGAAATTGATCTTTCCCATCCAAAAGCCAATGAAAAAATCTCTGGATTTCTTCCTATAGAGCGAGCATGGATTGATAAATTACTCGAGTTAGGGTATATAGATACTTTCCGCTATTTTCATCCAAACAAAACAGAGCAATATACCTGGTGGTCCATGCGGAATATCGGTGCACGTGAGCGTAATGTTGGCTGGCGCCTTGATTACTTTTTTGTTAGTAATGATCTGGAAAAGTATCTTAGCAATGCTTTTATCATGCCGGAGGTTTACGGCTCTGATCACTGCCCGGTGGGGTTGCAGCTGAAGTTTTAGAGTTGATGAATTATAGAGTGAATTGCAGTAGGATGAATTTTAATGAAAGATTTAACAGTTGCCCTCTATCAAATGGATGTTCAAACAGGAAAGAAAGCAACAAATCTTGAGAAAGTTGTAAAAGTCATTCAAAAACACCAAACAGGACAAATCGAGTTATTGGTCCTTCCTGAGCTTTTTACTACAGGGTTTGCTTACGATCATTTTCCAAATTTAGCTGAAGTGGAAGATGAAAGCCCAACACTGCAACAGCTGGAATTATTGGCGAGGAAGAATGAGCTGGGCTTAGCAGGCACGATCTTAACTACAGACACAAAGCATGAACAATACTTCAATCTTGGATTTATTATTGCTCCTGAAGAGGGTGTCATTTATAAGTATCATAAAATACACTTATGGGGACGTGAAAAAGACTTTTTCACTCCAAGGATAACCATTCCAAAACCGATTTCTTTTGCCGGAAAGGCTAACATCGCTCTTGCTACCTGCTATGATTTGCGTTTTCCTGAAGTTTATCGCAAGTTTGCGTTTAGCGGTGCTGAGGTGTTAATCACACCTGCGGCATGGCCAAAGCAACGAGTCCAGCATTTCCATCTTCTCTCTCGTGCTCGAGCATTGGAAAATACTTGCTATCACATAGCGGTCAACCGTTTTGGTGAAGAACAAACTGATTTCATAGTCTCCTACAATGGAGGTTCCGGCATTTTTTCACCACTTGGTGAAGAATTAGTTAAGACGCCTCCAGAAGAAAGCTTCAAAGTTTACAAACTGTCCGCACATCAACTATCTATTGCGAGGAAAACTATCCCTGTTCTAGCTGATGCTAAAATGCGGTTCTAAAGTACTGTTAGTAAAGGACGTCAAATTACCCCCAGAACCTCTTTTATCAATTTTGCTGCAGCGAAAGAGGAAATGCTGGAAAAATCGTATTTTGGACATAATTCAACAACATCAAAAGCGACAAAATTAATGCCTTGAAGTGCTTGTAAGAAGAGTAGCACGTCTCTAGTTGTCAGCCCAGCGGGTTCAGGATTACCAACGCCAGGAGCAAAAGCCGGATCTAAAACATCCATGTCAATTGAGAGATAGACTCCGTCCAGTTTTTTTGGCAAAGCTGCTTTTATTCTCTCTGCGATTGCTTGTGCACCACTACTAAAAACATCTTGTGTTGTAATAGTGGTGATTCCGAGGTTGTTAGCATATTCTTGCTGTTCAGGTGTACTTGCACGAATCCCGACTTGAAAAATTGCTTTAGGCTCAATATTCGTTTCATCTATGATGCGTTTAACTACACAAGCATGAGAATATTTGTCATTGTTATAATTATCATATAAATCAGGATGCGCATCAAGATAAATCAATCCCATGCGCAAATCTTGGATTTTTTTAAGAGAAACAAAGGTAAAATACGTTGAAAGATGGTCTCCTCCGAGGAAAAGAAAACGCATGCCATATTTATTGTGTTTAACAATTTTGTTGAAAACGAGTTTTTTACTCTCCAGAGGATCAAGCTCTGTAATAGGAGCATCGCCAATGTCAAATATCTGCCAAGTCTGTTGAATATTCCTACCGGTCTCAGTGAAAGGATTATAAAGCGTATTTGAAGTGGCATAGCGGATGTATTGCGGAGCGTCGCGGGCACCATCCCGGAAAGAGGAGGCACTATCACGAGGAATGCCTAAAACGGAAAGGTTGGCAAAATTGATGTTATTTGTTGTTGCACCAAAAAAAGAGTTATAGTCAGAACCTGCTTCTGTCATAATTTCTATGTGGGCTTTTTTCTCTTTAAAATTTGTGAGGAAAAAAGCATCAAAAAGTCCTTTTTTTCGGGATTTGATGAGCAAATTGAGCTTAGAAACTATAGAAAAATGGTCTTTTTGTATTAATGCATTAAAACGTATGTTTAAATAGTATTGAAGAGAATATATTACTTGAAACAGAAGGGGTTTCAGGGTCTTTATTCTGAATGGCTTGTTTAATGTACGCTAGGAGTAAAAGAATGACAATAGGAAGACTCGAAAAATGGACACACGATCATGAGTCGGAAATCAAGTACTTCAAACGGCTCCTCCGAAGATCACCTAAGAACTATTCTTTGTTGAACTTCCTAGCGAACGCTCTGTACAAAAAAGCAGAATATGAAGAAGCAATTTATTGTTGGAAACGATTACTCCGAAAACAAGCGGTAAAAGATATCCACAGAATTTTATCAAAAATTGCCCTTGCCTATGAATCGCTAGGCGAGATTGAATTTGCCTTTTACTATTATGGCGAAGCTCTTAAGGAAGCTCCAAAAACGCCTTCCTCACTTATCGGTAAATATGGGCAAATGGCCTATCTTCTCGAAAATTATGATGATGCTCTTGCTGCCTTTAAAGAAATGGTGGAAATTGATCCTGATAATGATGTTGCCTGGCATAATCTGGGCTTAACATATTACAATAAAGGTTTCATAGCTGAAGCAATAGATTGTCTCAAGATTGCTGTCTCGCTAAATGAGAAAGCCTCAGATAGTTTGTATGTCTTAGCAACAATCTATGCTGAAGAATATCAAAGTGATAACGCTTTGGAAGCCTTAGAGCATGCTCTCACCCTCGATCCATCCTTACGAGAACAAGCATCAAAGGAAGAATCTTTTTCTACGCTTACAAATTTAGCACTCTTTCAATACTTAATTTTATAATAAAAAAAGAAAAAAGAGATTATTAATCTCTCAAAAACCTTAAGGCGTTAAATTCCAAAATGCCCAATGTCCACCGTAAAGTACAAAGACGAGTATAACGTAGATAATAAAGCCAAGTGGTATAAGACAAATGGCAATCCAGCCAAGAATCCGGCCGATTTTTCCACTGCCTTCGCCGGCAGTTCCTTTGGAACTATATCCAAAGACAAGAGCAAGAATGGGTCCGATGCAAGGTAAAATATTCAAACATCCCAAAATGCCCATTATTAAGGATACTGTTCCAGCTGTAGTATCGCTTGGATCTGTCATTATAATAACTCCATTTTTGTTTTTATAATACTGTAAAAATTAGTTATTTCTAAGTTAATAAATTTTTTCAAGTGAAGATAGGGGCACTTTTTATTTAGAATAAAATTGAAAGGCATGTTAAAGCACCGGCGCATTTTTCAAACTCTGTAGTATCAATAGGCCAAACTTCGAATCCTGCTTCTCGAACGATTTCTTGCGTTTTTGGGAAGGCTTTTGCCATGAGGACAACACCATTTACCGCTAAAGCATTTGCTGCATATTTCTCAAACTTTGGGACAATGAGTTTCTGATAGTCTTTTAAAACCGGATGATTTGCGAATTGTTCTGTTACCAGCATAGTGTTGTTTCCCAAGTAACTAATATGGCTTTTTAAATGGAGGATCTCTTCATTTGTTAGAGTGATGACCGGTGTTCGCAGAGCTTCTTGTAATTGCCGTGCACCGTTGATTGTTGTTCTCTGTGTAATCCCGCAGATTAGCTTATTCTCGAGTTGAATGACATCCCCTCCCTCGATGGTTGCCGGCGGCTGAGCCTGTATAACGAGAAATTTTCCCTTTAAAATCTGCATTACGGCCTCTTCTTCTCCCCACCGGCTCGGAAGAGCTAACCGAGTGATAAAAGCTCTTCTCTTATAAACAACGGCAGTATCTTCTACAAAGCACCCATCAGGATAGCGGTCATCACGTGGCAATCTAATGAGCTCTATTCCCAGTTCTTCTAAGGCTTTACAATAGTCTTGATGTTGCTTCCGAGCAAGACCAATATTTAGATATTTTTTCAAAGGATGATCAGAGATACAACCATCAAGTGTTGGTCCAGGTTCTCGCGTAATAGCAAATTGATATCTCATAAAGAGAATATCTTTGTTTTGTCTTTTAAAAAGTTATTTCAAAAAGGACTTCACAATTGTCTATTATTTTTTCAATGAGACTAACCATTCGAGTAGATTAAACACTTTGATTTTTGATTCAACTTTATCTAAGTCATCAAAGTCAAAATCTTCTGCATCGTAATCTATTTCATCACGTGCAATGGTTGTCCCTCCTTTCTCAAGTGTAAATTCACATGTAGGGCAAAATGTGAGGAGAATTGTTGCTCTGGTTGCTAAAGCCTCGCGAATGCGTTTTTTCGAAATTTCAATTGCGAGTTCTGGGTAAGACATTAACAAACCTGAGCCTGCGCCACAACAATATGAGTCCAAACCAGAATTTTCCATCTCAACAAGTTCGACATTTTTCACACTACGGATTATTTCTCGCGGCTCGTCGATAATGCCGCCAAACCGCCCTAAGTGGCAAGGATCATGCCAAGTAACTTTAAGAGGTTCCTTACTCTCAAATTTCAGTTCGCCTTTTTTCACCATTTCATATAGTTTTGTTATAAAATGAATTGGTTCTGCTTTTATTTCATCAGCATATTCTTCTTTTAGCATTCGAAAACAAGTGGGACAACCTGTGACAATTTCTTTGGCTTTTGTCTTTTTAAGAATCTTAACAACTTCACTTTTCTTTTCCTTAAATTGTTGAATATATCCCGCATCAAAGAGGAGGTTGTTACAACAAGGCTCCTCCTCTCCCAGATAATTTACATCCCCTAACAATTCGGCCATATGAATCAATGTTTGATGGTCATTTAATCCATAAGTACAACCACCAAAGAGTAATGTTTTGCTGTTAGGATTGCTTTTAATTTCTGGAATTGCACGTTTCTTAGCATTTTGTTTGAAGGGGTTTCCAAACTCATTAAGAGAGCCCACAGCATCATCAAGATATTTGTCTGTTAATCCTTGTTCAACCATGTCTTCTTTAAAATCTCGAAAAATAGTGGTGTTCTCCAGTGCACAATTTTTCTCGCAATAGCCACAAAGTAAGCAGGAATTGGCCAGCTTAACAACTTCAGGCGTAATGGTGATCGCCCCCTCCATAATTCCTCGTGCAACGAGGGTTCTTCCTCGAGATGAATACGTCTCAAGAAGCATCACTTCGTAGACAGGACAGCGCTGGATACAGAACCCACAACGCGTTCTATTGCATGTGTAAATTTCTTCCCGGTGTTTTTTGGTGTTTTTTAACTCTGCCATTTTTTTGCTCACCTTTCGTAGCCAAACATCTCAATGGGAAATTTCTTCCCGGGATTAATGATGCCATTCGGATCAAATGCTTTCTTAATTTTAAACATGTATTCATAGGCTTCTTGATGTTCTACCTCACCAATCCATGGTGTTTTGAATTCCGAGTCACCAATATAGGTAGCACTTGTTCCTTCCATAGCGATGGCCATTTCACTCATTTCACGAACATATTTGTAAAAGCCTTGAACATTTTCAGGGTCTTTATCATCTACAAAAACAGCAAAAGAGATGCTGGGACTTAATCGATTAGGCCGTTCATGATAGACACACATGCCTAATATTTGTTGACCGTGTTTCTTAGCAATCTCAAGGTAGCGTTTATAGGCATCCTCAATACGGCCTATGGGGATCCCGCAATCAACAGCACCAAATTTTTTTTCTCGCTGGGAGTCAGGCCATTTTTGTTTAAAAGGTGTGAAATTGACCGTATATTTTGAAGCCCACCAGCCATCAGTAATTTCAACTTCTTTGACTACTTGCCCATGGTTTCTCTGGCAAATCTTCAGTGCATAATCTCGAGAGAATTTAACTACTTTGTTTTTTTCTTCGGCGCTAGCAAAGGAAATACCCAATAATGCTTCTGCCCAGTCAGGGATCTCAGGTTCATGTCCATATTTTTCTTTATAGGAATGCGTGTAAAATTTCAGTCTTTGTCGGCAATTTATATGGGCCGATTCCAAGGCTAAGCCAGCATGGATGATGTCTCGAATAGCATGCATTGCATCTCTCAAAGATGGAAAGACAATCATGTCCACCATACGTGTCTTTTGAACGGGGATGAGTTTTACAGTTGCTTCCACAATCACGCCTAAGGTTCCCTCAGAACCCACAAGTAACCAATTCAATTGATAACCACTATTGGAACAGAGCGCCTTTCGACGACCCAGCCGGACAATCTTTCCTTCACCAGTGACAATTACGGCATTCGTTAAATGATCAACCATTCTTCCATGGCGAATGCCAAAAGTTGAGTCATTATTGCATGCAATTGCAGCACCAACGGTAGAGGCTTTTTTACTTTCAGGTTCTTGTGGAAAATAAAGCCCATACTGCTTTAAAGCTTGATTGAGGTCCCAAATAGTAATTCCAGTTTGCACTGTGGCAGTCATATTATCAACATCGACTTCTAAAATCTTGTTCATACCTTTCGTTTCTAAAATGATCCCACCATATAGCGGAACAGCACCACCACCCATGCCGGTTCCACCTGCAAAAGGAGTGACAGGAATTCGATGCTTGTTTGCTATCTCAATAATTTTTGCCACTTGTTCTTTTGTTCTGGGACGAGCAACTACATCTGGAAGGTGAATATCTTTATCTTCTCGAGGCGACCAGTCGCGGGAATAGGCCATACGATGAATCTCTTCTGTAAAAATAACATCCTTCCCCACAGCTGCAGTTAATTCTCCCAAAATCTCTGGAGTTACTTTGCCAAACTTCATCCGAGCCAACTACC
>DXJV01000012.1 GCA_019056785.1 Candidatus Heimdallarchaeota archaeon
CTCATTGCAGCCTCTTTTACCAGTGTTGCAAGATCAGCTCCAACGAAGCCGTGGGTAACTTTAGCAATTTCATGCAAGTCAACATCTTCAGCCAATGGAACACCACGAGTATGAATTTGAAGAATGTCATATCGCCCTTGCACATCAGGAACGCCAATTTCAATCTCACGATCGAATCGCCCACCACGGCGCAAAGCGGGGTCAATCGCATTAGGACGGTTGGTAGCAGCGATTACTACAACTTGTCCTCTGCTTTCAAGCCCATCCATTAATGCTAACAGCTGCGCAACAACTCTGCGTTCAACCTCACCTGTTACTTCAGACCGTTTGGGAGCAATAGCATCAATTTCGTCTATGAAAATAATCGAAGGAGCATTCTCTTCAGCTTCTTTGAAGACTTCGCGAATATTTGCTTCACTTTCACCATAAAATTTGGACATGATCTCCGGTCCACTTAAATGGATGAAATGAGCATCGGTTTCATTTGCAACTGCTTTTGCAAGCATTGTTTTACCCGTTCCAGGAGGGCCATACAACAATAGCCCTTTTGGTGCTTCTACACCTAATTTTTCGAAAATCTCGGGATAACGAAGCGGCAATTCGATCATTTCTCGAAGCTTTTGAATGACATCATCTAATCCACCAATATCCTCATAGCTTATTTGAGCGATACGCTCTTCTTCTGCAGCCATTGGAGCCGAGCGTAAATCAATCTCGGTCTTGGAGGTAACTACCACAGTACCGATACTTTTTGGTAGTACCCTCGCCACTCTGAAAACAATCTGGCTTCCACCCAAAATTTGAAGCCGGATTTGATCACCAACAGATACTGGGCGGCCATTTAATATCTGCAATAAGATACGCCCATCAAGCTCACCTCTAATGGCTTGGGTGGGGGCAATAATGACTTTTGTCCCCAAAGGTGGTTTGATTTTTTTAATCATAACAAATTCATCTAAGAGCACACCCGCATTTGCCCGGATAGTGCTATCAATTCTGATAATGCCTTTCTTTTCATCTTCAGGATAGCCAGGCCAAACTTTTGCGGCGGTACGCTTCTTTCCTTGAATTTCTATGATGTCTCCCGCTGAAAGGTTAAGCTCTTTCATGACGCTATGACCAATGCGGGCCAGACCTTTTCCGACATCTCGATATTGTGAGTCAGAGACACGCAATTTTACTATTTTCTCGTTTTTTTTACTACTACTATTTGTTGACATTTTTTCTTCACTCCTAACAAGTACTTCAATCTTCTATAAGGAAGGAAGGAAAGAAAGGAGGAAAGAGGGGCGCTTACTCAATTTTAACTTCAAATCCCTCTTCTTCCTTAGCAGGTTCTTTTCGTTCAATGGTTAATTCTAAGATTCCATTACGATATTTTGCCGATGCGGTTTTTGGTTTCACTTCAACTGAGAGCTCACGCTCACAAGAGTAGGTGCGATCGGCACTTTTTGCTTCAATAGCAATTTTATTTTCAGTCGTTTTAACTTTAATGTCTTTTTTCTCGACGCCCGGGAGCTCAGCAATAACTCTCACCAATTTGTCCTCAATAAATACATCAACTAATGGTTCGCGGTCCTTTGATGGCACCGGTTTTCCTTGGACTGAAGGCTTTAAATTGCCAAATTCCTTTATCACTGGTTTTCCATCTGGGCCCACTGTAATGTTCCAACCCCAAACCATCGGACCAAATTTCTTCCGAAAGAGATTAGGATCGTTGAAATCAAGGTTCATGCTCTCCATCATCCGATTTATTTCACGCATAAGTTGATCCATAAAATCATCTGAGAAGAAACCGCTGTTTTCGAAAAAGTCAGCGGGCAACCATGGGAACATTTCTCTCCAGCGTCGAATTTCATCATCTTTTTTTCTTCGCCAGGACATTTTTTATCCTCCATGTGTGTTTTCAATCACTTTTTAGTTAATTACTCACTAAAAAGTGAATATTAAAACGTTTATCTAAGGAATATATAAATCTTATCATTTATAATAAAAAAAAGGAAAAGAAAAAAAGTGATGTTTAATCAATGTCAACTTTCATACGAGAAAGGATTTCATTCATAGACTTTACTTTCTTATCAATTCCAATAACATTTCGTAAAACAATTGCACGCTCTGCTTTAGGTGGTGCCAGAACAAGTGTTCCGGAACGGAAAATCAGATGTTCAATAAGGTCCGGGTATTCTTTTTTGACTGACATGTTTGTTGCGGGGTAGCGTTCAACACCAACACCAAGTCCTTTGTGATGGATTAATTCATTACCTTCGATAACATAGTAGTTAAACAACGTGCGAATCCAAGTAAAAATGATTATTATAAACAGCAGGATTGAAAAG
>DXJV01000047.1 GCA_019056785.1 Candidatus Heimdallarchaeota archaeon
ATAGAAATGTTCTTGCCATTCTTTATTATTTGTTTATAGCGTAGTTCTTCTTTGGTAGGTTTAGGATTCTTACGACCAATGATTGTTTTGTATAAAAAGCCTTTAATAGAGCTTAATTCATCTGCAATTGAAGAAACAATAACATGTTTTAAGGCGGGTGTTTCTTCTCGTACTGCCCGGACCTTATCTAAAAATAAGTCTAAAGTAATAAGTGCCACTGAGCCACTATCATTAAGCTGGAACTTGATGTCTTTTTCTGTCAAGAGGGAGCTTATTGCTGTCACAGTGCCACCAATTGCGAGAATGCTCAAATAGCTAATAACGAATTGTGGGCAATTTGGCAGTAAAATAGCCACCCGATCACCCTTTTTGACACCCAGTTCTTGGAGAGCGTTTCCTAAGCGTCGAACTTCTTCTGCTGCTTCGCCAT
Source organism: Candidatus Heimdallarchaeota archaeon (assembly GCA_019056785.1). GTDB lineage: Archaea > Asgardarchaeota > Heimdallarchaeia > JABLTI01 > JABLTI01 > JABLTI01. Next base: position 431 of record DXJV01000047.1, read on the forward strand.
ACGTTTTTTTCTTACCTTGGAAATATAGAAATGGTTTCTCATGGTTTTTTGCTGCGACCTCAAAAAACATTTCACCAAGGCTAATATTTGGTACCTCTATTTCTGGAGGAATCTTTTCATGATAAAGAGAATGCCATCGCGCCATTATTTTTTTCTCCTGTTTACATGCTAATTATTAAGCTATTATTGGTTAAAAACTAATATATAGTTTTGTTTTCTTTTTAGCTTTATACTTTTTAAAAGTTCTTGTTTTTTTGTCAGTTAGAGCTTTTTTTATGTGACAGGGCGATTTTCAAGCACCGACAGTGAACTCTTCTGACAAAATGCTTTTAATACTGGGACTTTTATTAGTTTAAAATACAGAAACATGCGAGTTGACTCCCGTTGGCAATAGAAATGGATCGTCCCTTATGGAAGCAATTGCTATTTTCAATTATTGAAGATGAAAACCAATTGGCTGGAACAATCAAACGCGTAACCCAAGAATTTGATTTCACACTGAAAGAGCTTGCAGAGAGAGCAGGTATCCCAATCAGCACCATGTACAAAATGAGTTCCGTCGAACCGGATACAAGGATTTCCACACTACGAAAATTAATTCTCTATGTAAAAAACGAAGAAGAAAAAGGACTCTTCAAAGAGAATATGATCGGCTTAATTACTTCGCGGGATGTATTGGATGAATTTGGACGGATTATTGAAATAGATGGAGAAAAAGTTCACATTCGAGAATATCTTGCCAACACCATCGAAGAAGAAATCATTCTCGGTGTTCGTGCTAAAAAAGAAGGCGTAGCAGCAATTGTCTGTGGACCAGTGGCAGCAAATACGCTGAAACGCATTCTTGATATACCGGTGATTGGTATTGCCTTTAATCGGAATTCGTTAATTGAAGCAATAAAGAAAGCTAAACCCAAAATTTAGTCTTTAACCAGTTCTTTTTTTAATCTGGGTGAAGCCCCTCGCGATTTTGTTGTGCAGCAATTAAGACTTCTTCCTCGAGATATTTAAGTACCTCTTCTCTTTTATGGATAAATTCATCACTCGTGTAACTTCTTGGACGAGGGATGTCGATATCTATAATAGCTTTAATATGTCCTGGTCGAGCGCTCATTACATATACCTTATCGGCTAAATAAACGGCTTCAATAACCGAGTGAGTGATAAAGACAACGGTTTTTTTCTTGCCGAGAGAAGAGACTTTTTGCCAGATTCGTATCAATTCTTGCTGCATCAATTTCCTTGTTTGAGCGTCCAATGCTCCGAAGGGTTCATCTAAGAGAAGTACATCAGGATCGTAAACCAATGCTCGCGCTAAACCAACACGTTGTTTCATTCCCCCGGAGAGAGTGTGTGGATAAGCATGTTCAAAGCCTTCTAATCCCACAAGCTCAATGAATTCTTGAACTTTTGCTTTAATTTCAGCCTCCTCAAGATTCCCAGCAATGTCTAAGGGCATTCGAATATTCCCTTCTACCGTTCGCCATGGAAAGAGAGCAAATTCTTGAAAAACAAAGCCACGGTTATTGCCTGGTTTGTCAACTGGGATATTGTCCAGCAGAATTTTACCTTCTGTTACATTTTCGAAGCCAGCGATCATGTAGAGAAAAGTGGATTTTCCACAACCACTAGGTCCAACGATTACAGCAAATTCGCCTTCTTCTATCTTGAGATTAAGGTTATCAAGGGCAATTACTTTGCGTTTCCCTTCCTTGAATTCTTTGCGAACATCTATAGCCTTAATTTTTATTTTATTACTCTTCTCTTCAGACATTTTTTTCACTAGTCACTTATTTCAGTTATAATATCTCATCCTTCCGTTTTTTCTACCATCCCCCACCTTCGGAGGGTAAAATACTCGAGTGGTTTCATTAATACAGCATCTAACAACAGACCACATAAGGCAATGAGAAAGATTCCCACTAAAATTTGTGCTGTTTGATTAGCAACCTTCCCCCCGATAATATAATAGCCAATTCCTTTTACATCTGTTAACGCAACAAGCATTTCTGCACCAACAATTGCTCGCCAAGAATAGCCAATTGCTAATCGTAGCCCTGCAATTATTGAAACTAAAGAGCCTGGGAGCAATACATCAAAAAAGATTTCAAATTTATTTGCCCCCATAATTCGTGCAGCCCAAATGAGCTTCTTGTCAATAGAGCGGATACCATTTGTAGTGCTGTAGACAATGGGGAAGAAACAGCCTAAAAAGACTGTTATCACAATTGTTGTAGGATTCAAACCAAAAATCGTCAA
>DXJV01000006.1 GCA_019056785.1 Candidatus Heimdallarchaeota archaeon
AATTGGCGATGAAGCTTTCTGAGCTTACTGGAAAAACAGTTCTCTCTAAAGAGGGGAAAAAACTCGGAGTCATTAAACAAGTCGAAATGCTTGCTAATGAAAACGAAGTGTTAGAAGCTTATTTGGTGATCAAGAAAAGAAAAATCTTGCGAGAGAGCATTTTACTTTTTCTCCCCTTAAAGGAATATAAAATAATTGAAGTGAACGAAAAAGAGGTTTGTCTTAATATTTCCATGAAAGAGTTCGAGCACTTGTTTAAATTAGAAGAACTCAAGATCCAAAGAAAGCTCTCCGAGACAAAATATGCACGTATTGATCTTAGAGAGAAAATCACAATTGATATCTACAAACTTTAATGAGTGAACCGTAGCATTTTTAGCAGTATACTCTCATTTTGTAAAGATTGATAGTTTTTGCTAATCCTTCGAGTTTGGACATGCTATTAATCTATAGGTGATTTTAACGGGAATGGTTTTTATTATGAACGATGAACGTTTTTATTTGCCGGTGCATATGCTGAAGTGAATAATACCTTTTGTATATAAAAACAATTCAAGGTAAAATAAATTAAAAAAAAGAAGAGGGGAGGGAAGATATTTTGTTGTTGTGAAAACGGGTTCCTAAGAGACACGAACGTTCTTATATTGCATTTCAAACCAGGTTTTACCACGTATCCTTCTTCTAAGCCATTCTGGCATGATCCATCCGAGGTATAAGATGATATATGCTACGACAAAGCCTAATTTTCGCAGTGCCCATAAGATGGGTGGCATTGCACTTCCTGTTGGCCAATGAATGCTTATTTCCAAAGTAATGATAATACCCGCCAAGAGGTAAGTTATCAATCCCCAGCCAATAAGCTGCAACCCTCTTTTTCTTACTGCTTTTGATGTTCTTTTCGCCAGCACAAAAGAGCGAATGCCTACTCTCAGATTGATATAGATTTGTGATAAAATAACGGGGGGTGAAATTGCTGTTATTGAAAAGTTATAGAGTGTGGTTCCTGTAATTGGCACCCGTTTTATTTGCCACCAAGACGCCTTCTCTCCTTCTGGCACAATAAAGTTTGTGAATTGTGGCGTGATATTAAAGGCCCCTAAGACAAATAATGTTAAACCAAAGCCAACAACAATTGAGATGACAATTGTATGAAGCGTTTTTAAAAGTTCATTATCCCTTAAGATATGCCTACAAGAGAAGATATAGATCAAAGTAAGGGAGAGAAGAGGAGCTATTGAAGCGATCATTTGAAGGAGCGTCTGAGTAGATAAAGAAACACCGGCTACTTCAAGATTGTAAACCAGAGCGGCGAGGATACTGGTTACCCCAACAAACACATATGCAAAAAAGAGTAAGAGTGTTCCTATTGTTTTCTTTTGGAGAAAGCGGATTAAGAGAGCGCCTATCAAGATAAGATTAAATAGAGTTGTTATCCAGCCAAAAGTCGAATAAAACATTGTTAAGGAATTTACCGCCATTTTCTTAGCCCTCCTTTAATTGCTCAAAAAACCATTTGAAGCTTTCGAAGATATTTTGCCCTGTTTTTGCCGAGGTTTCATAGCAAGCCCATTTAAAGGGAAGGTCTACCAAACCGAATTCTTGAATGAACCTGCTTCGATCCATGCCCTCAGGTAAGTCTGCTTTGTGCAATAAAACAAGAACAATCACATCGTCGTGGATTTGGTGTTCGACGATTTCTTGGAATGCTTTATAAGCCTCCTCAAATTTCATGACATCATTTTTATCAACAACAAAAACCACACCATCTGATTTTTCATTTACTTCCGGCCAGAGAACTCTGAAATCATCTTGTCCGCCCATGTCCCAAATGTTTATTTCGAGTTTTTCTATTCGAATGGTTTCTCCACGATTTATCCCCATTGTTGGCTGTGTTTTTACAAATTCACCTGTCTCGAGATATTTCACAATGGTAGTTTTTCCTGCATTTGCTAGCCCACAAAGAGTGATATTTACCTCTTTTTTTCGTTTGAATATTTTTCTAAAAAATGACAATTTTTTCTTACACCTTTATCTTTTCGGAACGATTACTCTCTTTCACACTATCTTTACGGCCTGAGCTCCTTACCTCCAAAGGTCTTCCTCGAGGTCCTCAGTATAATCTTTTTCTTCCTCAGAACTTTCCATATCATTAAATTTGATCGAAATCGTCGCAATAGAGCTTATTTTAATGTTAATTACTCCCTTTACAAAGCCTGTGTAAAGATTGGGCAGAATCTCTTGGATGATATCTAGCTTTAATAATGATTTCCCATCTAATTCCTTGATTATACATGAAAAGGTTTTTTTTATCCCCTCAAGATTATACTTCATATCTTCAAAGACTGCGATGATTGCTCCGATATTATGCCGAACATCTTCTTGTGGTAACTGGAAAATATAACTGGAATAGAAGAGGTCTCCAATGGACCCTGAAGAGAAATCGCCAGGCTTTGCACTCATTGGCATTGACTTGTATGTTAGCTCGTCCAGTACTTTTTTTGGTAGAACTTTGGGATAGGCAGTTACAAGTTCCAATCCTTTGTTTCCCATTTGTACTAGACAAAGGGTTATTGGTTTCAAAAATATTGCCTCCAAAGTCAAACTTTTGAATGAGCTTAGGAAAACTCATTTAAATAAGTTTTTTTGTGGGTAAATTGACACTTTTTATTTATTTTGTTGAAATTTATTGTCACCCTTGCAATTGCTCATTACTCTATAGAGATAAAAAGTTTGACCAAAACACTCGAGGAGGAAAGATTTCACCGAATTTTATTTGGCAGATCCACCCCCACCATCACATTTCCCCCATAAAACTTTGAAAAATTCGGTTGGAACTGCTAAAGGCCTTATTAGACGACAAATACCGGTTTGAATCCTTGAGACTTTTCTCCAATAATTGTTCATTTTAATAACCTTTTTAGCAAACAATGATGTAAGCACCTCTTTTCTCTGAAATTTTCTTCAAGGTTTATTTCTTCTGCAAAGGAAATTAATGAAAAAAAATGAAAAGGTCTTTTTAAGCAGAAACGAATTTTTGCTTACCATCGTCTTAGGATGTATTCTCTGAAAATTGCTTTATCGAAATCAGGAATTTTGCCGAATTTAGTTTCAGCAATCTTTGCCTGTTTGTCCAATTTTTCTTTAATAATGAAATAGTTGCAGTCTTTTTTACTGATATCAATCTGAACCTCATCATCAGTTATTTTTCGTAATTTAAACAGCTGCATTGGGAGCGCAAGAAGAATATTTTTCTGAAGAACTCTGCGATAATCAATGACAACAAAGACTTTTAACGCATTGTTTTGGTCTAGTGAAAAATCAATTCGTTTTACTTTTCCAAGAACCTTCCCTTCTTTTGAGAGTGCAATTTTACCAATAATATCAGGAAATTCCATGTGTTATCCCATCTTCTAGATAAAAGTTTCTTCTTTTTGTATTTTAACCTTTTTAATCTAGGAGTAGTAATCATTCAGCTTAGTTTATGAAGGTTAATAATACTTGAATCATGTTTGAAGGAAAACACATGAGTTGTTTTTTCTCTTCTGCCTTTTTTTTATCCCTCTGTTTTTCTTTGTTAACTCAAGTCGATTAACCCTATTGATAAGAAAAATTTCTATTAAGATAACTTTGGTAAGGAAGTGGGCTTAATAGGGCAGACTAGTGCTGTCTGAATTCAAGAGCAGCTTCCTCAACAGCTCCTTTAAGGTCAGTAAGTATTTGTTCGAACAGAGGTTTGAAATCGTCGTGAAAACATTCTGCCCGACCGTGAGGATTAAAAAAGGCAACCAACTCACCTGTTGTTACATCTAAAATCCGAAATGTTGGCCTTGGGATTGGTCCTGGTTTGGGGCCTGACCCTACTTTTGGAGGGATAATCTCGAGTTGATATTTTTCTTTACAATATTTTTCGACTAACTTAGGGATCAATTTTTGCCGGGTATCAAATTCTACTTGTAAATAGGGAGGTTCTACCATTATTTTCACTCTTGTTTCTGAGCTTTTATCCCTCTTTTCGGTATAAAAACCAGAATATAATTCTTAAATAGACAGTTTTTTTATTGTGAAAGTTTACTTATTAATTCGTTTCTTTTGGCTGTGAATGATATGTCTCCTCAGAAAGTTCCCTCTGTAATAGCAAGAATTCAAGGGCTTATTATTGTGCTAATTCTTTTACAATCTTTACTCCCACTTTTGGGTTCTAGTCAGTATACCAGCCAATTGAAGGCTTTTACCCATGCGTCTTTCAAATCTCAGAGTGTCTCCCCTACTGCTCCGTCTTGGCTTAAAAACGCGCGTATTGTTGGTTATGAATTCTGGGAAGATGAAGATGACGCAAGTGTTCGGGCGAAAGTTGCAGAGTTATGTGAACAAAACGTGAATGTTTTAGAACTTGATATTGGTCTGATTAATAACTATGAAACGTTTTTTGAACCTGAAATATTTCTTAATGCCACAAAACAAATCGTTTCTATTGCCCATGAGAAAGGTTTAGCTGTTGTGGAATACATTGCTGGTTTTGAATTAATTACTCCTAATGTTGCCTGGAAAGAGCATTCGACGTTCAAGGATCATCCTGATTGGATTCAAAGAGATTTGCATGGAAACTACGCCGTTTATGGCCCAGAACTTGGTTTTTGGGTCGAAGAGGGTGCTGAGTCAGCCTGGGTTACCCCTCTTGCTCCGGAGTGGCGCAGCCAGTATATGTCTATTATTGCTGACCTTGCTGCAACCGGCGTGGATGGTATTTATATTGATGTTCCGTTCTGGAGGACCTGGTACAGTGAGGAAAATGACTGGACCTGGGGAAGCTTTGACAATTATACCGTTAGCGAATTTATTTCAAGGTATGGTCACCCCCCACCAGCTAATGAATCAGACTTTGATTTGAACAATCCTTTGTTTATTGAATGGCTGCAATTCCGCACGACAATTATCAATGAGTTTTTTGCTGAGGTCTCAACAATTGCAAAAGGCATTAATCCTAACATTCAAATCATTGCTGAGATTTGGTTGGCACAAGCACTTCACGCCTTGCTCTCAGGGGCAGACCCTTACTATCTTTATGATTATGTTGATGCAATTACTTACGAATTTGGCACCGAGGGTGATTCCAAGGCCTTTACTGAAGAGCTCTGGTTATACGTGGTCATTAAGAATCTTCTTTACCGTGCTCTTGACCATGACCATCCTAGCTGGATACTAGATTATGCTGTCAAACCGGAAGATTCCACACTCCTTGCAGCGGCAGACGTTCTCTTTGAAGGCAATTTTTGGGAGACAAAAGGACCGGAAATGGCTGGCACTGTAGGGTTCGAATATCGTAAAGCCCTCTTTAATTGGATTGCCACCTATGATGACTTTCTCTATGGTAATTGGGAAGTCGTTAATCCTGTAGCTGTCTATTACAGCCCCCAGACACGAGACTTTGTCTATTCCCTCGAGGCAATTCACCATCCTATTCTTGATTATGGAGAAGGTGTACTTGACGAGCAATTCTGGGGGGCGTATAATGAATTTATCGGCGGTCATCATTCTTATGATCTCTATGGCTTAACGGCAATGTTGCTCCAATCGCATATTCCCACAAAAATCATCACTTCGAGAGATCTCGCACGCCTCCAGGAGTTAGGAGTGCAAATGTTGATACTCCCTGATGTTGCAGCGATGAACGAAACAGAAATGACTTTTGTTGAAGCCTTTGCGAAAGGAAAGCCGGTGATCGCGACCGGCAATACTTCACTTTATTACCAAAACGGGACCAGAAGAGCTGAGTTTGGCTTAGCAAGTCTTTTTGGAACAAGCATCCATGAAACAGCACCGGTGGTTGTTCATGGTAATGTAACCTTTATCCGCGGTCGTCCAGGTGAAGCGTTTTTAGTTGATTTATTGCTCGGCCTAACAGAGGCTGCGAAGGAAAAGCGAACAAGCTTCTTTAACGATATTTTCACTCCACTCGGTTTTCCGTTTCAAATGCTTACAAATGCCCCCACAACGGTATTCATGAATCCTTACACAAATGGAACCACCACTATCGTTCGGGCTGTGAATTTTGATAGTACGCGTAAGAATCATCAAAAACCAAATGAGCAAACTTTTAATCTCACCGTTTTTGATTCCTCAGGAACGAAACTTGAGACAAATAGTTCAATTAGCATTAATTATGGTGGTATTGTTATCTTTAATGGCGAGTTTCTGCAGCTTTTAACTGAATTTTATATTCCTCGAAGTACACCAAGTTGGCTGCTGGTTGGTTTTACGATTACTTGTGCAAGCATCGTTGTTATTCTAGTACTTGTTTTTATCGTGCACCGGAAAAGATTGAAGAAGAATTAAGGAAAATTGTCTAAAATTAGTAGTTTTGGTAAAAAAAGGAGTTCTAATGATAGTTGCTACTTTTTTTTCAACTAAGATCAAGCTGCAAGTAGACTTTTCTTTACAAACATAAGTAACTGTTTTATCAAGCACGTTTCTTCAATTACTCATCAAAAAATTCGCGATAATATTGATATTCTTGCCAGAGACGATATCGGCGCAAATAATATAATGGAACAGCAAGAATCAGTAAAGCAACAATTATAACCCCTATGGCAATACTTCGTGCAATTTGCCCTTCTTTTGAAAATTCAATGGCTGCATAAATAAGTCCTGCTATTGAAATAATGAGCGAGCAAGAAAAATAGACAATATCGCGTATCTGGAGTGGGTTTGGTTTTGATTTTGAAAACTTATTATATTTACTGCTTGAAGGGATGATCCGCGTTAAATGAGTGCTCCCGCATTGAAAACAAAACCGGGCTTTCACGGGATTTATTGCGCCACAATTGTCGCATTTTTTTTGGAAGTAGGCAAATTTATCATTATGACTAAAAAGCATGTTGAAATCAGCACCACAATTAAAGCAAAATCCCTCTAAAACTTTTGCATTTTCTGTTCCCTCGAGTAATATCCCACAAATGGGGCAACGTTTTAATTTGAGCATGTGAATTTGTTCTTTCGTTAGAACTGGTGTGGGTTGCCACTTTTCGGCTTTCGTAATTTTCGCTGCATCCTCTGGAAGAACTATGTATGCTCCTTTTATGACCAGGCCAAGCTTTTTTGCTACAACTTCAAGTTCATCAAAAGTTAATTGGGTGATCGTCAATACCCAGTTTATTCTCGCTTTCCTCTCTTTAGAGATTAAATAATATACTTCGTTTATTTTTTCCTGAGAAATCGTCATTCTGTTTCTCCCACATATATTCCCCAAAAACAGACTTTTAAAGCTTTACAATATCTATTGGCTTTCTCATCACTAATTCTCTTTTCTCTCTCCCCTCGAAGCAAATGATCATCATGAAGTGGATTTTCTCTCTTCCCTTTTTTTGGGCACCATGCCATCGAGCATAACCTTAATTTGAGTATCGACAAGCTTGACCACATCGATTTCTTCTTTGCTTCCTCGAAAGAGGAGTGTCGGGAGGTGAGCAATTAGTGGTAATAAATTGGATGTTACTAAAATGCCACATTCCTCCGGCAATAGATCCTCTCGTAAATTCCCCGCTTTTTTACAGCGCTCAAAATAGTCAGTTAATACTTCTAAGATGTTAACTGATTGGATGGCTTTTTGAAAGAGTCCTGGTCCTTGTAAACCATCTCCAAGTTCTTGGTTTAATTTAATGAAAATACGCCTGATTTTCGGGCTATCCCGTACGAGAAATTGCAGGAAGGTCTGATTCTCAGTTATGGTTTTCGCCATCATCTTTCCAATGATTGGAAGTGAAACTTTGAGGTCCGGCACCAGGGCTTTCACTGTTTCCATAAATGCTTTCCATTCATCTGTAATTTTTTGAATATTTACTTCTAAAATTGTCTGGAGGATGGCGTATTTGTTCTTATAAAACCGGTACAGCATTGCTTCTGATATTCCTTCGGCTTTGGCAATTTTCCGCATGCTTAACCCATTGAATCCCTCTCTCGCGAGTACTGTTAGGGCGGATTTAATTATCGATTCCTTTCTCTTCTCTTTTCTTAGCCTTAGTTTCTCGACCATTGTCTTCATTTAATACCAATTGTAAAAGTTTATATAAACGTTATCCTAAGTAGACACTTGTCTCAACTTGTGGACATGCTTTAACACTTGAAATGAGAAGAAGAAAAAACAAAGATAGAGTGAATGGTGATGACGCAGGATTATATTAAGGCAGTGGGATTAGTGAAGGATTATATTTTAGGGGCAACCATTGTCCGTGCTTTAAGAGATGTGAGCTTCTCTGTTAGGCAAGGTGAAATTTTATTCTTAATGGGCCCTTCTGGGAGTGGGAAAACAACTCTAGTTAACATTCTTGGGGGAATTGACTATCCCACAGCGGGTCAGGTGTTCTATAATGGCAATGAGATTACCAAGCTGAAACCCGCTGCCTTAACTACTTTCAGGAAGGAGAAGCTTGCGTATGTCTTCCAATTTTATTCGTTGATCCCCACATTAACTGCTATCGAGAATGTTCAATTAATGATGGAATTGGTTGGTTTTCGAGGGAAAGAGTTGAAACAAAAGTCCGAAGAGGCTTTACAAGCGGTTGGTTTAGCTGAGCGAATGAATAATTTTCCTTCTCAACTTTCCGGGGGAGAACGGCAACGTGTGGCCATTGCGCGTGCCTTAGCTAAGGATCCTGAGGTTATCATTTTGGATGAACCTACCGGGCAGCTGGACCAAGAAACCGGCATCCAGGTGATAGAATTGGTGCGGAAGATTTGCAAAGAGCGACAAAAAACAGTAATCCTAGTAACGCACGATCAGAGCATTACTTATCTTGCTGATCGCGTGCTTCATCTCCATTCAGGGCGGATTATTAAAGAAGAGGGTGTAAACAATGGTTGAGAATTTTGAATTATCGGAGGACTAAACTCAATGGTTAAGAAAAATCGAAAACTACCCAAACAAAGTTCCCTCATCGCAAAATCGGCCATTCGTGACATCTTTCAAAAGAAGACCCGAAGCCTTACGACCATTATTGCTGTTATGTTTGTTGTAGCATTTCCCATTGCCTTTTTACGAACTTCTGCCTCTCTCACTCTTTCCCTTGAATTGGAGTCAGCAGAGTTTAAGTTGGCCCATATTGATTTCCAAAGTAGTTTTCTTGACGAGACACTTATTCAGCAAATTGAAACAATTGTTGCTGATGAAACAAATAATACCGCCTTAGTAGAGAGCCGGGTCGTTGCTGCAGGAGCTACCCTCAGCCTTGAAAAGACTTATTCGGCAGTGTTTATTGGAGTGAATGGCTCTGCTCCTCCAGAGATCAATCAGATTAGTATTGACGAAGGGCATTTCGTGGCAGATGATGATGAAGTGATGATTCTCAGTAGTTTTGCTGAAGCGGTACATCTGAAGCTTGGTGATAACATTACTATTAAGGGTGCGACAGGTGAGAAAACCTTCGAGATCGTTGCGGTTGTTCACTCTATTGAATGGTTAAACTTTAAGCTTTCTAATAAAGCTGTTCTTTGGCTCACCGAGGAAGCGATTCGTGACCTTTATACACTCCCACCAAATGTCTACACCAGCGTACTTGTATATTTCGATGAAGAAACGCCTTTTGCTGATGTTCTAGCTGTTGGTGAGAAAGTGCGTCAACACTTTATTTCTCTGGGGTTTCCCCTCAGCTTAGTGGATTACCCCCACGAACTTTCTGTTCGAGCAGTTCTTTTAGATGCTTCAGAAATGATTGCTCGTTATCTTAGTATCTGTACAGTTTTGACGATAATCATTAGTGGTTTTGTTATGTACGTCATTATGAGCCGTTTCGTGGCTGAGCAGCGAAAGTTAATTGGCGTTTTTCACAGTTTTGGTTTCCATCATACTGCCATCCTTCGCATGTTCACAATTCGCGCGGTTATTTTGGGAGTGATGGGCTGTGCTTTGGGGATAGGTGCATCCTATGGCATTTTAGCATTAATTACTATGCAATTAGGCGAATCTTGGGGGGTAACGACCATTGCCCTCAGTATTGACTGGTTTACTGTTCTGTGGGTAAGCCTAATGGCAATGGCTTCCATTCTCCTCTTTGCTGTCATCCCAGCACTAAAGGTCGCCCGTATGAATCCCTATGAAGCACTTCGAGGAAAAATGACAACCGATGTGACAAAAAAATCCTTCATCGATTACCTTCTTTTCACTAAATACCTCCCACAAATACCACGAATTGGCATCCGGAATCTCAATAGGCAGAAAACCCGAACATGGATGACCATCTTAGCTGTAATGAGTGCTTTATCATTAAGTGCTGCTTTGGTTGCTACTGTAGATATCGCTAATTATCAGATCCCCAAAAATATTAACGAATCAATTGTCTGGGATATCGAAGTTAATTTCTATCAGCCAGTTTCTGAGGCTGTTGTTAATACTTATGCTTCTATGGCTCACGTTGAGAAGGTGGAGCCTTACTTGCGAATGACAACGATGACAACTGCTAATGATACTTCTCTCATTTTTCTCGAGGTCCAACCATGGAATAGCAGCATGACGAACTACAATTTCAAAGAGGGAAGTGTTTTCATAGAGGAAGGCACAAATGAATGTTTCGTTAATGCTCGGTTACTCTATGAACTTGGGCTGTCAAATGGTGACAATCTTTCCCTTTGGTTCTATAATCTGCAGCTTAACTTAACGATTATTGGTATCTCCGATTCTTGGGCTTCGCCCTCTTCAGTCATTATCCAAAAAGAATATCTAGAGTTGCTTCTTGGTCCCACCATCCGCTTCACTGCCATGCGACTCTTAGTCGAAGATGGATTCGAGGACGAGCTTGTTGAAAAGTTAAATGAAGAAGATGAAAGTATTAGTTTTGCTACGACAAGCAAGTTTTTCCTCTCACAAATGATGGAAATTATCCACGTCGAACAACAAATAGCGTATGTTGCAGTTGTTCTAGGGTTTATAGTGGCATTTATCGCAATTTTCAACACCACCTTTATTTCTTCGCTTGAGCGAACGCGAGAGTTTGCCATTATGCGCGCCTTTGGCTTTTCCAATGGGTCAATCCTGAAAATAAGCCTTATTGAGAACGCTGTTCTGACTCCCGTCTCATTTCTTCCTGGTATGGCTCTTGCTTACCCGATTACACAGGTGTTTCTCGGGATAATAGAAGAATACGCCCAAACTATCCCATATAACTTTAGCTGGCAAACCGTTTGGGTTACTCTGGTGTTTGCTCTTGGGACCACTCTCTTTGCTGTCATTCCAGGCTGGTTGAAGAACACGAAATTAGGTCTGGCAAATAATTTGCGGGAAGAATGATCATCGATAAAGATGACCTCTCCCTTTTATTTTACTGTAAAGGAACGAGCCAAGCTTTTTCTCAAGTCTTCTCAATTGTTTTTTCACCCCGCCTTTTTTCGTTCTGTTTTTTCTCGTTTTTTAGCTACGTCCTTATTTCAACAAAAGCTTTTATGAATTGTAGTTGTTTATTATTTATAAGTGACGATGAAGAATCAAGAAATTGCAAGAATTCTGTCTGAGATCGGCTTTTTCTTAGAGATAAAAGGGGAGGCCTTCAAACCTCGTGCGTATCAGGCAGCTGCTCATACTCTTCGCACGCTATCAGAGGACATTGAACACGTTGCGAAAGAAGGCCGTTTAGAAGAGTTACCGGGTATTGGTACGAGTATTGCTAAAAAAATCAAAGAATATCTCAAGACTGGCACTATTAGTTATTATGATCGATTAAAGAAGGAAATCCCTATTGCTGTAGAAGAATTGATGGCGGTGGAAGGTCTCGGCCCTAAAACCATCAAATTGCTTCATAAAGAATTAGGCGTTAGAAATCTTTCTGACTTAGAAAAAGCGCTCCTGCACCATAAGATTCGTGAGCTTCCTCGCATGGGAGAGAAAAGTGAGGAACAACTTCTCCGTAGTGTTTTATTCTTGAAAAAGCATGCCGGCCGAAAATTGTTGGGTGATATTCTCCCCATTGCTGAGGAACTTGCAGGGGCAATACGCACATTCCCGGATGTTATCCAAGTTGCTGTTGCAGGTTCCACACGGCGCATGAAAGAAACTATTGGTGATATTGATATTTTGGTGACTACAACCGCTCCTCAACCAATACTTGACCGTTATGTTGCCCTGCCAGCTGTTGAGGATGTTGTTGCTAAAGGAGATACTAAAGCAACGGTTAGATTAAAGGCTGGTTTAGATGCTGATTTGCGCGTTATTCCTCCCGAATCCTTTGGTGCTGCTTTACTCTATTTTACCGGTTGCAAAGAAATGAACATTGAATTGCGTAGAATCGCAAAAGCAAAGAGCTGGAAGCTTAATGAGTATGGTCTTTTTCAAGGTGAGGAAATGCTTGCAGGCAAAACGGAGGGGGAAATTTTTCATCAACTTGGATTGGATTACATTGAGCCAGAACTGCGAGAAAATAGGGGTGAATTAGAAGCAGCAGCACAGGGGCAGTTGCCGAAATTGCTCCCATATGATTCTTTACGGGGCGATTTACAGATGCATACAAAATGGAGTGACGGTGTAAACACCATTAAAGAGATGGCACTGGCTGCAAAAGAATGTGGGTATGAATATTTAGCAATCACTGATCACACCGGTTCCTTACGTATTGCTGGTGGGATGGATGAAGCAGCAGTGGCAAAGCAAATGGCGGAAATTGCAAGATTGAATGAGGAATTAGCTGATGTAACTATTCTCGCGGGTGTGGAAGTGAATATCGATGCGCATGGTAATCTGGATTTAGCAAACTCACTCCTGAAAG
Source organism: Candidatus Heimdallarchaeota archaeon (assembly GCA_019056785.1). Classification (GTDB taxonomy): domain Archaea; phylum Asgardarchaeota; class Heimdallarchaeia; order JABLTI01; family JABLTI01; genus JABLTI01. The sequence continues at coordinate 12,744 of DXJV01000006.1, forward strand.
ATTTGGATGTTGTTGTAGCGAGTATCCATACTGGTTTCAGACAGTCCGAGGAACAGCTCACACAAAGGCTAATTGCGGCTATGGAGAATGAATATGTTAACATCATTGCTCATCCCACTGGCAGAAAGTTACTCGAGCGTGAGGGTTACGAACTCGATTTTGAGATGCTTTTTGAAAAGGCGAAAGAGACGAAAACCATTCTCGAGATTAATGCCTTTCCAAATCGCCTGGACCTGAATGATCTCCACGTGAAACAAGCGGTTGAAGCTGGCTGTAAATTGGCAATAAATACCGATGCTCACAGCGTAGAGCACTTACGCTATATTCGTTTAGGCATTGCCACTGCGAGGAGGGGGTGGGCAAAAGAAACTGATGTTATTAACACCCTTCCTCTAACCAAATTGCAGAAATTTCTAGAGAAATAATTTCACTAAGTATTCCAACTCGCGCCCCTCACTATACTTCTTTGAGTTCAAACGCTTGCAATAAAGGTTCTTTAGCTGGGCGTAGCTCTGAAAAAAAGACTTTTTGTTTTTCTCTTTAATTAATAATGTTTTTTAATAGCTTTTGGCTGTATTTTTAGTCGAGATCTTTTAGAGGGAGAGCTTCCTGATGTCACCTTATGAGACAAGAAATCAAATCAAACAAAATTTTCTGGCAGTATTTGTTGGAATTGTTCTACTTTATGCGAGCACTTTTGGCTTTTATAGTATCAGCATAACGGGTGCTGCGGCTGCTGAAGTTCTCGTGGCGTTTTTTCTTTATCTCTGTTGTCTATTAATCTCCGGTTTTCTAACATGCCTATTGGCTTTTCGCAAAGACGGCTACAAAATAATGGCTGCGTTGAGCTTTTTGATGGTCTTGGGTAATTTTTTGTATATATATTATCCTTGACTTTTATACTACAAACACGCTCCCCTACACCATTACTATGAAAGAAGCATTATCCTTACTCAAATTCCTGCCAGGAGTTTTGGCCGTCGCCTGTGGGTGCTTCTTAGGTGTGCTTCTCAAATACAAAAAGCAGAAGGGAATGCACTTCAAATTACTTTTGCTTGAGAAGTAGATTCGAGTTCAATCTTTCTTTTTTTCTCATTTAAGCTCCTCCTAAAGAATGTTCCACATAAAACGAAAGATTCATAAAAGAAAAAAGAGAGGAAAAGAAAACAAAAGCAAACTGTGGGCCGGTAGATCAGACTGGAAGATCGCCTGCTTGGCAATTAGGCGGCGAGCTGCCGTTTCTAACCTTAATGCAGGAGGCCCCGAGTTCAATAGGCTGTTGCTTCGGCACTTCCTGGACACATCTCGGCCGGTCCACCATTTTCCTTCTTTTCTCTTCGTTAATTTCTCTCAGAAGTCGTTTCTTAAAACAGTCTTAGTATTCTTTTTTTCCTTATTTTCTCCTCTTTTTTCTTTGAGCTCTTTACTTTTTTCTTCTTTTGTTTGTTTTTGTAATATTATTTAGTCTTATTTTATTGAGTATTAAGAGTGTTAAACTGTAAACATAAGCCGTTAGTTTGGTTTATTTTCTTTCTTTTATGTTGGCTCGAGAGAGTGGAATGTTTGTTGTAGCAGACTTTTTTTCTCTTTAAGTTAAAGCTCTTGGAAAAATTAAATAACCATAACTTTGTTTGGAACGGTAGTAAGGTCAAGCTGGCATGCAATATTCTTGCTGCGACCTCAAAGGAGTATTAATTCAATGCGCGACTTGAAAATTGTTCTTACCGCTTGTGGCTGTCCTGGTGCTTCCACTCTTTTACGTATGTTGAAAGCCAATCATGGTGAGCGGAAGGTTGAGATTATTGGTACGGATATGGATAAAGAAGCAATTGGCCGTTTTCTTGCAGATAAGTTCTATCAGGTGCCGGCCGGCTCATCTCCCGATTATATCCCCGCCATGATGCATATCCTCGAGAAGGAGAAACCAGATATTCTATTTCCGGAGTCTAGTTTTGAAGTTTATCATCTAGCAAGAGCAAAAAAAGAGTTGGAATCGACAGGAACAAAGATCCTTGTTTCGGATCCAGAACCCATTCTCTTAGCAAATAATAAATTAGCTATGTATGATATTTTACGGAGCCAAACCTCTCTTGCTCTCCCAGCCTATTATCCTGCTAAAACCTTTGATGAATTTATGGTTGCGCTTGATAAGCTTGGGTATCCTGAAAAGCCGATTGTTTTTAAACCTCAGATTGGGAAAGGAAGTCGCGGCGTTCGAATTATTGATCCAAAGGTTAATCGTAAGGATCAATTGCTCAATTATAAACCCACCAGCAAATATATGTCTCTCGAGGAATTTGAGGGCATTTTCCGGGAAGAAGATGAATTTCCAAAGTTATTGGTTATGGATTTTTTAGAAGGTGGAGAGGTCACAACCGATACTATTGCTTTTCGGGGAGAAGAACTCTTTACGACTGTAAAAACTGTTGAACAGGCTCGTTGGGGCGTCATTGTTCGTGGCGAATTGATCCGCCGTCCCGACCTTGTCCAGCAAACTCGAGAGATTCTCCAAGCGATTCCGTTAAGCTATTGTAACAATCTCCAGTTTATTGGTGATAAACTCATTGAAATCAATCCCCGTGTTTCTTCGTTCATTTATCAAGAGAACCTCATTATGCCCTATTTAGTTGTTAAGTTTATTTTGGGCGAACTTTCAAAGGATGATTTGCGAGCATTAACTAAGAAGATTGATTACGGTCGGCGAATGGTTAGATATATGGACCAGATTTTCCATAAGAATCTCGAACGTGTTCTCTGATTGACTCTTCCTTTTCACCCTTTTTTTTTATTTGCCGTGGAGATTTATGGCTATTTCATATGCTTGTTGAAGATTCTCTCCATAATTGTCCAAAATAAATCGCTTTCGAGCGATATTCATAATTTCTTTTGCACCTGTAGTCATGAGCTCTTCTTTCTTAGCTCTCAAATATCTCACCAAGTCGTCATATGTCTGGAATTGATACCCCACGCTGATAGCTTCAATCACCGGCTTGAATTCCGTTTGGGTTATGGGTGTGATTAATCCTAAGCCGGCATGGATATACAGATAGGCTTTGTTTGCCCCACTAAATTGATGATATTTTGCATAGGGTAGAAAGGGAATAATGCCCACATGCCCTATTGCTGCTTCAGTATAACAAGCATAATGTGAAACTCGACCAATGCTGATAATTTTTCCTTCACTTTTTAGGTCATTTTGTCCAATAATCAGTATCTTTCCTATGTCTTCATTTTGTTTCCAGAGGTCGAGAAATCCTTCAATTCTCCGGTGTTTTGCTGTACTTCTCGTTGAAACTCCTATTGCAACAGTTATCAGTGAATCTTTTGCTCGCTCTTTTAACTTGGGTTTCTTTACTTCCTGTAATAAAGGCATGTTGGGGAATAGAAGAACATTTTTCGTTTTATATTTTGTTTTATAGAAATTAATAATGCCTGTTGACGGTGCCAAGATCGCTGTGGTTTTTGCCAGCTCTTTCTCCCATCGAGGGTAATATGTTCGTTGTAACGCCATACTAACTTTGCTCTTTAAGCCAGAGTAATTGTAGCACTTGATTTTTTGTGACCACAGTTCATGATCATCATATACAAAAGGCAAACCTGTCTTTTTTGCTAATTTTGCCATGAAAATGTTGTGCGCATGAATGATGTCTGGATCTACTTCTGCTATGAAATTGTTCAATGCAGTCATAAAAGGCTTAATGTCTATTAAGAGTTGATTCCTTGGTGTCAAATCAACATACTGTGTTTTTTTGAAGATATTTTTTATGAGCACCTCTTCTTTTACATTTCCAATTAGAAACTGCTTTTTCGCTTTCTGTTTTTTAGCAAGGAGTGCTGCTCTTTCTGCTCGAATGTTTCGTCGCCCATCTGCTAAATGTAAAATTTTCATTGGGTATTCTACCTGAGGATGTTTGTCTTTTCTCCTTTCTTTCATTAAAAAAAGCTTTCTTATATTATTACTAAAAGTGTGGGTGTTTGCGATTCAAGGCTTGAGTGTTGTTCCTTTGCCTATGATTATCCGAATTGCTTCAAATGCTTCTGCATATTGATGGTCTAATTGTACTCCTCGTACTCTTGCCAATGCCCGTAAATAATCTTCACTCGAGTAAAATTTGTCAGCTTGCGTTTTGTATTCTTTAATTGCGGCTATTTTTTTAGCGATGTGTCGTTCCTCGAGTTTAATGAAACACGTTGAAGAGAATTGGATGTTGTTTCTTGGGAATTCATACCCTAAAAGTGAGCTTGTTATCCGGAAAGCACGAATGCCTTCGTTATGCATTATTTGATGGTCCTGGTGCATGTCATCACTATTCGGTAAGAAAACGATGTCGGGCGCCAGATCTTTTCGGTAGTTCACCAAATCCTCGAGTATCTCTTGACGATTAGCAGGGAATGATCGGACTTCATAATCATGGATGAACAAATTTTTTGGAGGGATCCCTAAGACTTTCGTTGCTTTTTTCACTTCTGTTTTCAAAGCATCTTTCGGAAACCCGGGTTTTACAGATTTCCGTGCAGTGGAAAAGGCAATATAGAACACTTCGTGTTTTTCTTCTACAAAACGGGCTATTGTTCCCCCCGCGCCAAATTCTCCGTCGTCTGTGTGTGGGCTTAAAACAACGATTCTCATTTTCTTGCGCACCTATCTTTGCTATCTTATTTATTGCCTTTAATTTTTTCATTAATCATAAATGTTATTCCAGAGTTGCTTTTACTCTAAGGTTGCTTTTTATTCTTGGTGAGAAAAAAAGAGGTGGAAGCCCTGCTGGTAGTTTACTCTTCAACTTCCGCCCCGAGTTTAGTACCAATCTTGATAATGAGATAGATTACAAAAGCAACTGCAATGAAGGTTATGCTTGTCGACAGAAAGTGTCCTATATAGAAATTACCTACTACCCAGTCGTTCAATCGGTCTAAATTATTCAAACCTGGTATATAGGTAAACAACGGCATAATGATATCATCAACCAGCGCTTGCACTAACAGTCCAACATATGTGGCCATAATAAATGCAACAGCCATACCCAATACTTTGTACTTTCTAATGAAATCCATGAAATCCTTGCCAAATCTTCTGATGACTTTTAGTCGTTTCTTCTTTTTTGGCTCCTCTCCTTCTGGAGGTTGTTTTTCCTCAGTCATTTCTTCTGTTGTAGTTTTTTCAGCTTCTGCTTTAGGTTGGTTGGTGAGGAACTTTCTTATCATTTGCAATTCTTTTAGAATCTCTTCTTGGGTTTCACTTTTTCCTTCTTGTGGCTCTTCTACTGTTTCTGCCATTCTTTCTTCTCCAGAAATTCTTCTTTCTGTACGCTCTTGTTTTATCAACAAAAAAATTTCTGGCGGTGGCATTTCCTCATTTAAGATTTTTGCTCAATTTCTTTCTTCGCTCTATTTTTCCGTTTTTGAATCACTACTATTAAGCCTGCAGCTGCTAAAATGATGACAATTCCCCCAATAAGTATTAGTGGTAGTGATATGGGCTCACCGGTTCTCAATGGCACAAGCCCGAAGACGAGAAATGTTAGGCTAATTGCCAAAGCAAAACTAATGATTAAGAATTCTAACAATTGGCTTCTCTCAAGGTATTCAACAATCATGTCTCGTTTTGTTGTCATTCTATCCACCTGACTCTTAATGGACTTCGGGGGGGTGCCCGTAAATAGCGAATAGCTGGGTAGCCAAGAATTAACACCCCGCGTACTTTGTAACCTTTCGGGATGGCAAAATGCTTCTGTAATTTCCGTTTCTTTTGCAATCTTATTTGGGCAAAGCCGATCCAACAGCTCCCCAAGCCCAGCGATTGAGCAGCTAACATGCCATAGGTAAGAGCAATACCGGCATCGTTGTCGGCCAATCCATTGGGATAATCTCGTGAGTAATGAAGGATAACACAGGGTGCGTTAAAAAAAATGATGTCCTCACCATTTTCAAGTCGTGCTAATTCTCTATCCAGGGTTATCTTTGTTTTTGGATTAAGGGCACGTCTTCTTGTCCCCGGGCTTAAGAAAGGGGCTATGAGAATTTTAAATGGCAACAGCTTCCTTGCTGTCTTGAAGAAACGGCTTACCTCTCGCGAAAGAAAAGCGATCTCTTCTTTGTTTGTAAGAACAACATACCGCCAGTTTTGCCGATTACTCGCAGAAGGGGCATATCTCATCGCTTCTAATACTTTGGTTATTTCTTCTTTTTCTACAACTTGATCTTTAAACAAGCGAATTGATCTTCTCATTCGAAGGGCTTGAAGCATGGTTTCATACGGGATGAGTTTCTCCAATTGTTTTGTTCCTTCGAAATTCAGAGGTTCATCTGCATCTTCGAATAGTATCGCCTCGGTAGGGCATATTGCGATACAATGCCCACATCTTACACAGAGATTATAGCTGTCCGCGAATGCAACTCTCAGCTTGTTCTTTTCAGGCTCAGCAACAGAATTGTAAAGCCGGCTGGGGCAAACTTTCACACATTGTCCGCAGTTTGTACACTTTTCTGGGTCGATTCCTAGAATTTTCAACGTTACTCTGGAGTATTAACACGTTGGGCTATTTTTATATTTCTCCCCCTATTTGTAAAAGGATTGGTGCACCGAGCGGGATTTGAACCCGCGTACCCAGCTTGGAAGGCTGGAGTCCTAGACCAGTCTAGACCATCGGTGCTTCTTCTTTCAGTTATTTTTCGGGCTTTTTTTCTTTTAAACTCTTTCGATTATTTGGAGTTCTTTTCCAAAATTTCTTTTTTTGTCTGTAATTTCCTTCCTTTGTAAGGGTGTGCCTTCCTTACCGACAAAAAACTGAGGATTCTTTTACTAGATATACCGACAGTTTTTCTCACTGTGCTTATTAATCATCGTCTCCATTAGTTGGCTTGTAAAGTTAACATTTTATGCTATTTTAAAGGAGTTAGATTAAATTGACAGTTGCAGAGCTCCTTCGGGAGGGTAAAGTTGCTCGTTTGCTAAAAATTACCGTTCTTGGTACCTCTGGTAGTGGTAAGACATCCTTTTTGCGAGCTCTGTTTGGGGATGAGTTCATCACTTCTGATGTTAAACGACAAGATTATCTCGAGAATAAAGCCAATCTTACTTATACGCCGATTGATGTTGAAGAATCAACCACTACTCTTAGTTTGAACCAACTTGGTGCGATGGTCATTTTCACGAAGAGCAATCAATTTGAAGTTCTCAAAATACAGGATGGTGTTGATAATCTGCTCACGAGAGAGGATATTGATTATTTCATGACGTTCTCAATTTTTGATACTGCTGGTCAAGAACGGTTTGAGTTTATGGCTGATATTTGTCTAAAGGGTTCTGATGCAGTTATTTTAGTTGCTGATGGTACCAATGTCTCTTCCATCGAATACTTGAATGTCTACATCGAGAAGATAAAAGATGAAGAACTTCGGACCGGCAAAGAAATTCCTGTGATAATTTTCATGAACAAGCAAGATCTCAGCAAGAAAGGAATCTATTTGGGTGCCGATGTTGCTCGCACAGCCACAAGAAACGAATACGAAGTTTTTGAGACAACTATTAAAGACAAGGACTCTTTCATCCTACCCTTGCGGATTTTAATTAGCAGGTTAAATGCGCTTTCGTTTTGAGCTGCTGAAGAAAATTCCTTCTTCCTTTTTTCAAACTCGTACATGCAATAAAAACAAAAGGTGGCTGCAGAATTGCGCAGCCTTTTTTATTTTTCTCTGTACACCATTTCTACCAGAAGAATCGAGGTACCAATAAAACTGCTTCTATTGAGTATGGTAGAGTGGTAATGTAATGATAATTAAAGTGGCTTATTTGCGTTGTCGGATAACTGAATGCTTGTCGTTTCTGCTTTTCAGTTTCTGATAAAGCATAAAAAGTATATTTCATATTGAGAAGATTCTTTCGTTTAACAATATCTCCTCGCGTTTGCAAGTCTCTTAATGCTGAGAAAAACAAGTAGTTACTTAATCCTTTAACCCGTTTTCCTACGGCAATTCTGATTTCAGATGATCGCATTAATCGACAACTAACAAATAATGTATCTAATATTAATTCCTGAACGCGAATTGTTTTTTTGCTTCTTTTTCGCCCTCTAGTTCCTTTTTTCTTTTCTACAGAAAGCCTTATCCTAGCTTCTCGGTCTCTAATAGAGCTGTTTAATAATTCCATGATCATTTTTTTTCACAGCCTTTTTTCTTATTACTGCTCGTGCTTTTATTGTTTGAGCTTTTGAGTGAAGACATTCTCCACATTCTCCTTATAAGTCTTTCGCTATTACACCGCGATGCTATATAAACACTTTTTGTTAATATAGCTTATGCGATATATTATTTATATTTTTCCCTCGTAAGTAGTAAGACTAAATCTTAGTGATAGTTGGAGAATGAACAATCTAAAAGGCAAGATGGTGTTTATATTAAAAAAGGCTTTCTATTAAATAGTAAAGGGGAGCAATATTTTCTCTTTAAAAAATAAGAGAAACATTATCATTTATAATAGAAAGAGCCCTCCTTGATAATGTGTAGCAAGTTGAGTTGATAATATTGAGGCAAAAGGATTATTTATTCGGTTTTTTAATAGTCATAATTTGTTCAATAATTTTCGTTCTTCCAGCTGATGCTTTATATCTCATTATCCCTTCCATCTTGATTGCTGGAGCGGCAGGGGGGATGTATGTGGGGTATGTTCGGAAGCGTCCTTTAATTTCCTGTGTTTATGATGGTTTTATTCTGGGTATCCTAGCAAGTCTCGTTCAGGCAGCTGTTATTATTCCTATTCTATGGTATTATCACAATCAAAGTTATGATATTGGTACTCCACTTCGGTTTGTTTTTCTTATATTTGCTCTTTGTCTCTTGACTGCTGGATTTGTTGGTGGGCCTTTTGGTGGTTTGATCATGGGTCTTTTCTATCGATACCTTCGACGCGACCGGGGCGAAGCTGACTTGTATGAATCATATCTTGAAACTAAAACACAAGATAATTCTTCATACGAAGATTTGCATGATTAATGTTTGATGATTTGGAGGTTGATGTGGCTACGAACTACTTTATTATTCTGACCCGTGCTTGTAATTTGAAGTGTAAATATTGTGGAGAAGATGCCACTTTCGAACCTCCACCAATTGATCTCGCTTACCCTTTGACCGATTTGGTAACCTTTCTTGCAAAGGATCCGTCTGAAATAACCATTCAATTTTATGGCGGAGAGCCGTTACTAAAAATCCCTCTTTTAGAGCAAATAATGGATGCCATTCCAAATGTCCGGCACTGGTCCATTCAAACGAATGCTGTTTTTTTACATAAACTCCACCCTCCCTATCTTCAACGCTTAAGTGCAATTTTAGCATCGATTGATGGTCGACCACATGTTAATGACGCAAACCGCGGACAAGGTAATTATCAGAAGGTTCTAAACAACTGTTCTTATGTTCTTAGCCATGGTTTTTCTGGCGATTTGATTGCCCGCATGACCGTCTCAGAAGTTGCGGACATTTATGAAGAGGTTGTTCACCTAGTCTCTCTCAAGCGGCCAAAGTTTTCCCATATTCATTGGCAACTTGATAGTCAATGGGATGATCGCCCTGAAAATCGTTGGAAAGATTTCTTGGGCTGGATTGACAAATCGTATAATCCTGGTATAAGCAGGTTAGTGAAGTGGTGGTTAAGCTTTCTTCGTGAGGGCATTGTTCAAAGGCTGGTGCCTTTTATTGCGCTTATGTATTCTCTTCTAACTAATAAGCCAAGTGCACTTCGATGTGGGGCAGGCTTGGATTCCTTTGCGATTAATCCTGATGGACAAATTTCTGTTTGTCCTATTTCCCCTGAGTTCTCCTTTTCCATTGTTGGTCATATCACTTCTCATTCGCCGGAAGCCATTCGTAATTCTCTTCACGTAACTGCTCCTTGTCCTTCATGTGCAGAATACCCTGTTTGTGGGGGGCGGTGTCTTTTTATCAATTATACGAAATTGTGGGGGGAAAAGTATTATGCTAAAGTTTGTGGCACCGTTAAACATTTGATCAATTCGTTACGTCAAATTGCCCCTGAAGTCCAGCAGTTAATTGCTGATGGTATTCTTTCTTTGGATGACTTTAATTATCCTCAATATAATAATGGCTGTGAAATTATTCCGTGAATTTCGCTCATTTTTGCTTAGTCTCAGTTATAGGAAAAACAATTCCCCCTTCCAACCACAATCATTTTCAAAAACTCTTGAACTCATTTAAGTTCGTTTAAAATTAATCGCGTTATATCATTTCTTCTTTTTTTACTCCCCAAATTAATATCTGTGCAAATTGTCTTGATGCCTAATGCATGGATTTCTTCGGCTAATGTTCTGTCAGTTTCACTTAAAATAAAAATGTCGAGAAATTCTTGATACAGTTTTGCAATGCTCACTGGTGAGGCTTCCATTCCAAGTTCATGCAGTAATTGTGCTGCCGGTCCACTAAAAGCTCGCTTATCTTCGATTGGAGAAATAGCGACAATCGTTGCCGGAGATTCCATTAAAGATTCTTTGAACCCCTTTACTGCCAACATCGGTCCTATGCTTGTGATGGGATTACTAGGGCCAATAATAATCATTTTGCTGTTCGAAAGTGCTTTCGAACATTCGGGTGTTATTTCTGCCTTTTCACTTCCCTGATAAAGGACTTTCTTAACTGCAAACTTTTCATGCGTTTTAACAGTATATTCCTGAAAGGTTAACTTTCTGTTGTTTACTTTTGTAATCATAACTGTGCGAATGGCATCATTTGTCATTGGTAAAATAGTAGCTTGAATATGTAGTCTTCTTGAGAGCTCGCTGGTAACTTTTGTGGCGTTTTTTCCTTCAAGAAGAAGTTTCTTCCGAACAAGATGAAGAGCCAAATCTTTATCCCCCAGCTGAAACCAAGCTTCTTCTCCCAGCGATCTTAAAAAGTCGTTAGTGTAGAAACTATCCCCCTTGACTCCCCAATATTTGTTTTCATCAAGTAGCCCTGCGAAGAGATAGAGTAGCGTATCTATATCCGGGGAAACGAGCAACCCATAAAATTCTTCATCATCACCTGTATTGCCAATAACAGTTAGCAATTCGTCCGAAAGCAGTGCTCGAAAACCCTGCAATAATTTCGGAGTACCTGTTCCTCCGGAAAGGAAAACTAACTCACCTGGCTCGACCATCTGGATTATTCTCCAGTAATTGTTTTTTTGTTATTGACACTTACGCTAAGAATTATTAATTGCATGGTAAGTATTAGTTTTTACATTAATTACACGTCACGTTGCACATTTGGTGAATTACTTGTCTAATAATATCGATAATATAACAGGTTCAAATATGCCGGAAACTGCTCAACCAAGTGATCTTTCGACCAGTAGTGAACAAGTTCCGCCCCCCCAACCCCTTTCACTCGAGGTTGATGCACCTCAAAAAGAGCCCTCTGCAAACGCTAAAGAGATAGGACAATTTAGAGCGATTTTGCGAGCAGTTTTTAGTAAGGAAGGTATACAGCTCCTTCTTTCTCATCATCCAAATTGTGAAAAATACGAATCGCATGTTTTCAAAATTGGCAGATTACGATTATGCAAGGGCTGTATTTTAAGTTATCCACCTGTATATACCATCATTTTAATGTATATCTTTTGGAATGCCGCACGAACCTTCTTGCTTACAAAAAGTTTTCGAATAGCAAATATCTATTGGTTTGTCATTGGTTTTGGAGTTCTAACCTTGGGGGGATATGCTCTAAAAAAGTATTCTCGGATAATAAATGATTTTACAAAATTATTCCGAGGGATTTTGGCCGGTTTCTTAGTTGCGAGTGTTTTCGCCGCAACAACATGGTATTATGCTATCATACCTGCGCTCCTTTTTTTTACAGGCCTTGCCTTCCTCAGTCTGAAACGGGGAAAAGAAATGGATACAACTTGTAAAGAATGTGAATGGCATGGGAATTTTGAGACTTGCCCGGGATTTCGGGGCTTTTATGAACGTTTAACCGGAGGCACTTCTAAGGATCAGCAACCCGCTGGGCAATTAGAATCTACACAGCAACAAATTGCCCCCTCTAAGGTTGGCTCTGATACTGCTTCTGAAGTAATAGCAGAGAAAGAACCTTAAAAGATAATAAATGTTAGTCATTTTTGGTGCTTGGTTCTGCCCCTGTTTTCAACGCCCATTCAAGTAACTCTCGTCGTTTTAATTCATTGGAAATTGCTTGTTCTCTGAGATACAGTTTCCAATTTGCGCCCTCTTCGGCTGACTGGTTGTTTGTTAATTCCTTTCGTACATCCCAGAGCGCCTTTCGCAATTCTTTGCTGTTTGCCCGCCTGGCTTGCCGTAGAACTTTCCGCCAGAAAATTCTCTTTTGCAATCCGTTTTTGTGGAGATTCATGACATCAATTCCTTTTCAATGGCATTTACTTACTACAAGTTTCTGGTGTTATTTTTTTTTACGAAATTTCTTACAATAGCTTCTTTAATAATAATCTTAAAAAAGCTACAAATATATGAATTTTTTTACCAAGAAATAGTTTAACGAGAAAAATAGACTTGAAATCTCTTAATAAAGGATTTTTCTTGATGACAAAAACGTTTTTAAGTAACTATATCAACTAATTAGTTTAGCATCTAAACCTTTATGGTTTAGAGCATGATTCAGATGGAATCAAAAAAAACCAACATATAGGTTAAACCGATATTATTGGTGATCACCTGATGAAAGTGAACAAAGTTAAATCAGCAATTCTTGTTGGTGTAATGTTATCCCTGTTTGTCGCAAGTTCTTTCGCAGTTAATCCTGTGAAGACAAAATCCATTGAACCATTTTTCACATTGGTATTTAAGACAAACCAAGGAGGAGTTCGCCCTGACTATGGGAACTTCTTGAAACAACACTTGGCAAGAATTGGGATTGATGTAAACGTAGTTGTACAGGACTGGCCTACTTTTGTAGCAGAGTTGATCGTCTTCCGAGACTTCGATATCTGTTACGTTGGTCTTTCCGGTGGCGGTGCAGACCCAGACTTCACTGGTGTCTACAATGAAAACGGTTCCTTGAACCTCTTCGGTTATGATACCAGCATGGACTGGGACGATGAATTAGGAACCGGTAAAAACGAATGGTACATGAAACAAGGTACTTTGATCATGCCCCCAGACTCAGAAGAGCGTGTTCAACACTACTGGGAATGGGAAAACTACTTAATGGACAAGATTTTACCCTTATTACCAACCTTCTCACCCAAGTCTTATGTTGTTACCTGGTCAAACCTCCATGGTTATAACATGACCGATGGTGTCTTACAATCTTGGGGTAAAATGTGGTGGGAAAGTTCACACCAAGGTCAAATCAGCACTGATGAATTAGTCATTACTGATGCCGCCTGGTCAGACTTAAACCCCTTAACACAAGATGATACATCCTCAAGCTTCATTAGTAGTGCGACAATGGATACCTTGATCTGGTACGATGCTGACCTCAGCGTCTGGCCACACATAGCAGACAGCTATACCTATCTTAACGACACAACCATTCAAATCCACGTGCGTGATGGTATCAAGTGGGCAACTGACCCAGATGGTTTATTCACCAACGAATACCTTGATATCTATGATGTATACTTCACCTTTTATGCCTGGAAATATGTCTCCAACGACAAACAACTCTGGGACTGGATTGAAGATATGAAAATCGTCGACGATAAAACCTTAATTATTTACGTTGACGGTGATCCAACCACTCCTGAAAACGATCCTTATGCTCCTTCCTTACCTGCAATTAGTACCCGCATTTTGCCAGAGCACTATTTGAACCAAACTCAAGAACCTGATGGTGTCACTCCAGACACAACCCATCCATCATGGACAACCTTCTCAACCAACTGTTTCGGAACTGGTCTCTTCGAGATTAGCGACTTTACAGAAGGTGTAGAAACAGTTCTCACTCTTCGAAGTGACTGCTGGAGATTAGATGAAAGCATCACCAATGACCCAGACTTGAATTGGGTTGAACGATTTGGTTTTGATTCCGAATGGGATACCAAAGGTATGCACCAATTACGTATCCGAATTATTCCAGACCTTCAAACTTCTCTCTTAGAATTTGAGGCTGGTAAAGTCGATATTGATGGTGTTACTGCCTTCCCAGAAAAGCGTGATCAATACCAAGCTGATCCCAAATATACTATCCAATCAGATACAACCTTCAGCTACGGTTTCTACGGCTATAACATGCGCGAAAGCAGACAACAAATGGGTGATCGCAGAATCAGCGAAACCAACCCAACCTTAACCAGGGGTCTTGCTTTACGAAAGGCTATCTCTTATGCTGTTGATCGAGATGAAATCAACCAGGTTATTCACCGTGGCGAATACACCATTACTGACTGGCCCATTTATCCAAAGATGGGTATCTGGTGTAATCCAAACATCATCCGCTACAACCACGACCTCGACAAAGCAAGAGAGTACATGTACTACGCAGGCTTCGATATCGGATATACTCCAACTACTCCAGGATTTACCTTGATTATTACCCTTTCCTCCTTGTTAGCTGTTGCGAGTGTAACATTCGTCATCATCAAGAAGCGAAAATAAGTTCCTGTATAAATTAGCAGCGGGGTATCCTGCTGCAAATACTCTTTTTTTTTTCATGTTTTCTTCATTTTCGAGACATGTATATTTTGATACATTTTTTTGTAGCTATAAGAAAGATTTAAAATCGATAATTGTTTTTCAGAACATCATCAAATCATTTGCCCCAATGGTGTAGCTCGGCCAATCATTACAGCCTTTCGAGTTGTAGACTCGGGTTCAAATCCCGATTGGGGCACCATTTTCCTTCTCGCCGAAAATTTCTTTTGCTAGAAAAGTGTTATTTTTGTTGGTGTATTATTCTTGGTGAAAATGGATGTCTATCCTGTAAAATTCATTGTTGAACGATTTGGTGAAGCTCTTGGAGAATTTTATCGTATGAAGGCCCCCTTGTCTGTTGAAGAAATTTGGTATTCTCTTCCAATAAGTGGAAGGGCGCGCATAGAAGATAATGCGCAGCTTTATTTTCTAACTGACATTCAAGTAAAGGCCGAACATCCCACATTAACGGTCGAACCGGGTGATATTGCTTACTGCCCTTTGCAAAAGTCCATTCATGTGTTTTGGGCTCAGACAACACCTGTTGCTGAAGTTAATATAATCGGAAAAATAACTAAGAATCTCGAGATGTTTAAAGAGGTAAAATCTCTCAGCCGTGTTGTTTTACAAAAGCACTAAGGTACCAGCTCCTTTTTTTCTGCTTTTCTACCATTCCTCTCTTCTTTGCGCTGTTTTCCAGAAAAAAAGGCCACATTTTTTACAAACAATTTTTTGCTGATATTTCTTCTTTGAGTAATAGATCTCTAATACAAGGGGTTCGTTACACCTGCCACATTTTTCCTGCAGATTTTGAGTTTCAATAAGGACAAGATCCTCGTCACTAGTTTGATTCCGTTCTGAGAACATCCTTCATAGCCTTCTCTAAATAAGCCCTTGTCGGTGACCGGCCTTCTCTTTAAATGAATAGGTTTTCTGCAGAGAGTACTACACAACCATCTTTACCGAGAGTGTACGGGCGTCGCACCAATTCATGATCTATACCGCGCATTTTTCTGATGTAAATACTGCGTACCAATCGATGGTTTACTTCTTGAATGTCTAAAACGATAACACCTGAAGCCATGAATTCTTCGACACCATAACGTGAAATTTCGCCGCTCTGTGACATTTCACTTGTAACAATGGTTGTACATTTTAGGCTTGACATAACTGCGCTTAGCTTTAAAATTTCACGACGAATTCTCATCTCGCTTTCTAATGATAGTGCAAGAGCTGTTAACGAATCAATTACTACTCGATCTGCTCCAAGTTCATCTATCAAACTGATGAGTGTCGTCAGTAAATCATCAATCTCAAGTCGAATACTATACTTTTCTTTGGAAGCAACGCCGGCCCTCATTGAGAACCCATCGACGAGCGCCAGGAGGTTCTCGTTTTCCAAGCTCTCAAGTTTCCAATTATAGCTTACGAAATTTTGCCGGACCGTTTTCGGACTTTCATCAAAAGTAACATAAATACCCGGATCGCCATAATCTAAAATTCCTCGGTAGATAAATTGTGTTGCAAGGGTTGTTTTTCCTGCCCCCGCCGGTCCGCTCAGTAAAATAGTTCGTCCCTTTGGGAGTCCCCCTTTTAACATTTTATCCAATCCTGGAATTCCAGTTTTAACACGGGCAATTTGGCTCATTGTAGTTTTTCTCCTTGGTAAATAGTGGGGTATAATTAAATAAAATTCTTATGTTTTGTGATTTTTATTATAATAAATCTCCGTTCCTATAAAGGTTTTATTAGCTAATGCTTTTTCAAGTCGTTCTGGGTAGAAGCCATTAACAATTTTAATCGGTAAATAATGCTGTTCTGCTAACTCAATTGCTTTCTGGTCGAATAGTGTATGCTTTAGGGTCTTAACGTTTTCAAATGACACCCTTTTCACCAGCTTTCCTTGTTGTAATAATCCATCTACATCTTTTAGGAAAATTATTTGGCTCATCTTCAAAGAGATTGCAATTTCCACTGATAAAGCATCACTTGTAACTTTCCATGAATGCTCTAATTTACTAAACTTTTTAAGAAAGGCATAAATTGATAAAATTGGAACTTCTGTAAGTGGTGCTTGCACGCGTCTTGTAATGAGTTCCTCTGTTGCTATGATTTTTGCATTTGGAATGACTTGCTTGAGTAAAAACCCATGTTGGTCCATTGCCAGAATCGCCATCCAATGGGCCGTTTCATTAGTGAGTTGGTATTTTTTTTGCAATTGTCTTATTGTTTCTGCAAATGCACCTCCCCCGGGGACAATTAAAAACGATTGTTCCTTTTGATAGAGTTTACTTAAGCTCTCCCCCAGTACCATGATCTGAGAGAGCGTGCCTTTTTCTGTAATTGAACCACCAAATTTAATTAGTGTTTGATATTTAGCGCCCGTCATTTTCCCTTCTTTTTAGGTGTATTTATTTGAATAGCCAGCATTCCAAGTGCATAGGCACTAAAGCAATTTAATGCTTCCTCCGCTAGCTCTTCTTTAGCAATTAACCAGTTCTTAATTTTTAGCTGATTGAGGACTGGCAATCCTATTGCTGTTGCACCTGCACCAATAAGGACAATCGTTGGTTCACATCGAAAGTTCTTTTGATACCTCTTCCGAACTTTTCCAAGTGCGTTTCTAATAATTTTGTATTGTTCAGTTAGGACTTGTCGGGCAATCCCAAGAATCTCTTCTTCTGTTAACTGATTTGTGTCTGCACAAACAACTCGCGCTAGCCGTGCTTTTGCATGCTCTTTTGTAAAGGGTTTTCCATCTGCAGTTTCAACAAAAAACTCTTTGGGAGAAATTTTATCGAGTAATAAATACACATCAGCCGTTGTAGCAAAAAGCTCACTTGAAAGTCGCGTTATCTTCTCATCAATTTTTACCTGCGAAAGTATTGCTATCACATTGGTTCGTAATAATCCTGTATACACTAATTCAGAAGTAGCCAATCGTTCAAGGTCCGTTCTTCCTTGTGCAACTACTTTCCGGTTATGGATCGGGATGATGTCTGTTGTTGTTGAGCCTATGTCTAAAAGGATTGCGTTGGGGTATCTTGAACCAAGAAACATTGCAGAAGCATACCAGTTTGTTGCTGCAACTTGTTCCCAACAATCTGTTGCATTTTCCGCTGGAATAAATTTTCCGGCAAAGTCTAAAATTTCTGGTTCTTTATCAGCAAAAACCTCGAGCATATAGTCACTGATTGCTTTTATTCCTTCTTTTTTTGTTGTAAAACAGTCCGCGAGTTCAGCTGTAGTGACGAAGACTACTTTTGTAATTTCTCCAAAATTTGTTTCGATGGTCGTTCTGATCTGTCTTAAAAGTTTGGGATATTCTTTATTCTTTTGCCAAAAAGGGAAATAAATGGAACCGTGGGTTATTAATCGTTCTTCTCCTCTCTCTTTCTTCAAAAGAGCATATTTTGTGTTTGCTCCTCCAATGTCTAAGCTTAAAATTACTGTCATTTTTCTTTCATCTTATTTAGAGAAATTCTTCCTTTAATTTATTTGCAACAAACGCAAGTCGCTTATCAAAATGGGCAGTCGCTTTTCGCGAATTTTTTCCAGAGCCACGCACCAGTGTGTAAACCGTTCGTTTGTCAAAACATACAGGTGGCGTTATTATGTCATTCTCAGTTTGAAAGGTTATATAGAGTGGGTGGTCTGTTTTTAATGGGAAATAGAATTTCGCTTTTGCAAAATAGGTTGTTCCTTTTTGTGTTGGATTATGAGTGAGGGATTCTGGCTGGAGGAAGTTGAAAGGCTCCGTAAGTTTATCAAGGAAAGCACAAATAGGTGTTGTTGGTCGGGCATTCAATTCAATAAAATAGTAATGATATGCTCCAGTGGAGTCCTTCTTAGCAATAAGGTCAATGCCAACAAAGCCAGATAGCCCCGGCACTTTAGTTAAAACTTCCCTGCAAAATTGCAGTATTTCTTCTCTTTTCGGGTGTTTAAAATTCGTTATCCCCCCAAGATATTCAGATTTCTCAAAGCCAAGAGAAAGAATCTGTTTATTTAGAGAGAGAAAATATATCTGTTCGTTAGTAATAAAAGCGGTAATGCTCAAATTCTCTCCTTCAATAAATGCCTGCACGAGTTGCTCAGAATCCTTTCGTTCTCTTAATGTTGTTTGCAGTTCTTCTTCAGTCCGGATAATTCTTACTCCTTCACAAGCAACACCGTCGTTTGGCTTTATAATTACCGGGAAAACAAAGCCAAGATCACTAAGGTTGAAATTTTTCGAAAGGAAAAATTCTTTGGTACTTTCGCTACTGAGAACAAGTGCTATTTGACTGTTAGCAGCTATAACTGCTGTTTTTGGGAACAAGATTCGATTTTTTGCACATACTTCGTACATCCGTTTTTTGTTGGATGCGAGGGCTATTGCTAAGGGAGAACAATTCAGACTTTTAGTGCCAGTTTGTTCATAGCTGGTAACCAGTTCTTTTAGGATCCCGCCGGTACCAGGGGCTATTACGAGAAAAGCATCCGCCTCGGACGCAAGGAGTCGACTTTTTTCTAAGAAATCTTTTTGCGAAGAAATACTCTCTATCGTTTCTGCGTGTAAGAATTTCTTCAAAAACATTAGGCGAGAGTCAAGAGTAGTGCTTACCTCGATGGCTAATGTTTTACAATACCCAATAAGCGTTCGTAGCATACCAAACCCCTCAACTAAGAGGTTTGCTGTTAGCTCGCTTTCAGAAAAGCCACCGGAGGTTGCATATTCTTGTATGAAAAGTTTCATTTACATACTTAATGAGTAAAGTCTTTTGTAAATATTTTTAATAGTTCAAATGAATCTCTTTCCAGGATGAAAATGACCGGCGAAAAAGCCGTTATTGCTAAAGAACTAGATTGTATGGGTTGGGAGTGTTATCAGATTAATTTGAGTCTACGAATTGAAGTAAAAACCATTCACCCTGGTGAGATCCTGAAATTTGTGACTGATAACCCAAAGGCCGACGAAAAAATCTTCAAATGGTGTCAAACAAACAAGCAGGAATTGTTTCTCTCGGACTTTAAGAACGGTAAATATTATTATTATATCAAACGATTATCCTAGTAAATTGGTGTGCGTGTGTTATTGTGAGTTACAAACTAGTTCAAGGTGAGTTAAGTTTCAAGTTCGCTGCAGCCCATTTTGTACTGGGTGAAACAGGTTGCGAGCGTTTACACGGCCATAACTATCTTGTGGAAGTGCAAATATATGGAGAACAGGATCCGGCAAAGAATCTTGTTATCGACTTTTTGTTGTTAAAGCCTTTTGTGCGCGAATTCGTTGAAGCCCTGGACCACCGAATCATTTTACCTCAGAACAACCCGAAGTTAGAAATCAAGTCTGAGGGTAATGAGTTTCACCTCCTTTTTACACCAAAACAAAAGAAATACATTTTTCCCAAAAGCGATGTTGTACTTTTGCCAATCGAAAATACAACCGTTGAGGAATTTGCACGATATTTGGCAGAACAACTAGCACCCTTGTTTCAAACCTACCCAAATATCAACATTATTGAAGTTGGAGTCTTTGAATATAAAGGGCAAGGTTGCTGGAAACGCATAACCCGTTAATAGTGCCTTTCATTTGGTAAGAGTGAGACGACTTTCTCAATTTCAATTGTCTGAAATAATGAGGTCTCCAAGCTGCTATTTATTGTTGCGTTAAAAAAACTGCTTTCCGGAAAATGTTGAGGTAATGCTGTGAGCAGTTTTTTGGCAATTTTGAATTTCAGCAACTTTCTTGCTGAGGCTGAAAAATGACCGGTATGCTCATCTGGTTTTGAATATCTCCCAACTATCGCCCCGAAATCAAAGCCAAAAAGGATGATCGCCTTCGCATGGAAATTTGCCGCAAGGTACGCTGCCCTATCTCCATCGGTGAAGCCACCATAATTCCTTACCTTTAGGGTCTCTTTTGTTTGAGTGGTGCCAATGACCCACCCCTTTTGGACTATGCCTTTTAATAGCAAAAGACGTTGGATGTTGTCTCCATGCGCATGTATGACTTTAATTGTGGTTTGCAAAATATTTTTCTGCAGAAGGTTAAAACAGCCATCCAAATCTGACACAAGAGCAGTAATGGGTATGTTTTTCTCTAATAAAGCATTTGCCGCTCCATCAACTGCAATGGTTGTTATGTTATCATGAGAAAAAGGAAGGCTCTCCCTTAATTGCTCGAGTGTCTCTTCGAGTGATGGTCCCGCCCCAAAAATTAACACAATCTTTCCTTTTATGAGTTTTTTAAGAGCTTCTTTTGTTTTCTTTACAGTCCAGAAGGTTAGCATCTTCGAAAGGATTTTTGTTGCTCGCCAATCCTCAGAAGGGTCAATATTCAATAGCGAGCAAATCTCTTGATAATCCGTCTTTGATAATTTAAAGATCTTCTGCAAGTCAGAGCAACTCGGACAAGTTTCCGTTAAACAAAAAACAAATGAGGTAGAATATAAATAATTACTCATAAAGAGGTCAAATTACTCTTTAGGATAGAATAGCAATGAGTGAAAAATTACCATTCTTCGACGAAGAAGTTCTCTACGAAGTTATAGTGAGTACTGTTGATGATACCAAGCAACCAAATGCCGCGCCGATGGGTGTTCGATATTCGAACGGGCAATTGATCTTGCAGCCCTACCTAACAAGCACCACCTATCAAAATCTCCTGACAAATAAAGAGGCAGTAATTAATGTAACAACTTCCCCAGAGCTATTTGTCAAAGCAGCTTTGTTTCAAGAAGAGTTCAATGCAGAAGACTTTCTCACTTCGCTGGTAAGTTCTGCTCCCTTTCTAAAAGCTTGCGCTCACAGTTTTATTGTCGTGCGTGTTAGTTCATTTTCTATTGATGACTTGAAGGCACGCTTTCTCTGTGAAATTGTCAGAGTTGATTTGAGCGAATTTCGCCCCAGACTTTATACTCGAGCGTTTTCTTCACTCATTGAGATTTTAATTCATGCAACACGGGTTCTCGCTTTTCAAAGAGACAAAGACAAAGAAAGTGAAGTGAGCCGATTGCTGGAGTTAATAGATTATCATCAAAAAATTATTGGGCGAGTAACGTCTAAGAATTCCATGTATCAAATTTTGATGAGAAAAATCAATTCTAAAATTAACCAGGTAAGAGTTTAAGCATGTTCGAGAGAATTCAGGAGCCCATTGAAGGCTTTTTTTTGGCGACAAAGGAGAACTTAATTTTTGATGTCAAGGGATTGTCTCACCCGACGGATAGGATCATCGCTTTTATTCGATATTATCCAACGATGGCAACAACAGCAGCGACAGGAGAAACAACTGAAAAGACCCCTCCAAAGAAATCCTATGCCAAAGTTTATGCTTTGAATGAAAGATATGCCTTTCTTAAAAGTCATTATCCACAATATCTCTTTCGAGACCCCCATGGGCGTGGGCTTCTGCAAGCTGTTCCGCGAGAAAAGATACAAACGATTTACAATCCCATGGAAAAATTACAGCGACTAAGAGAAAAGCCAGCGAGTAAGCTTGATGCTTTAGAAAATCTTGCACTTGCTCTAAGCGCTCAACTTGAGGAGTATATTGAACCTGCAGCAATTGGCCTTTCAGGCTCATTGCTTGTTTCCCTTCATCGAGAAACTTCTGATGTTGACCTTATAATCTACGGCCGAGAGAATGGCTTGAAAATTTATCATGCCATGCCTGAAATCTTCGAGCACTCATCGCTTGTTGCTCGTTATACGCGTAAAGAACTCGAAACTTTGTGGGTTACTCGAAGGCAAACAAACCAAATTGACTTTTCATCTTTTGCAGCTTTGGAACAGCATAAAGTTCTTCAAGGGACAATCAGTGGCCGCGACTTTTATCTTCGTTTGGTTCTACATCCCGATGAATTTTACGAGCCGTATGAGAAAACATTCATTATTCCACTTGGTGAGATTGAGATCACTGCTGAAGTTGCTGATGCAACAGGTGCGATTTTCACTCCTTGTATTTATCAATTAAAGGATGTTGAGTTACTCTCCTCTACAAAATTATGCGAAGACTTGCCGGGGCGTATTTTCACTCTTCGGGGGCGTTATTGTGAGCTGGCAAAAAAAGGGGATCGCATAATCGCCAGGGGAAAACTCGAGCGTGTAGAGATAAGACACCGGAAAGAGCAATATCAATTAGTGTTGGGGACGTTAGAAAATGAGTTCTTTCGAATGGTAGACTAAAGTCTGAAAAGGCAGTAAAAGACACCTATATATACAGCTTTAGGAATACACCAATAATAAGGATAAAACTATTCGAGGTAAAATTTTAGTATGACAATTAAAATCAAGCAAGGAAACCCTAAAGACTTGTTTCCTGAAGTTTCAGCCATTGTTTCCGACTGTTTCGGTAGTGTCTGGACTGCAGATGATTTACAACAATTAATTGACTTCCCGCATGAAAACAAGCTATTCCTTGTTGCCTATAAAGATGATAAACCAATTGGTTATGCTTTTGTCGTTGCTGATTACATGGATGTTGTTGACACCAAAGTCGCCACTGTTCAAGAAATCGGCTTACTCCCAGAATATAGGGAAATGGAGATTGCTGAAGAGTTTCTTGATCGAGCAATTCAGTTTTCAAAAGCAAACCAGGCGGAATTACTCGAACAGGTAGTTTCTACAATCGACCAGTGGCTCATACCTATCTTGATTAAGAAAAAATTAAGGCCAAGCGAAATTAAAGCTGACCGTGAAATCTCTTCAACAAATGAGGCAAAGTTAATCATTTCGAATCTCAAGAAAAACCCCAAATTAACCGTTTTAATGAATCAATTATTCTTCGAACAAAATGATGACCTTGAAAGCCATATTATTGAAAGCGAGCAAGATTTAGATAATTTACCTCGGAAGGATCCGATAGCTTTTGGGTCGATTATCTCTGTAAATAGGGCAGAGGAATTAGATACTATTCTGGAAGAATTACGAAAGATTGATGTTGAATGGGACGAAATTGGCATAACTTTTGATTATCTGTTCTAAAAAAGGTGGCCTACCGGGTCACTCTCTCTTCAATTTCCTCTATAGTTTTCCAATAAGTCCGGACAATATCGGCCGGCCAAGAGCCATATTTTTGAAAATAATTGGTAAGCCAATTAATCGTACGTTTGTCACTTGTGCTACCAGAGCCAAAATCTCCGTAGTGCTGCTTTATTTTGAGTAATTCACTAAGTGCTTTATCTCGTGCTAGAATAGAGCCTGCACTTACAGCAATATATTTCGTCTCTGCTCTAATACTAACAACCAATTTTGTGTCTTTTAATTGTGAGTTTTGTTTGAGCAATTTTCGGAGGAGTTTGACAGCCTGGAAATTGTCGACTTGAAACGTGTCAATCTTCCCGACTTTTTCGTTGATGTTTTCTAATGCTCTGAAAAAAGCATATGCTTCAGCTTCGTCCATTGTTAAGCCGTTTTTATTATAGTTGTTAAGATCCTTTGCAGTCAGCACTTTGATGCTCCAAGCAAGGGCTTTTTCTTTGATCATCTCTGCATGCATTTTTAATTTTGTCCGCGATGAATACTTTTTACTGTCCTTAATTCCCAACAGCTTGAATTCTTTCATCACGCTTTCATCAACTGCGCAAGCTCCGATAATCATTGGTCCTATGATCAATCCTCTACCGGCTTCGTCTGCCCCAACGATTATTTTTCCTGTCATATTCATCATCAAATTTTATTTTGTAAATTTCGCGATAAATTGTCCATTGAAATCTTGCTTGTCTGGATAAAGATATTGCAATTTTTCTACCCCAATAAAATCTCCTTGGGGGGGACTACCAATGAAAATGTTTTGTTTGGCGACTTTCAGGTTCAATTCTTCTACAGCAAATTGCACGTTGTTCTCATTTTCTGCAGGGTCTAAACTATTAGTTAAATAGAAAAGTGTCCCACCATTCTTTAGTAACCTTGCTGCTTCGGTGAGGTATTTTCTTTGAATGCTTATTGTCTTCAAGATGGCATTTTCTTTCAAGTTTTCAAAAAGCTTGGGACGAAGACCAATGTTTGTCGAAGGGCCATCTATGACAATTACATCAAATGTTTCATCGCGGTTAAACTTCCGAGCAAAACCGGCAAAGGACATCTTAAAGCGTTCCACAGGTAACTTGTACATCCTTAGTCGTTTGATGTTTTCATCAAATTTCAACCAGTTAGCGTCAGTTCGTTCAAAGGCAATGTATTTGACATCTTTTACATTTTGATTTCTCTGCCAGATATAAGAAAGCAGTTCACCCCTGCCAGCATTAAGTATCAAAAACCGATCTTTGGTCTTAAGGGAAATCTGTGCTCCAACAAGAATGCTTCCAAGGGATTGCCTGATAAATTGCCCCCGTAAAAATTCTTTGAGTGTTTTGAGATTTGGGATTGCATATTTACTTTCAATAATTTTTATCGCAACGCCTTTTTTTCTTCTTAGAATGTCCTCCAGTTGCATCATGAGAATACCATTCGCTATCACTTCCCCTTTTTTAGTAACGACTGAAATTTCATCTCCAATTTTCAGATCTTCTGTGGGGAAAAAGTCCTTGTAGGTTAAATTTAGCCCTGTTAGCACTTCATTAACTTTCTTTGAAAATTTTATTTGGACACTCTTTTCCTTTCTTTCGAGGTTTTTTGGTCCTTCAACTTCTATAAGCAAACAGTCGGGCACAGCAGGCAGTTTTTGTGCCGGGATGTTTTTTGCCTGCAGACTTTCAAATAACTTGTCTATTGTAGTAAAAAGGGTGTTTACTCGTATAGGAATTGTTTTTGGGTGCTGCCTCAATTTGGCCACTAATGTTGCAGTTCGTGCATAGCCATAATGAAAAATCAGTCGATTAACCACATCTCGACTAAAATTACTCTCTTCGCAGAGCCTTGTTATTTGTTCCGAAACACTTTGAGCCAGCGTTTTCTCACCATTCACTTCTTTTTATCGCTGTCTTTTCGATAGCGAGTATTTCTAAATACTTTTCGATAATTTATTCTAACAAGGTTAAGGCTTATGTTGGCAATTTTCTTTGGCATTTCGGATACTTTTTAGGAGTGATTGCATGTAATAATAATTAAAAAAAGAAATGAACAATCATTCATTAGTAGGAGTCGAATTGTATGCCGGTGTTAAATAAAGATAAATTGGCTAGGTTAATATCCTATTGCATTGGGAGCACAGTTCCAAAGACTGACCCATTGGTTGTTGCAGTTGAGTCCGAAGGGAGAAAGAATAAATATGCCTTTATGGGTGCGTTTACTTTGCGGGGACTTGATATGGACCGTGTTATTGCATTGACGCTCCCGAAGAAAGCCTCACCGGATGGCTTACTCCATTATCTCTTTATCTGGGTTTCCAATGAAAATGCTTCGGTGAATAACGAAAAGGCTTATGCCACTCTCCAGATTAAATCTATTGAGCCCACTCAGTTTTCCCTTCGTGGCTCCCCAGATGATTTTGTTAAAGTTTTAGGCGAAAGCTCGATGATTCAGAGCATCCTGGTCGACCTGGTGGATGATTTACGATGTTTAGAAGGATTTACCATTTATAATCGAGAGGGCTCACAAAAAGATGCCGTTGTGCAGATTCCTAAAGAACTTATAACTACACGTTTTATTGTTCAAACAAGGATCGCTGAGGAAGCGACAAATCCCACGGGAGGAAAATTGGAACGAATGGAAATGGCTTTGCCTCAATTAATTGACTTGGCAAATTACTCGATCATGACCGGTCTTAAAATGTTTGGGCCTATGGATGACTTTTCCAATTTCTGCCCAGCGTGCGGCAAAAAACTTCCACATGGCAAGAATAAATTCTGCGTTAATTGTGGTGCTAAACTCCAGGAATAATTACCCTCTTCATCTTTTATTGCAAATTTGTTTTTTTATCCCTTCTCTTTCATTAGTCAGTTTACAAATCAAAACAAATGGGTTGTTTGGCAATTGAGATTATTATCGCAAATTACTTAAGCTCTTCCCCCTCATTTTTATTTACTGCTTAAAGGAAGAATTGGATTGCCAATGCTTTTTGACTTGTTGGATATCTCTGCTAATGGGAAATACGCCAAAGTTGTTATTAATGATACTTCCTTAGTGTTCCCAACTCTTCTGACCCTCACTTCAACGAAGGAAAATGACATAAATTGGCTTCTCGGGGACTCGGGCAAAACATTAAGCATAAATCTCCCACCAAGTAGCTTAACTCAAGAGGTGTCCAATAAGAAGACAACAATTCAATTTGTTGCCAACATCTTAATGCACGAGCCACTTCAAGTTAGTTTTGTTTTAAATAATTTACAGAAAACAACTGCCCTCATTGCTGATAGGCTTAAAATTGTCCCCCCAGAAAATGCGCTGGTTATGCTACAGCCTAATATCAATCCTGAAATATTGGATGCTGTTACAAAAACCATAACAAAATACAAGATTCGGCATGTGGGTATAACAAACTTTACCCCATTATTAAACACCCCCCGTAAAGCTTTGGAATTTATACTCCGGTTGCGACAACTACTGCCTCTTGATACCTTACTCTATCTATTTTCACCTGTTCCCCATACTGTTGTCCCTATTCTGAGCTATTGTGGGGTGGATGCATTTAATAGTGGGTACGTTTGGTTAGCCACAAAATCGGGCTTATATTTAACAGCAGCGGGAGCTTTACCGCTTACTCAGCTCTCTGAGAAAATTTGCTCTTGCAAAATTTGTGCTGACTTGCCTATTTCTGACTTACAAAAGGCTCTCCTGGAAAACAATGCCGCCGGGCTTGATGAGCACAATATGCTTATTTATCAAGCTAAAGTTCGGGAGGTTAGGTATGCACTCAAGCAAAAAGACCTGCGAAGCTATGTTGAGCAAAATCTCTTTGATACTTTTACTGCAACTGCTTTGCGGCTGCTGGATAGTTCATGGACTGACATGCTCATCTCCAGAACTGCCACTTGGTTATCAACACCCATATATCACCTAACACCCCTGAGTTATTATCGTCCTGCAGTGCAGGCCTTTCAAAGAAGGGTTAGGGAACGATTTGACATATTGCCGTACAAAAAAATTGTTGTTATTTTCCCGTGTTCTGCTCGAAAGCCTTATTCTTTCTCAAAAAGCCATCGAAAATTCCTCGAGGTTATTAACAGCTTGCCAAAAGATAAACAAGCCTATATTCAACAATTGATTCTAACTTCGCCATTGGGTGTTATCCCTCGTGAGCTTGAATTGGTCTATCCTGCAGCACATTATGACATTCCGGTAACAGGTTTATGGTCAGAAGAAGAAAAGGCTATAGCCGTTCAACAATTAACTTCCGTTCTTTTAAAAGCTCGGAAACAAAAACCAATTGTCATTGCTCATGTGAGTGATGAATATTTAACCCTTTGTCAAGAAGCAGAACAGAAATTAAAAACAACTTTTGTTTACACTGCTGCAGGCAGTAAACCAACGGCATTTCAAGCTTTGGCTAATTTGAAAAAAACATTACTTGCCAAAATAGCAGATTCACCCCCCCATCAATATAATAAGGACCTGGAGTTTGTTCGTGCTTTAAGCGATTATCAATTCGGCTTGGGAATTGGTGAAAAATTATTTCCGGAGCCGGTAACGTTGAAGCAAAAACCCAACCAGAATATTTTTCTTTTCAAAGGGAAGAATCGTATTGGTGTTATCCATCACAGAACAGGACAACTGATGCTAACAGTACCTATGGGTATGGCCCTCGCGAAACAGAAGAAATATTATTTAAAATTACATGGAGAGGAGTTAAAGGGTTCGACCATCTTTGCTGTTGGTGTTTTTGAAGCTGATCCTGAGATCCGTCCTTCAGATGGGGTTGTTATTTTAAACGAAAAAGATGAGTTGCTTGGTGTTGGGGTGGCTTCGCTCTCGGGAAGCGATATGGTATCCATGTCCTCTGGTAGAGCAGCAAAAGTAAAAACAAAGGTGAAATCCTTAACGAAAGCCCATTCAGGATGAATTGCCATGGAACGACCTGTTGGAATGTTCAGCCCACAAATTTACCAAATCAGAAAAACGGCTCTTATAAGCAGAAAGGCTTTTGCAGCCGATAAGTTTATCGCTTCATGGATTGAGAAGGAGCGTCTTTTAACAGGCATTGGCAACGCCCTTGTTGTTATCCTTAACTCTCCTGGTTGCCAGTGGGGTTTGGGCTCTGAAGGAGGTTGCAGCATGTGTGGCTATTCAAATGAGACAAGTGAGGGGATTACTGCTGAAAACCTTGTAGCACAATTTACACAAGCACTTCAAGCAAATGCCGGGAAAAAATTCCAAAGTGTCAAGATCTTTAATGCTGGTAGTTTTTTAGATGAAAAGGAAATTCCCCGCACAGCCCAAGAAGTTATTTTCAGACACATCAGTGAAATCCCTTTTGTTCAAGAAATAGTTATTGAATCTCGGCCGGAGTTTGTTACTGCATCGGCGCTCAAACGATTAACAACCATTTTACAACCCGAACAAATCCTCGAGGTTGGTATTGGTCTGGAATCAAGTTCAGATCAAATTCGCATTCATAATATTAACAAGGGTTTTTTATTTGCTGACTTCCAAAAAGCAGTGGCAATCGCATTAGCTCAAAAAGTACGCGTCAAAACATACTTGCTCTTAAAACCCCCCTTTTTAACAGAAAAGGAAGCAATCGCCGACGCTATCCAATCAGCAATTGATGCCATTAAAGCTGGCTCACGGTCCATATCAATAAATCCTGTGAATATTCAAACCGGCACATTGGTTTCAGTTCTATGGAAAGCGGGGCTTTATCGTTCTCCGTGGTTTTGGAGTTTGAAAACAGTGATTCAAACCCTATGGAAAAGAATAGCCGAAGAAAATCTCACGGCAAGTGTTGATCGCATTGTTTCGGACCCCTCCGGTGCGGGAACACAGAAAGGCATTCACAATTGCCGTCTTTGCAATAGAACTGCCAGCAAACTCGTGAAGGAATATTCCCTCCAACAAGACCCCGCAATCCTGAATGAGTTGCACTGCAGCTGCCATTCGCTCTGGAAGGAACTCCTCGAGCAAGAAGAAGCAACACGTGACTTTTCACTTCATTTCTTTGAACGTTCAATTAACCAAAACTAATCAGAGACTGAAATAACCTTTTTAACGAAAAATAGAAAGGTTTTATTGAAGGTCCAGACATTCAAACGGTGGGAACAATCATTAAACTCAAAATCCTTGACTTTAACGAAAAACATTCTTATGACGGCTCGCAGATCAAACCCCTGTGGGCCCTGAGCACGCTTAAGCTAAGTGGTAATTCTATTGTAGTGTTTCGCGGAGCTATGCGCATTGAGCAGTCAGAAATGGTCGATGCTCAAGATATTGTTCGCGAACAAGCTTTGGCTGACATTCTTATATCCGGTGATGATTGTATTCATTTTATCATCGAGATGTTTGACACACAACCCGCAAGTCTCAAGCTTGCTTACCATCGTTTGCATCTCTTGGCCCATATTGCTCAAAAGGTAATTGAAGAAACCGCCGGGGTTAAGTTAGAGAAAAAGGGAACTGACCTTTATTGCGAGAAACGAAAATTAAATGTTGGAATTGCCACTTGTGCAAACAATTCAGCAAAAATCCATTTCGGATTAAATGTCGTTTCTTCCGGCGTCCCAAAACACGTTCAAGCAGTTGGTTTAAACGAATTGACAGATAAACCTCTCAAACTCGAGGAAATAGGAAAGAAGATTGCTGAAGAGTTTATAATTGAAATAGACCAGATTGAAAACGACATTGTTAAAACGAGGACTTTTTAATGGAGTTGTTATGACCATGCCTTTTGAAATTGATTTTGAAGATGTTCGTATCGGCTTTGCTTCAGCTCATTTTATTGTCGGACACGACAAGTGTGGACATCTACATGGCCATAACTATTTTGTGAGGGTTAATATTAAAGGCACATTAAACGAGGAGCATATGATCCTCGATTATGGTATTTTAAAAGATGTCTTGCGCAAATTGGTGAAGCCTTTTGATCATCATCTCCTCGTTCCCACAAAAGCTCAGGGATTGCAACTAGCTGAGAAAGAGGATGCTTTGGAAATTATATCCTGCGGGAAGCGTTATTTAATCCCTAAAGAAGATGTCTTCTTACTCCCCCTCGAAGCAACAACGGCAGAAGAGCTGGCGAAATATTTTCATCAAGAACTGAAAAGCCTTTGGCCCTCTTTCCATTTCAAGGTTTCTGTGGAAGAAACCCCCGGCGCAAGTGCCACATATTATGAGTGAGATCTTCTTTTTCTTTCTTAACAAAGAACTTTAATTCTCAGTAAACGAAATACTAGCTATTATCCTATAGGAGTAACTCTCTTTGGAACTGTTCCCCTTAAGTACCCCTCTTGTGACAACAAATGATGACTTATTTGAGATTATTTTACAAGCGCTAAAGAAGGCCAATATCCATTTGCAAGAAGGCGATGTTCTTACAATTGCGACTAAAATAGTAAGTATCACCTCTGGATTGCTTATTAAAAAAGATGACATTGTTGTCTCTGAAGAAGCAAAAAAGTATGCGGAAATAACTCGCCTCGCCCCTGAATTCATGGAGGTGGCGATTCGGGAATCTGATGAGGTCCTCGGTGCTTGCTATGGTGCTTTGCTAACCCGCAAAAATGGGAACATGATGCCAAACGCCGGAGCTGACCAGAGCAATGCTCCAGAAGGAACGATCATCATTCTCCCTCCCAACCCCTCTGAAATTGCTCATCAAATCCGCGCACAGTTAGAAGAGCATTTCCACTGTCGAATTGGCGTCATCATTGGTGACAGCCGTGTGCAACCATTGCGACGCGGCACCAGCGGGCTTGCATTGGGTGTTTCTGGTTTTGTCCCAGTTATTGATGATCGTGGTCGAAAGGATTTATATGGAAGAGAAATGCGCATCACTCGTCGGGCAATTGCAGATAATTTGATGTCTGCAGCAGAAATTCTGTCCGGTGAAGTAGATGAAAAGATCCCTCTCGTTCTTATCCGGGGTGCGCCCATTATTTTGACCGAAGAGGATCTAACTGCAACAATGTCTATTGATCCAAGTGAATGCATGTATTTCAGCACGTTTCTGGCCAAAAAAAACTGATTGGCCCAACACTTGTCAGGTGAAATACCTTTGGAGATAGCTTTTGTGGAAAAAGTAGCACGTATTATCCAAGAATTAGATAAACATTATGGCAAAAAAGTTTGGTCGCGTTGGCGTGAGCCTGTAGATGAATTAGTTAGAACAATTCTTTCTCAAAATACGACAGATAAAAACAGCCTTCGGGCTTTTGCAAATTTAAAAAAACGATTTGAAACATGGGAAGAGCTCCTCCAAGCAGATGAAGAAGACATTATTCAAGAAATCAAATCTGGCGGCTTGGCAAACATCAAAGCAAGGAAGATTAAAGGCTGTCTGACTGAAATAAAAAAAAGGGAAGGGCGGATTGACCTCGAGATTCTTGCAAAAAAGCCCGTGCCTGAAGCGCTCGATTATCTTCTCTCATTAGATGGTGTGGGACCAAAGACAGCAGCTTGTGTCTTGATTTTCTCCTTTAATTCACCTATCCTCCCTGTTGATACCCACATCCATAGATTAAGCAATCGCTTAGGTATTGTCCAAACAAACTCGCGAGGGAAAACCCAGGAATTATTACAAAAAATCATCCCTGACAAAGACAAATACAGTTTCCATCTTAATCTTATAGAACATGGGCGAAAAGTCTGCAAGGCACAGAAGCCATTGTGTTTTGACTGTTTTCTCAGAGAACTATGCTCTTATTATCAGAATCTACAACCCGGCACCCCTAGTTAGTTAAAGATTACCACAACGAAAGGAAAGCTAATTAAGAATGAAAAAACCATATGTGTACAAATTTTATCTTATGTTGAAATCATCGGAAGGACACAAAAGTGTACTATCAATCGCCCGTTTTAACTCTTCAAAAAATCACTTCGACAACATTTCTCAATTGGTTTTTGCCAGCGTTAGGGATCATCGCCGCAGTTTTAGTTGTGATTTTCATCTGGCGGTATTTAAAACATAGCAACCAAGCTGGGAGAATTTCAGAATTCGACGAACGAGCTTTTAAAAAGATCGTAAAGGAGGAAAGTAGTCACCAACTCCCCTTCTGCTCAGACTGTAATTTACCCATGAGACTTGAAACTACTTACAAGGATTTCCTCCATGACCAGGGCGAGTTTCTCATCTACCGGCTCACATTAGAAGAAACGTTGACAAATCTTGTAAAAAGTGAACGTATAACCACTGATGATGAAAGCAAGATTCACCAGTTTTTTGATGAGCATCCCAACAGTACTGAACATCTTTTCCGACGCTATAAATGTCCTAATTGTTCAAAAGTTGTTGTCCTTCCCTATTCGGTTGCAAAAGAACAGAAAAAGAGTTAGAAGCAAATTCACTCAATTACCGTAACAATTTTAACTCTTAGGGTTATCTGATAGCTGATTTCATTAAGGAGAAAAATAAATGGATCCACTTTCAGTATTCTTTTTGTTAATCCCAATTGGTCTGGCAGTCGGAATTTTTGCGGCAATCACTGGCTTGGGTGGGGGGGTTTTAATGGTCCCTATCATTTATCTGGGTATTTTTCTCTTGACTAACCCTGCAGTGCCTGACCATTTGAAATATGCCACAACAATTTCCAGCACTGTTATAATTTTCACAGCAATTTCCGGTACAATCGCTTTCTCAATTCAGAAACGGATAGATTATCTTGTTGGGGTTCTTTGTGCACCCTTTACTATTACCGGAGCCTATCTTGGGAAATATACCCAAGCAATCATAGATGAGACATATGTGTTAATCTTTTTTGCGATTTTATTGTTCCTAACAGCAGTGCGGATGTATTATAAAGTCATTAATTCAAGGCGAAAAGCAAAACAAGCTGCAAATTCTGCTGCGGCAAAGGAACAATCTGATGAGCTCAGCTCAACCAACAAAGCCGAGGAGCACAAAGAGGAACCAAATCGTTTTCTTAAGGCGCTGGACAAAATGACCTTAAAACGAGTCGTCAGTGACAGATCCGATCAAGAATGGCGCTATGCCGCTCGCCTTTATCTCACGCCACTCGCCATTGTAGGTGGTTTTGTTGCAAGTATGGCCGGTGTTGGTGGAGGGATAGTTATGGTTCCTATTTTACATATAATTATTGGTCTCCCCATTCATTTCTCCACGGCAACTTCTGTTTTCATTATGATTTTCACAAAGACAACCACTGTTATTACCTCCTACACAAACTCTAATATTGTCACAGAGGGCATCTGGTGGCCATATGTTGCAGGCTTGGCTATCGGTATAGTTGCAGGGGCTCAAATCGGTGCTCGGGTGGCTCGGAAAATTAAGGCTGACCCGTTGAAAATCATCTTCGCAACTGTGATTGTTCTCGTTAGTATCTGGACCTTGGTGAATTGGCGGCTGGGAATAACTGGTTGAACTATTCCCTTTTTCCTTTTAAGAAACAATTATTAACCAATAGCTATTTCTCAAAGAAATAGACAATCCTTAATAGTAACAATTGAAATCGTAATGATAATGGATAGAATGGAAAAATGGCTGAAGTCACGGATTTACACGTTTTGGCAAAAATGGCTCAGGGTTCGCCAAACGAAGAAGATGCCTTTGTAATTAGGAATGAAAATGGGGAAATTATAACTGTTGTACACAATCTCCGTGAGCTTGTAGATGCATTGTCAGATTTAAACGCTGAACAAATCTTCCCAAGCCTGTGCACTGAAGAGAATGGGGAGCTTGTCTGCTCTCTTGCACTCTGGGTTCACTATGTTTTAGGAGATGCGATACTCTCAGCAAAAATCTTTAATCTTGTTGAAGAATTCCGTGACGAACCAAAGAAGCTGAAAGTAGAAGTTTTCAATTTGTGTTTTAATCGCTTTTTAAATTTCCTCGAGTTAATTGATCAAACAGAACCACTGGAACTATTTGGTGAGGAGGTTCTCCCAAGCGATTTATAAAAGCCTTTGGCAAAACGATTATCAATCATTTTGTTCAATAACCATTTAGTGAAAATCAAATATGCCTCATTTTCCTGTCCGCTCAGGAGCCTTCAAGGAATGCCAACTTTGTGGGCAACGGTCACTAGAGATTTCAGCTAAAATTGGTGTCTGTAAAACCTGTATTCTAACAAATTTCGAGAAAGCTAATGCAATTATTTCTCGCGTGCGCATAAAAGAACGGCAGAAATATTCATTACCCCCCACAATCCCTAAAACAACAAAAGGGGTTGTTTGTGGTGATTGTGTTAATGCTTGTAAAATTGCTGAAGGGGAATTTGGTTATTGTAAATTGGTGACAAATGTTGCCGGTCAATTAGTACGCTTGGCCGGTGATGAAAATCGTGGGCTTTTTAGTTTTTATTATGACCCTTTGCCAACAAATTGTGTTGCTGAACCGTTTTGTGCTGGTTGTACCTCAAATGATTTCCCAACTTTCTCCTATAGCCGGGGTCCTGAAATTGGCTGGAATAATCTTGCTGTTTTTTATCAAGCGTGCACTTATGATTGTTTGTTCTGCCAGAATTACCAATACCGAGAGGGGGTTACTGCTGCTACTTCTTTTCCTCCAAAGGTGCTTGTTAATGCCCTTAAAACGAACACGAGTTGTATTTGCTTTTTTGGGGGCGATCCAGCTGCACAAATTCGTCATTCAATAGCTGTGGCAAACCTGGCTCGTGAGAAAGCTCAAAAGCAAAAGCGGATTTTACGCATCTGTTGGGAGACAAACGGTTCCGCACGCCCAGCTTTAATGCGTGAGTGTGCTCAAATAGCTTTGCATTCTGGAGGAGTGATCAAAATAGACATTAAGGCTTTTTCTGATAAATTGAACATTGCTTTATGTGGTTCTAGTAATAGATTCAGTCTTTACAACTTAAAGGTCATTGGAAAACAAGTTCAGAAGCGCCCTGACCTTCCCTTGTTGGTGGTGAGCACCCTCCTCATCCCGGGCTATATAGATGTGGAAGAGGTTCGAAAACTGGCACAGTTTATTGTTGGAATTGACCCCACCATTCCCTTCTCATTGTTGGCATTTTACCCCACATTTATCATGAATGATTTACCAACGACATCGAAAAAACTCGCTTTTGATTGCCTGGCTGCAGCAAAGGAGGAGGGTTTATCCAATGTACATATTGGTAACATTCATCTTCTTCATTAGCTCTTAAACAGTTTTCAGGCGGATCTCATTTAGAATTTCTTGTCGCATTCGCCAACGATTTAACTCTAAGCGAATACCTTTCCTAATGTAGCGACTCTTTGGGAATGTGTCTAATCGGTATTCTTCAAGAAAATCATAGACTCGAGCCAATAAATCAGAGGGCTGCAAAACAACAAGATCTGTTGTGAAACTGTACTTCTTTGTTTCAAGCCATTGAAGAAATGCTTGCAAATCTTTGGCTGTAAGTTGTTTAGACCTGTAGCCAAGGCCCATTTGCTCTAACCGATAGGCATTACTGACTTGCTCAAATTGGTTATGATAGGGGATAGTCCAGATTAATTTCTTTAAAAGAAAAGTCTCCCATGCAAGATTAAACCCTGCATTTCCAATAACTGCTTTACTTGATGCGAGATCATGTAAAAAGCCTGTTCGCGTTGTTTTTTTGAAGTGAATATTTTTCACTTTTTTATTTTTATTAAAGCCATACACAAAAAAGGTCTCGCGGGGGAATTGGCTCAAGATTTCAACAACTTTTTTGCTATCATACCAGGAAAGATAACAAATAATATGTTCCCCTAAAGAAGTTTCAAGGTCTTTTAACTCTTGTTTCCAAACAAGCGGAAAGAGTGTGATGTCTCCAGCAGTTTCAATTGTTTGAGTAAAGTCTAACGCAAAGCAATGATTATAAAAAGGCATCATGATGTTTTGCACCCAGCGCATGCCCATTTTTTCATGCGGCTTGCCCGGCGCAACAGTTATTGCTGGGTGAAAAACCGCATGTTGGCGGTCAATACAAACAACAGGTTTGCCAGTCTTTTTCCCCACTACTGAACTGTGGGGCTCAAAATCTGTGAAAATGGCATCGAAGTTCTCCTTGGCATCAAGCTCAATAAGTTCTTTTCGGACTGCAGCATACTCTGGGATGTTGGCAAGATTTACCTGAAGGATTTTATTAAGGTTGACTCTATGGTCCTTATAAAAGTCAATTGGCCCTGGTTTAAAGAATGTTTTCGAACTTAGCTCAAAAGCGTAGTGCGGTGGTTGACGCCCTGCAAGTAAAACATGAACATCATGGCCATCCTCAAGTAGCTGGGTGATAAATACCCGGGCGCGGTTGATGTGTCCTTGGCCATTTGTGTTAATGCCATATAGAATTTTCACTTTGAACTATCTCCTAACAATACATAGGTTAGATCTCTTATTTAAAGATATCAGTTTTGTTCTTAAAATTTCTCTTTAAATTTTCTCTTTCACAACAAATGCAAAATGTGAGAGAGTGTTTTGCAGCAACGCGAAGAGCTCTTCCTTTCTTAAGTGCACCTAAAAAGAAGTTTTAATTTCTAACGCATGTCTTTTATGAAGTCTTGCGACCACCAGTAACTAAGTACTTTTAGATGTGAAATCAAATTGAAATATCGAAAAGTCGGTAAAAGCGGTTTGAAAATAAGTGAAATTGCCTTGGGGTCATGGTTAACCTTTGGCGGTTCGGTTGAAGCAGAAATTGCAAATAAATGCCTAAGAGCAGCAGTTGAACAAGGCATCAACTTTATCGATTCTGCTGAAATCTATGCGCATGGCGAAGCTGAAAAAGTCATCGGTAAGTGGCTCCAAGAGGGAACCATTGACCGTAAAAACCTTGTCATTTCCAGCAAAGTCTTTTGGCCAATGTCTGAAGACATTAATCGCTGGGGGCTTTCGCGGAAAAACATTTTAAATGCTATCGAAGGAACCCCTGAACGGCTGGGTGTGGATTACATTGACATTTATTATATGCATAGATACGATTACACAACACCGATAAAGGAAACAGTTGAAGTTCTAGATGATTTAATTCGCTCCGGAAAGGTCCTCTATTGGGGCACTTCTATTTTGACAGCCGCTCAACTCGAACGGGTGAATGCCGTGGCTAAGGACTTGAAAGCACATCGTCCTATCGTGGAACAGCCACTCTATGACTAAAAAGATTTTTCGAGAAATCTGGTTCAACAAATTCCGATCCATTTCGATTATCAGTGTTGTTGCTATAACCGTTGCTATGTTTTCAGGAATGCGTGCAGGTTATCCGATGTTGCTTGCCTCCTATAACCTCAATCGTGAGATAAGTAATGTAGCAGATGGTCGTTTTACTTTTCTACAGCCGGTCAATCAAGACAATCTTACAGTAATTAAAAACAATGATGTGTTGCTTTCAAAGGCAAATATTGATCGAATTGACGGTAGAATTCTCTTTCAAACATCGCTACTATATAAGGGAGAAAAATTTCAAGCAATGGTTATTGGTGTGGATTATCCAAATGAAGTGAATGAATTAATAATTGAAGCACAAGCAGAAGACATTACAAATACTTCACAACTCTTAGCAGCAAATAATAGTTGTATAATAGAAACTCACTTTGCCGGGCAAAATATCCATCTCATTGGTCAAGACGTTGCATTAAATGACACATTATCAATAGATTTTATAGGGCAAAGTGTTAATTTCTCTGTTAAAGCAATAGCTCAAGATACTGATTATTTATATGTCGTTGATGAGACCACTCAGATGCCAATGTTAGGTGAATTGGCAATAGTTTGGATTAACCTTGCTAGAGTGCAGGAACTAAGATATAGCAACAAACCCTTTATAAACCAAATTCTCTTCACAGTCAAGGATCGCTTCAATAAAAGTCAGATTTTTACTGCAGCAGATGAGCTTGCAGAATATTTCACAAGTAATAATATTGATGCTAATTCCTTGCAATTTGAAACCTTTGATGAAACGCTTGAATACAAGATGTTCGAAGCAGATGCAGGCTCTCTTGATAGCATGGGAACAATCTTTGGGATTATTGGGCTGATAATTTGTTCTATCATCATCTTTAATACCTTAAGTAAACTGGTAAACTCTCAAAGAAAGAATATTGGCTTATTCCTAGCTATGGGTGCATGTAAACATGAAATTCTTTTCCATTATGTTGGTGTAACGCTCATTCTCGCAACAATTGGAGTGGTCATTGGAGTGCCGTTAGGCTACGAACTCTCAATTGGTATGGTAAAAATGGTCACAAAATTCTATGCAATACATTACCTTTCCTATATCTTACCTGCGAGTGAGTTCATTATTGGTGGAGCTATAACAATTGGCATCTGTTTTTTCTTCTCTCTTTTCAGTGCATGGCCAATAACCACCGTTACTCCTCGAGAAGCTATGACGCCGATTTTTACTCGAATTAAAGCAACCGGAAAATCAATGGCAGAAAAAATCTTCGGGTGGTTGCCGTTATTCAAACCAATACACATGGTAATTCCACTGCGAGAAGTGTTTATGAAGAAAAAGAAAACGCTCGTAACTATTTTAGCCCTTACAACATCAATGGTTTTTCTGGTAGATTCCCTTGCAATGGAATATAACATGTATAAG
Source organism: Candidatus Heimdallarchaeota archaeon (assembly GCA_019056785.1). Lineage (GTDB taxonomy): Archaea > Asgardarchaeota > Heimdallarchaeia > JABLTI01 > JABLTI01 > JABLTI01. Next base: position 51,874 of record DXJV01000006.1, read on the forward strand.
GTTATGACAGACAATTTCAACAAATACAACACTTCTGACATACAAATTACCCTCCAGACCCCCTTGCCGGTTGAAGAGATTAATCACTTCTTAAAAAAGCAAAGTAATACTGTTTTACAAGACATCACTCATTCAGAAATCTTCATTGATCTATATATAAAAATAACTCACAAAGGAGAGTTCGCCACGTGGGCGAAGTTTGTCTGCTATCAAGAAAATTCAACAATAAGAAATTATAATGTGATAAAAGGCATGAAAAGCAAAGAAGAACTTGGCCCTACAAAGGTTCTGTTGGGAAAATCCATAGCAGGAAAATATGACATCAAACTTTATGATGACATTAGTATCGGAATACTGGGAAATTATGAGGTAGAAGTAGTAGGAATCGTTGGAGAGCTCATCGATTTTTCAGTCATGTGGACATATGAAGCATACCAAGAAAGCACCATAAGCCCCTATTTCGGGTTGATGAAAGGATGGGCAAACGGTATCGCAATAACAGTGAAAGAGGGAACAAATCTCAAGGCACTACGAACCGCTTTTGAAGAGCAATTCGAAATCAACCGCTGGACAGAAACAGAAACAGCAAAGAATTCCGCCAGAGCGCTAATGGAATCAATGATGGGGATAATGTTAGTCTTTCTATTTGTAGGGTTGGCAATAGGGGTGGTATTTAGCTTCCAAGCAATGTACATAGCTTTTGTAGACAGAGAAATGGACTTTCTAGCACTAAGAGCCATGGGAGCAAAAATGAAGCATGTCAGGAGGATAATCTTCTGGGAAAATGCAATACTAAGCCTAATAGGAACAATACTAACAATACCATTTGGCTACCTATTCTATTTCTGGAGTATGAACTATATCCTAAAAGATAAGTTCTATATACCAATGAGAGTGCCGTGGTTCACTTGGCCAATCGTACTGGTGCTAGCACTGTTTGCAATATGGTTGGCAACAATGAGATTAGTAAGAAAAATAAAGACAATAAAATTACATGATGAACTGAGAGTAACAGGAGCAACATAGAAAAAACAAAAAAAAAGAAATATTCCCATCAAAAAGAAATATTAATAAAGAAAAGAAGGAAAAACAAAAAATAACAAAGAAAAAAAGTGGGCGGTTGATCTAGCCCGGTATGATGCCTCCTTGACGACGACAAAAAAAGGATTTTTGTCGACAAAATGGAGGAAATCCCCGGTTCAATGGGTTCAAGTTGCGGCTTGTTCTCGGGCAAATCCGGGATCGCCCACCACCTTTTTATTGCCTTATTGCTCCTTTTTTTCTATGCCTGTTCTGTAATAGCAGCTCGTCAAGCTGGAGAGATTTCCGTCTCTATTCTATTACAAATTTACTTCAATGTAGCTGAAATTCACTTAGGGATTAATTTATAAACTCGCTACCATAGCTAAGATTCTAATAACTATTACAAGTTTTTTCGCAGTGACTTTGGAACCCCGGGTCTGATTTTACCACGAATTCCAAGTTCCAAAAAACTCCGAGTAGAATTTTCCAATAGACTAAAATGACTTTATACAAGTTCCAATCGCCATTATAGTCATCACTTAACAAAGGATTAGCAAAAAGAGAAATTGATCTATTAATTACGCTGCTTTAGTATGTGATGAAATTTCTCTTTCAACAGAAAGTTATCGATTTATTTCAACTCATTTTTGAATGTACATTCTCATCAAGAGATCATTTTTCCCCTTGGTCAATGTGACATATCATTCGTAATTGACATTGAGCACAACTTTCCTTTTTTAGGAAGAAATTTTCGGCTTCAATTTTTTGCAGGATTTGTTGAATTTTGTTCTCTACCACCTTTTTCAAACCGGAAGGATACGGCTGTACTTCTAGCTTGCCTATTGAATAATAGTAACATCCTACTTCTTTTAAGGTTAAATCTTCCCAATTGTTTTCGATCATAAACTCCTCTACTAAAAGTGCATAGAATTGTAATGCCTCAAAGTCCATCGAGTTTTGAGATTTTTTGTAATCTATTAATCGTAGATCTCCATTTTCATTTATGATTTCAAGACAATCAACAATCCCCCGTTGTTTTTTTGTCATTAATGCTAGTTCGGTATATAATGGCTTCCAGTAATATGTTCCTCTGCAAGTAATATATCTTTGTTGTTGATAGTTCCAAAAATTTAGCAATTCCTTCTTCGCTTTAATCTCAGGAGGGATAATCCCTTTAGAAATGCAATAGGCATAGAGTTGATGAAACGTAGCAAAAAATTGATGCAACTTAATACCTTCTAATTCTGTTTCATTATATCCCCGTAAGATATATTCACTAATTGTTCGTTTTGTAGTTTGAAAGGAATTTTTCATGGGAAGAGGATTGAGGATTCGATAAAGTCGAAATTTTTGAGGGCATTCTTGAAAGTAAAAATATTCTTGTAAACTTAAATTCAATTCATAATCGTAAACAACCAAACCTATTCCTCCTCTTTCACAATTCCTTTTAACAAAAAGGGATTTTTTAATAACAGTTTAAAAATATTAATGATTTGCTCGCCTGTACCTAAATAAGGAGAGTTGTATTCCATGACTAAATCATTGATAAAATCAGCTTCTTCTTTAATAGAGAGAGGGCGTATTTTTTTAATCTTAAGCTCCTCTTTAATTTTTTCTAGTTTTTTTCTCTTTTGAAAATATTGTAGGATTAAGTTGATTAGTTCTTTAACATTTTCACGTGTGAAATTTTCATTGGCATAAAAATGAGTGTAGTATTCAAACAAACATGAAAAACTTAGAGGGGGATTTGGTTTATTAACATTTAATATGCAAGTTTTATAACGTGACTCAGTTCTGCTAAAAGTTATTAGTTGACGCTGCTCCAAAATAGAGAGATAACCTATTACTTGATCCCATTTCCACGGCAAAGATTTCTCCAGATCTCTAATTTTCAATGCTTTTGTTTTCCCAGAAAAAACAAAATCCTTTATGAGAGTCATAACAAAAAAATGAGTTTTAACAAGACTATAATTACAAAGGGGGGCAATAGCTTCTTTAATTTCTATACATCTTTCGTTAGAAAGTTCTCTAATGTGCGACCCGTTTTTTATACACTTTAAAAGTTTCTCTCGAAATTTTCTTAGGAATATTTCACTCTTAATTTGGCAACACCTCTTGAATCATCAATGGATGAAAAGGAGTCTCCTTCAAGAAATTCTTTAGATGCTTCTTTAGAGCATAAATTACTTTTCTTGGTAAATAGTCAACATTTTTTATTTCTTGTAATAATTTCCAAGCGGTATAATATTGTCCTGTTTCTTTGTTAAAAGTCATAATATTTGCAGAACTAATTGGTACTTCAAAATATAACTTCTGACGCAATAGAATGTTCTTCTCATACGCCTTTAGTAGAGTGACTCTTTTTTCATCAAAAGTAATGACTTTCATTTGTAAAACCTCTTTGGCGATTTGCCTAATAACTGCGTCTCCCTCTGTTTCAGGCATAAGGCAATAGAGTAAATCATATCTTTTTCCTCTTCGCTCGAAAAAGTGGCTTGGTAATAACCTTTCTTCTCTAATAGCAGCATTGATACAAAGCATGGTTACTAGCTTTCCGGATTCAAAATCATCATAAAAAAGTCCTTTCGAATAGTTTCTATGACACCAACCTCGGAAACCATCAAAAGCAAACCCAAGTTTATTGTATACAGCTTCTTTTATAGTGTTGGCAATTCTACGATTAATACTATTAATGGCACAATCATATTTCGAACGGGCATAGTCCAGCCCGAATGGAAGAAAGTGCTCCCCTCGAACCATCCTAGCCTTTTCACGTGATGAAGAGAAAAAACCAAAGTGTTTGGCTTCTTCCTTAAAGGGATTGAACATTATACTTCCTCCACCTCCTTCTAATTGTTGCCAATATTTGAAATCCAATTCACGAGGTATTCTAACCATTTCTTTATACCTTTGTAATCGTTTCTTTGCAGTTAAATAGAGTTCTTTGCTTCTTCCAGTTGTTATTGCGTTATATTCCAAGATAGCTTCTCGTGAGCGAAAGTTTCCCTCTAAACAAATAGAGTTGCAGATACCCGTTGCAATAAAGATTTCATTCCCACCAATTTCTAGTTCAGAAGGCTCAGAGCTTTGGGGTGGTATGCGTGGCTCATAAATAGTTATTTTTTCAAATAAGCCCTTTCTCTCAAAGTTATTATTTGTGTATTCACTATGAAGTTTTTTTTTCAAATCAAAGTATGTTGGCCATCGATTGCAGCTAATAAAGTCAATCTTTTTTAAAGGGAAATAGCACACTTTTTCTAAGTTGTCTTCTATTATTGGTGTTCCGGCAAGAAAAATAACCTCATTTTTTAAATCTATATGGTAGTAAGCATCTCTGTCAATTGATATTCCAAAGTTTTTTGCTGAACTTCTCCATTCCAAAAGGCTCCCTGTTAGTTTCCTAAAGTCCTTAGCTAAAATATCAAATCTAGCGTCCCAATAGATTATCTCATAGCGTTTTAAGTGTTTGTTAAATCTCATCCTCATTGGCGACCCACAATGGGGGCAATAAAAAGTTGCTGCGCCAATCTTAAAATGGCTCAAAGCTTCACTTTGTTCAAAGATAACTTTTTTGCATCGTTCCACTGGGCAATGAAACAAGAAATCTTGTGAAGTATTTTTTTTAATAAAACTATTTACTTCCATGGAATTTACATGTCCATTAACTCTCAAATCAAAATATTCACACGCCGGTGTGTTGGAAGATAAAACATCTTTTTGTGCTCTAGCTTTTAATTTAGCATCAAAAAGCAAACTTTTATTATAAGCAAGATCTAACAACACACAACGACGAACCAGCGTAAAGCGTTGACATAAGCCACATCTTTTACTGCTTACTTTGTTAGCGCCTTCTTCTTTAAATGATGTCTTCTCTCGTTTATAGTAAACTAAGACTTTTCTTTGAACATTCCTTTTTTCTAACTGACAATAAATCTTGTTTTTCAAGACTAATTTTGTTAAAATTTTATTAATATACGAAGGAGATTTTCCTACTTTTAACGCTATTTCTTTACATGATAACCCTTCGAATCCTTTCTTTCTAAATGGAACTAATTTTTCAATTGCTTCCATAAGTAAAGACTGTAACCCCATTTCTTAAAACTCCTCAATATTTAACCCTCTATTTACCATTGCATTTAATAGCCAAGGAATTTGCAAACGTTCAGATTCTAACTTCTTATGAATAATTTCTTTTTGTAAGGACACTGTGAGCCCATTAACATGATTTTTTTCTTCGCGCCTGAATCCAAAAATTATTTCTTCAGCAAATTGATACAAAGGATTCTGTTCAAGTTCTATTGGGTCATCAAAATCAACGTCCTTTACTTTTTTTACCCATTGCTCTTGTTCTGAAATCCATTGGAGATACCCCCTTATCTCTTGAATCTCTTCATCAGTGTTTTTTATCAATCTGTTAATTTGCTCAATAGCTGCAGAAAAGTTCACATTTGCAGGGAAAAATCCTCTTTTAAAAGGGGGATGTTCATCGATATCATCATTTGTATTCTGTTCAGTAAACCCAAATAACGTAACCAAAAGAGTTTGAACAAATTCATTTGTAAAGTTTATAGTTATTCTCCGATTTTGGCCATCTCTCCCATATTCAATAATTTTCATATTGTCAAGTTTTTGTAAAGTTACCCCAATAGTTTTTGGGGTTCGCCCTGTAATTTTAACAAGAGCTTGTACAAAACCAGTTACGGACCATTTATTTTCAATGATGCAAAGAAACAATAATGTTAGAAGAATTTCTTCCATCGAAGAAGTGATCTTAAAGTGCTTTAGGCCTTCTAAAATTGTGGATGTTTGATCTAAATTATCAATAGTTCTAGAGACCATCACTTTTCCCAAAGAAAAGAAAGTAAATTTTCTTTATAAAAAGCTAAATATGTGACATTGTATGAAAGAAATAGGTTATTATGGTAAAAAAAAAAGAAAAAACTGGTAAATACTGGTAAATTTTTCAAAAAAAAGTTCAAATACTGGTAAAAAAATCGGATTATCTTGACTAATAGAAGAAAAAACGATAAAAGGAGTAAAAAATTCCCAATAAGACAAAAATAGGGGGTATTTAAAATCATAAAACTAGCAAAATTGCCTTCTAAATCATTAAAACGAGAAAAAATACCCCTCTTGTAAGGTCATGAATTTCTTCATTCTCTTTAAATGTAAATTTCTTCTCCTAAGAGAGTAAGTTTAATAAAAATTGACTAACATTCCTAAGACTAAAGCAAAACTTACATTTTAAGGGAAATGGAAGAAATGAATAACTCGGATAGTGTCTCCTATATCTTTTCTTGGAATCGATTAATTCGTTTATGTAAGATGGATAATATGGATGAAAAGGAGAAACAGGAAATTATTGATGCTATTATGTTTTTAAAAAATGAATTTGATAATAATTTCTTATTAGATACCCAAGATTCGCATTTCTTACCTCAACAATTGGTGAAAAACAGCACATTAAACAGACATCGATTTCTTTGGTTAAAATGGTTTGCCAGTTCTTATCAAAGGCTCAAAGAACATAAAAGCGCTAACCTTCTTTATCAAAATGATTAAAAATAGAAATGCTTCAAGCGGTGTACTAAACGAATTAGTTTATATTGATAAATTCCTTCAAAGTAATTTTACTATTGAACTATACCCTAGGAGACAGAAAAAAAAGCCTGATGTAGCAGTCACAATGTACTCTAGAGCTTTTGATGTTGAAATAACTCATCAAGAACCAAAAAAGAGCATTACTGATTTTCTTAATGCTTACTTCTTTTTGAATGAACCTTTCTTTAAAAATGACTTGAGAAGATCGCAATTTGATTCTGCTATTGTTTTATTAACCCCATACCTTGCAAAAGAGACCATAAAAAGCATAAACGTAATATTGGATCAAACTATAAGAACAGCCATTAAAGAAGAAACCATCATTAGTGGGAAGATAAATCATCTTCTAAAATATGTCGTTGGACATGTAAAGAAAAGGGAAGAAATAAAAAAATGGTGTGATGAAAACAATACACAAATCAATACGATACAATTGGAGAGCAATCTTCTAGAAAGCGCAATATCCTCTTTTATGGGAAAAATCAACTCTAAAATGAAAGAAAATCTGAGGAACTCAGAGAATAGTCTACTAATGATTACAGAGCCAAATCTCTTTTTCTTGAATGATTTAAATGGCAATGAGGATTTTGATGAAATTGTCGTAAAGAGTATGCAGATTATCCTTGATCATCCAAAATTGTTGGCAGTAATTTTAGGGTCAGGTTTATACTCTAGGCCAGAGAGATTGGCTCATAAAGAAAAGAATGAATATACTCTTATTTCTAATGAAAATGATGTGAATAATTCTTATTATCTGATTATTTGGAATAACAAGGCCACAAATATTTTAACCAAAAAAGAAAAAGCAGAACTTTGCTCCCTCTTAGCTAGAGGATAAAAGAACCTTCAAAAGCCGGCTTTAGATCCTTCGGAGAGAACACGCAAATTACAGAAAGTAGTAAGAAAGTATCTAATAGTACTATTTTTCAAGTATTTACCGGTCAACTGAACTGCAAAGTGTTTTTGAATTTTAGCTAAGAATGAGGGGTCAGTAGACTTGATTAATATAGCCTTCTGATAAAAAACCATTTGTTTAATGATTCGTCTTAGCGTTGCAGATGGTTGTAAATCTAATCTTACGGGTATTGATTTATATTTGCGAAAACGAATGGTGCTTACTTGTTTGGTAAGGAAAGAGAGGAGCGATTCGTTTTTTATCTTGAGCAGTTTAGATAAAATTCCAATAGCAATAGCACTTTTCCCATGTTCAAGTTGCTGAAGAAAGCTGGGTGTAATGCCCAATTTCTTTGCAAAACTAACAAGGGTGGCATTTCCTCGACTGAGCCGAAGGTAGCTACCTAAACCGGTTATTTGCATCTCTTTTAAAAGGTGAAAATTGAAATAGCCATGAATAATGGCTTCTTTTTTAAAATCCACAAAAACTCTTGGTTGTGTTGGATTCTTCGTTTTCCCTTCTCTCAACTTTAGGAAGTCTTTGACTTTTTCAGGATGATAACAAAGCATCTTGTCTTTGTAATTTTGATGGTACTTTCTTGGAATATAAACTTGATACGTATTATCCCCCCTTTTCTTAAAAGACGATTGAATGTTTTGGTCTAAAAGGAAATGAACAAAGTCTTGAGCAAATTTCTCGCTAGCACTTGCTAAGATAACTCTATTTTGAGTATAACTCCCGTCTGTATCCATAACACCGGACCAATAAGCCGAACGCAAAGAAGCGTTACCCCGATAAAGGAGAGGTTCACGCAAGGTGGCATATTTCTTTCCACTAATAGGTTGCCCTGTAAGAAAGGAGAAGAGTCGTACTACCCAAAGATTAGTGATAATAAGTGTTGGGCAGTTTTCCGTTTGTTGTTGGATTCTTCCATGCAGTTTGAATAGTCGAGTAAAACGTTCTTGGAGCTGCTGAATATTCGTCAATGAAAAATCGACAATGTTCAAGATATATTTCGACAAACTTCCATCCCCATTGATAACCCCACAAAGGTAAGCAAGCTCAGGTGTGAGGGTCGATGGCAGAGTAAATAGCTCACCGCGGGCAGATTCGAAAAGCCTGTCTCGGAGGAAGGGGGAGGAAGGAGATGGTAAGCACCGGAGAAATGGCAATGGTACTGCACCGCGCTCTTTGAGATAATGGCGTAGCAACGACCGCCATTCCAGAATTCTGCGATCAATTGAAAAATAGAAATAGTTTCGCAATCGTTCAGCAACGAGGAGCTCATATCGTTCGAACACTTCCCGCTCCTCAGTGGTAAGCCGGAGAAACGGAAAGCGCGCCAGTACCCTGTCAGAAGCCTTTCGCCGAAGAAAATCGTTCCGTCGGATCATAATTGGGTAGAGATTAAGAATTTCACCATCGGCAATGAAAACTTCTTTCTTACGTCCCGATTCTAATAATTCATTTGCATTTAGCCATTGGTTTGATTCTTTTGGATGAACATCAAAGAGAAGGGGGTCCTTCTGCCAAGATAGAACCGGCAAAATACTTAACACCTACCAGCTTAGTTTATTCTTTCTTATTAATAGCTTTGCCGGTTCGAGCTACATAAACACCTCAGAAATAACTTGTCAATTATAGTGACACACTCATTTAATGAGCCAGAGGAGGTTATAAACTTCTAAAGAGCCTGTTTCAAATAGTGGGATTCCTGCTTCCCCGAGGATCATCCCAATGAGTTGAGCTGCATAGCCCTCACTTCCGGTTATAAGCACTTTCAAGGTATTTGTTTTGCAATCAAAGAAGTGTTTGCAAAAGAAGTCTTTTACGAAGAGCATTTCTCTTGATTGTGGCGAATTGTCAATTAAATAGAGCGCTGCTGCGAGAAAAATCTGTTCTGTATCTTCCACGACTTTATTCAAAGCGTCCATTATCTGTTCTGTGAGTTCCTTCTCTCGTGTGTATTTTGCCAGGACCCAGAGTACTCTTGATTGAACAGCCAAAGAAGGGTCATTTCTTAACGGTTTTACTAACGGGACAAGTTTTTCTTTTAAAAAAGGTTCAAGAAACTGCACTGCTTTTTCTCGGAGAAGTGGTTCTTCATGAGTGAGAAACCTTTTCAAGATCAAACTCTTTTTTTGGGATGGATTTGTTCATTTTCAATTACAAATTCGAGAATGAGATTGAGTTGCTCTGGAGAGCAAGTTTACATGAACTCTTGCATCAGTTTAGAAACAGCTGCCTTCTCTTCTTCCAACTGCAAAACTTTTCTTGCCTGTGTTGGAGCAAAGGTATTCTTAATATGCTTGTGGAGAGATGACATTTGTACATACCACCTCTATAAATCAAAGAGCGCTTGAGAGCAAAGTCATATTGGTTATTCTCTTCTGACCTACTTTGAACCATTCGATTTTTTCGTGGAAAGAATAACTTTCTTTTAACAAGATTAAGGTAGGACGATATAAAAAACCCGCAGATTTCAATTGAGAAGATTAGCTTTAGATTTTGCTCCGAAATTTGATTTATCTTTAATGGCTGATGTTCTGAAAAAAAAGATTGGGAAATTCTTATGTTTTCTTTTTTCTAAAACAAAGGCAAAGAGTTATTCCAGCTCCGGTTATTACTGCCCATATTGCTCCTCCGAGACGTGTTGTTACTTCTTTTCGAGCGGTGATTTCTAAGGAATAAGGTGCTGGTAATGCTGTCTTGTAGTGTTCCAAATCATTAAAGACGAGGAGGTAGTAATCTCCATCTTTTTTTATCTCAAAAGTGTATTGTAGTTTGCCTTCTTTTGCCTTTCCCCCTGCCAAAACATCAAATAATCCAAGCATAAAACCGCTATCTATCAAGTAACATTCCAGCCCACTTGTTGTCTCCGTATTAATATTAATGGTGTAGTTTTTTCCGGCGCTAAGATTTATCAGGTAAAGGTCTACATCCGCGACGATAAGGTTGTATGTTTTTTCTGTTGTTATTCTTACAGCATTTCTTTCGTAGTCATTTTCCTCCAGAAGGTCATCTGTTGCGTTGTTCGGAAGAATGATATCATCCATCGTTAGATTAACCATTGTCGCTAGCGGATAAGGGTCAATGGTTAGAGCCCACCCACTAATGCTATAGTTGCCTTCTCCGCCCCAATCGGACCAAAAGTTTCCTTCCTTCGTATTGTTATCAAACCAAATGTTATTCCTAAGCCATTGCGAATCCAATGCCTGAGAGCCATAGCCATAATTGTACAGGAAATTATTGTGATGGACCGTGTTATTCATCGCTCCTGCCATTAATGCCACTCCATAATCTGCGCAAGCAATGATTGTGTTAAAACAAATCAAGGAGTTATTTGTGTCATATAATCGAATACCATCCGAGAAGAGATTGTTGTAGATGTAGTTGTTTTTCACGGTCATTTCATTCGACCAAGTGAGATAGATCGAGCCATATTCCCTCGTGTTTAGAACTGTATTATTTGCGATAAGAAACCTCGAACAATTCTTAGCATAAATCCCTCTGTTAAAGAAGTTGAAAGTATTGTTAATAATAGTGGCATTCTGACAATAGGTAAATCCTGTTCCGCTGGCAGTTAAGTAGTCCAAAGAAATTCCCCCATAAAAAGAGTTGTTGACAAGCACAGTACCAATACTATAAGAAACACGAATGCCTACATGGTCCAATCGCCCGGTATTATTCTCGACCCGGACGAAATTTGAATGGATGATTACAATACCATTTGCATTATTGCCATTGAAGATATTGTTGGCAATTGTTGCTGTATTGTTGGCTATAGCATAAAGAAAGATACCTTTGAAATCCGTCTCAAAATAACAATGGCTAATCAGAAAGTGTTTGGTAGTACCATTTATAGAAATCGCTGGAAGGCGTTCTGTCAGCTCGAACCACAACCATTCAATTCTGTAGGGGTCTTGAGCCGTCCCTGAGCCTGGAAAAGCCCCCCAGTCTTCGTCTGAGGTGATTTCAATTGGTCCAGAGTTTTCATAGCCGGCTGAGTAAGCCAACGGGGGGGTGTTTATCTCTTGAAGAAAAGGCTGCTCTGTTTTCGCCTTTGTTTCAGAAGGGTTGTAACCATAATTTCCTATATTAAACAAAATAATAGAACAAAAAATAATTGGAATGAATTTCTTTGGGAACTCCCACATCTTTCAGTCAAATAATTATTGGGAATTTTATTTTAAATACTTTTCATTATTTTTTACTCAGGTATTAAAAATCATGTCAGACTCGTTAATCGTTTCTTGAATCATTTTGTAGAGTGGATCATTTGGAACAAGCTCATAGGCCCAGCCACGTTTTAACGAGTAGCAAAATAGTTATCGCTGTCAGGGTAACTATCATTGTTAGCTGGAGAGCTTTAGATGAGAAGCGACGCTTTAATGCAGAGCCTATGAAGGCACCAAAAACACTTCCAATGGCGATAATGGTCCATAACCACAAGGCAAATTGCCCCCAAATAATATGAATGACCCCTGTGAAAAGGAGCGTAATGGTAGTCATAAGCATCCCGGTAGAAATCGCTATTAAAGATGGCACGCCAAAACCTGAGATGAGGACCGGGGCTTTCACCCAGCCACCACCACAACCCACCATGCCTGCCAAGGAACCAATTGCAAGAGCGACAGCAATTAACATGAAAATATTGATTGAATAGGAATAGGTTTCACGTTCAATGCGCCATTTTGGTCCGAAAGAAGCAAGGCGATGAATGAATGATTTTTGTTTATGAATCTCCTTTCGTGCTCGCTTGTCAACAGCAATTTTTTTTGCTGTTGCACTCTCCTCTTCCTCTGAAGGAGGGGACATTCCAGAAGGTGTTTTTGCCTTTTCGCCCCCATCATTCTCCTCAGTAAGAGTCACACCATTTCTTTCAATACTAAAAACCTCTCTTGCGTGGCGTTTTTCATGAAAAATGCGGAGAAAAAGTGTTATCGCAAAAGCTGCAAAAATAGAGGTCGTTATCCGTTCGTCAATTCGGGTCGTTAAAAATGCACCCAAAAAAATCCCGGCGGCTGTTGGCACCTCGAAAATAAGTGCCAGAAACCAATCGACCTCTCGCCGGCGCATGTTTATAATTGTCGAAATTAAGCCATTAATAAAGCACCCGGCGGCACTACTCCCAACAATTGTAGTAAAGGGGACGTTGTAATTGAAGAGAATGATAGAAAAGATTGGGACAATAAAGATACTCCCCGAAAAACCTGTAACCGCGCCTAAGGATGTACTGACTAACGATCAGGAGGAGGGCGATTATGAGAAGTGGGGAAATGGGAAAAAAGCCCATGGTTTCTTACCAGCAATAACTATTCCTATTAAGAACAAATGAACAATAATTATTTATCTATCAGTTCTTTTTTTGATGTGCAGCCAATTCCAAACTTCCTTTCCTTAAAATTTATTAAAAATAAAGAAACATATTTACAAATGATTCTGGAAGAGCGACCCACGGCAGCCTTCTTTCTAAAATACTTGAATGCAATTATGATTCCGTGGATTATTTTAGCAATAATTTTTGGTTTGTATGATTTGCAAATTTCTCAAGCTTTTGTGAACTTTAATTCGTGGTGGGGAAAATTTGGTGCAGATTTTGGTGAGGCACCTGGGTATGCTCTTATAGGTATTTCTCTTGGGATACTTTTTGGAGGGTCTATAAAACGGGTTAAACTCCAGAAGATCCCCTCATTTATTCTTTCTGCTATAAGTTTGGGCGTAATGATCTATGGGGTCATTGATACGAATAACAAAATGGCAATTATTAGTGCTTTCCTTTCTTTTCCTCCTGCAATTTTTGCCGGAGTAACCTTCTCACGTGATTGGTGTCCTTATCGCAAACTAGCCGGCGCAGTAATCCTTTTGGCGGTAATTAATCCGTTAATCTTCGTCCAGTTTTTAAAATACCTCTGGGGGCGAGTTCGTTTTCGTGATTTATCGGCCGATTTCAGCAATTTTACCCCCTGGTATTTACCCGTTAGACCAAAAAGCCCACACTCGAGTTTCCCTTCAGGGCACACTGCAATGGGTTGGATGTTGCTCCCGCTTCTTTTCCTTGTCAAGGATAGAACATTTAAAGATCCAAAGCGAATTGGAACAATTGTCGCAGTGTTTTTCTGGGGGGTTTTCGTTGCCATTTCGCGAGTCAGAATTGGTGTCCATTATGCTTCTGATGTTCTCTTTTCCACCGTCCTGGCATTTTTAGTTACAATCTTCCTCCAGTATTTCTTCTACCTCTGGAAAAGAAAGAAAACGATTTCCGAAAAAGAAGAAACAAATGATAGGTCAACCTAAGAAAGACGAGCGCGCCTTGCTTTTTACTCTGGGGGTTCACTACTTTCTGCTTCTCTTTCCCGGTCCTCTTTTAATTGTTTAATTTTATCCAGTTCCTCAAGTATTTTATTAGCAATAATTTGAAAGTTATCTGTTGGTTTAAAATTGATTTTTTGGACTTGGCTTAAATTCTTAATGTATTCAACAGGTACCTCTTCCCACGTATATTTCTTTGTAGCCGGAAAGTCATCCAATTTCTTGGCTTTCACTAGACGGACCTTAAGTTCTTTGTTGGAATCCTGAAGCCGAATGATTGCATAGCCCCATTTTCCTCCGATAGAATAGAATTGTA
>DXJV01000090.1 GCA_019056785.1 Candidatus Heimdallarchaeota archaeon
CAATCCTTCTGAGCCCAAGGAAGTCGCTGCCGTTAGAGACCACTATAGAGGGCTTTGCTTTGATGTCTTTGTAAGAGAGGATGGAACGATCTTCATTGCTGATGGTTGGGATGGTTTGGAGGTTTATCGTTTAGTTGAAGAGGAAGCTACTACTATACTTCTTTATAGCACCCTTTTCCTTTTACCGGCAACCTCTTTTCTTGCTGTCGATTTTATCGTTCTTATTCATATGTTGAAAAAGAAAAATAAGTGAAAGAAAAGAAAAAAGAAACTCGTTAGGTCACAAGCAGTTTTTGTATTATACTATTCTTTGTTAACAAGCTTTCGAAAGTCTTTCATTCTTTTAGGCTTCATTTTCAAGAACAATGATGGCTTCTTCTGGGATAGTTAAATAAAGGTGAGCATTTTGATACTTATCCTTGGCGTTAATGTTACTGGTGAGATGAACTTCTATTGGTATACTCTTTACTTCGACAGTAATGGAGGTAACTGCGCCAGTAAAATTCACTTCTCGTATGGTCACTTCGAATTCATTTTGTTTTTTAGTTGGAGTTGTGGAAAGGATAAGGCGTTCTGGGAAAATCGCAAAAGTCAAGTTTGTCTGTTTTCCTGGAAAGGTCGAAGAAAGAAATAACGCACCAAAAGAAGTCTTTAGCTTGAAACCATTGGTCTCCGGTTCTAACTCTCCTGAAAAAATATTCGAGATGCCCAAAAATTGTGCTGTGAAAACTTTTTTGGGTTGTAAATAAAGCTCTCGAGGAGTACCAACTTCAACGATTCGACCATGATTTAAAATAATAATTCGATCTGAAATTTCCATTGCTTCTTCCTGGTCATGTGTTACATACACAGTCGAAATTTTCACCTGTTGCTGAATTTCTCTGATAGCCTTTCGCAAGTTTTCTCGTAAAGAAACGTCAAGAGCTGAAAGAGGTTCATCTAGGAGTAAGAGCGAGGGATTCGGGGCGATTGCTCGAGCAAGTGCAACACGAGATTGTTCACCACCACTCAATTGCCTGGGGTATCGTTTCCCCTTTCCTTCGAGTCCCACCAACTGAAGTAGCTCTCGCACCCGGTCCTCCTTCTCAGTACGGCTCCAACCACGCGTTTCTAGACCAAAAGCGATATTCTCCGCTACAGTCAAATGGGGGAATAACGCGTAGGATTGAAAGACAAAACCAATATTGCGTTCTTCCGTAGGAATACCTGAAATGTCTTTTTCATCAAACAATATTTGGCCAGTATCAGGTTTTATTAGTCCGGCTATAAGGCGCAAAACAGTTGTTTTCCCAGAACCACTTGGTCCTAGGAGCGTTAAGAGCTCGCCTTCTTGAACATCAAAACTAATGTCCTCAATTGCAATGCTGTCTTCGAACTTTTTACTGATATTGCGAACTCTTATAGATGGCATACTTTAACACTGCCTTGTAAACCAATTTAACTTTTTGTAGAAAGTTATTTTAGTACTTATGTTTAAAATTTATTATACCATAATATTAATGGGTTATTAAAAGGTGAAACCGCCCGTGCACTTGAATGCTACAAAAAGTAAGGCAATGAGAACTTTCGGACTGCTCATTCCTTTAACACTCATTGCTCTTTTCCTCCTCTTTCCGGTAGTCTCGGTGTTAATTGCCGGCTTTCGAGATGACAATGGGTTCACGACAAGTTATTTATGGCTCGTTCTGAAAGATGGCTACTACTATAAAATATTCGCTTTTACACTTGCACAGGCAATTCTAAGCACCGCATTGTCGCTTATAATAGGACTCCCCGTTGGTTATTTTTTCGGACGATACACTTTTCCCGGAAGGAAAGTGCTTATGACGTTTTTTACTGTTCCCTTTGTTTTACCATCTGTACTGGTAGGCATGGGTTTTCTCACCATCTTTGGTGAGCAAGGGCTTTTTGGGCAACCTCTTCTTTCCATCATTCTCGCACATGCATTTTACAACATCCCACTCTTTGTCCACTACTTTTCAGCGTATTATCGCAACTTTGACCACAATGTTCTTGACGCTGCAAAAACGCTTGGGAGTAAGGGATGGCACAAATTACTCCGGGTCTATTTACCACTTTTCCTGCCGCCAATTTTGACTGCATCGGTTTTAACTTTTGTATTCAGTTTTCTGAGTTATGGTGTCGTTTTAATTTTAGGTGCTCTTGACCTTTTCAGAACAACAGAAACACAGATCTATGCTGAATATTTCGAGCATGAACCAAATATAGCGGCAATTTTAGCCCTCTTACAAACCTTAGTAATCTTCGCGGTGATAATAGGGTATTTATTCTTTGTTCGAAAGAAAAGTGAACGAAGAAAAAGTGGCAAAACCGCAGATAACCCTCTCGAACGCCTTGGAGGGAGAAGATTTTTCAAACAACCTAAAAACATTGCTCTCTTCTTTATTTTCGTTTTAGGCTTGATCCTCGAGTTAGCACCGATCGTAAGCATAATAATTACTTCTTTTTGGGACCCTCACACAGCACAATTTGTAAACAATTTTAAAACACTCTTCACGCAGGCCATCACCTCAGCTGCCAGAATTTCTGTCGGGAAGGCAATCCTTAACACGCTTGCATTTGCAACAGGAGCAGCCGTTCTGGCAAGTATTCTAGCGTTAATAACCATTGCTTTTCTCGGGAGAAGCCACCGGAAAAAAAGTGCTGTTTCCATTGAAATGCTCACCTATCTCCCACTGACGATTTCTTCTGTCACCCTTTCTTTAGGAATAACTCAGACATTTATCAATGCGGGTTTTTTTGCCAATCACCCATGGCTCTTCATAATCATTAGTCAAGGACTGCTTGGCTACCCCTTCATTACACGGGCATTGCTTAATGGATTAGGGATGATCGACCCTGAAATTATTGACGCTGCAAGAACACTGGGTGCAAAACAATTGTACAAATTCCGGAAAATTTACCTGCCACTATTACTCCGTTCCTTCCTTGCTGGGTTTGCATTTGCACTTGGCATTAGTATTGGAGAATTTACAACAGCAAACTTCTTTGCGAATATTAATAATAACATTGGCACTTTAACGGTGGTGCTTTATCGTTTGCGAAGTGTCCGACTTTTTGGAGAAGCAAACGCCATTGGGGTGCTCTTACTCGTCATATCCTACATTGCCTTTTTTGTTTTGGAAGCATTAGGTGCCCGAGAAAAAACCGGCACAAAGACATGGAAAAATTAGGGGAAAGGCGGCAGTCCTTTCTGAACCCGTTTTTTCGCTTTTGCTCGTTCTTTTTTCCGCATGCCGTATTTCCAGCCCTTGGGGATAATTAAGTTAATTACATCTGGAATATAAGAAATTTCCATATGAGTGGTCTTTTTGCTGGGAATTTCACCTTCTATTTCCCAGGTATGCGGAACGGTGCTATCAACAACAATATGCTTGCCTCGAAGAATCTCAACATTCTTATGAGGGATATGCTTCCCATTGGTAGCTTTGAGCACAAGTTTAACCAGCTTCCATTTAGTAAGATCCTTCACCAGAATTATGGCAAAATCCCCCTTTCGAGGATGATTGCCGGGGAGCATTTCAAAGTCGCTGATGACATCCGTTAGAGCAACGGCAAAACAAGAGAGATTTACTTCTCGAACGATTTTATCATCAATTACTACTTTCGAAAACTTTGGTTTGTATTCCAAAGCGATGCGAATTGCTGCATAACCATAGCCGATCTCAGTATGTGCCCATTCAAAGCGATCGGCAAGAGCAGCAGAAGTTTCCCCGATAAATGCACCATTAATCATTTCAATAAAATAACGTTTTGTATCGCCCTGGGCTAATCCCATAGGAAAACGCTCATAATAGCCCTCATCAATTATCTGGAAAGCACGTTCAAAATCGCGTGGAATGCCGTGGGTCTTATGACTGTCACAAGCACTACCACCCGGAACCATCCCAACAAGTAAATCTGTTTCGGCAGCAACATTGACAACTTCATTTAAGGTTCCATCCCCACCTATCGCGACAAGTAGATTATAGCCATTTTCTTTTGCTTTCCGTGCAATGGGAATACCATCGCCAATTTTAGTAGTTAATTCAAAAGCATAATCACCGAAAATTTCTTTGGCCAATTTGTGGATCTTTGGCAGTTGTTTTCTCAGACGTTTATCATCTGCATTAGGATTTATAATTAAAAAAGGGGTAGAATCAACCAAATTGACATATCTCCTTAATTGTTATAATAGCTGGTAAAGTTTATTTTTTTTGTCGCAACATCATTTTTAATTTTTTTGTGGGGAAGTGTATTTCAGTCTAAAAGGGGGGCAATTATTGTAAGAATTTTTTTTGCAAGTTCTCTTTTTGAGGTTAAAGGAATATCATGTTGTTTTCCATCTTTTGTAATGAGAATGACAGCATTTTTTTCGGTGGCAAAACCTTTCTCCTCTTTTGCAACAAAATTAGCAACAACAAAATCTAAACCATTCTCCACTAGACTCTTTTTCGCTCTACTAATTAGTGTTTGACGACTAACATTAGCTTCTGCTTTGAATCCTACAATTGTTGTCTTTGGAAATTTTGTTTTTACATGTTTGATGACTTTTGGGGTTGGTGCCAACTGTAAGTTCAATGATGATTGTTTTGAGGGGATTTTCCCCTCTTTTTTAATTGTTTGATAATCACCAATTGCCGCAGCGGAGATATACAGGTCAATTGTTTTTAGCTCATTTATTATGTTTATTAGCTCCTCTGGCGTTTCAAATCGTTTAATTGTTATGTTTTGATTTGGTACCCTTTCAGTTGTTGGTCCAAGTAATAATACAACTTCTGCCCCTCTACTTGCTGCCTCTAATGCAAGAGCAATGCCCGTTTTTCCACTGCTGGGATTACTAATAAACCGAACATCATCTAGCCAGCTTCGTGTAGGACCGGCAGCGACGACCACCTTTTTCATTGCAAGATCGTTTGGAGTGAGAAGAGTGATAACGCCTTCAATTATTTCTTCTGTAGTGGCGATTTTTGCTTTTCCTTCTTCCATTCGTGGGCCGATGAAAGTCACTCCGATTTTTTTCAATTTCTCGATGTTTTCAATGACAATGGGATTATTGTACATCGTTTTATGCATTGCTGGAACAATTGCGATTGGCACTCCCGTTCCAAGAGCAGTTGTTGCGAAAGTTGTCACTACAGTATCGTCTATACCAGCGGCAATTTTTCCGATGGTATTTGCTGTTGAGGGAGCGATCAACAACAAATCAGCTTTATCGGGGTGCTCCCCACAAAGATGAACATGCTCAATTTCACCCGTCAACTCAGTTATAACAGGATTTCCACTTGCCCACTCGAGTAAAGCCGGTTGGATAAGGTCGAGAGCTGCTTTTGTCATTGCAATAACCACTTCAGCGCCATGCCGCATCAACTCTCGAGTTAATTTCACGATTTCAACAACAGCAACACTTCCGGTCATTCCGATGACAATTTTTTTCTCTGCTAAGAGCTGCGATTTTGTTGCAGTTATTTCGAATTTTGATGAATGTATCGAAGGTTTGTATCCGGACATTTCATCTTTCACCTTGTATGCTCTTTTTTAAATCTGCTACGAAAAGGTCGATGGTCTCCTTTGAAACATGAGGCATTACGACAATTCGCAGCCACTGGTCATAAATTGATAACGCCCAACCTTTTTTACGAAGGTTCATAGCTAGCTCTTCATTTGCAATTGATGTACATCTAAATCCAATAATATTAATTGTTGGTTGAAATGGCAATTTGATTTCCTCGAGTTGCTCCAATTGATGAACAAAATAAGCAGTATTTTCCATGCAGCTGCGCACTCGTTCCAGCATATACTCCCTCCCGAGTTTTTTCAAGAGAACCCACGAGGCAATCACAGAATTCCCGGGACGAGTACCTGTGACAGTCAGTTGTTGTGTGCTTGAATCCGAGAGATAAGAAATGTTTTTGGCAATAGCCTCTGTATAGGTTTTTTCTCGGAAAATAATCGAGCCGCCGGGAATCAGACCGCCCATCATTTTATGAGTATCAACACCAATACTTTTCACTCCGGGATTTTCAAAGGCAAAACTTGGTGCTGATAACCCCAGCTCAGAAAGAAACGGGAAAATAGTTCCCCCATGTGCAGCATCAACATGTAAGAAAAGCTCGTGGTCCTCTGCAAGATCACTAAGAGCTTTGATATTATCACAAACCCCTGTGCCAGTTGTACCAGCAATGCCAACAATTCCAAAAGTATCTTTTGTAATTGCTTCTTGAACTCGAGTAATGTCCATTTGAAAATGCTCATCAAGACCAATCCACTTTGCTTTAACATCCAAAATGTCTCGTGCTTTCTCGAACGAAACATGAGCAGACAGAGGCAATAGAATTGTTCCCTTCTGAATCTTTTTCTTCTTTCGAGCCCAATGCCGTGCAGCCCAACAGCCGAGGAGATTGGATTCACTCCCTCCAGAAGTTATTGTCCCAACCCAGCCTTGTGGTGCATTTAAAAGGGACGCAAGCTCAGCCAAGACATCTTGCTCCATTTCCACAGCCTTTGGAAAAAGGCCTGGGTCACCAAGATTAATCTCAGCAAAAAGACCGGCAATAGTTCGTATAATGTCTTTAGGAGGAGTACACATTGAACTTAAAACATGCTGATAAGATTTTTCGTTCGCTAAAAGCTCGGAAATTTCAGCTATTATTTTATCCGTGATATTGGCTTGTTGTTTCTGCATAGTGATTTACCAGCTACTATCAATTTTGAAAAGACTGCTCAAGCGTTTTAATTTTATTGTAAATCTCAAGATTTGTGGATACGTCCACCCCGAGTTTTTCGCCCAACGAAACAATCTTTCCGTTCAAAAAATCAATCTCTGTTTTCTGTTTATTTAAGATATCAGTGAGCATTGAATTTGTGTTCTCACCGGTTTTTCGAATTACATCGAAGGTGTAAGCAATAGGATCTTCCACAGTTAACTCAATCTTGAGGGCTTTTGCAACTGCCCATGCCTCTTGCGCGAGTTTTGTTGCTAATGCACGTAGCGGTTTTTGTAAGAGCACTTCTTTATTTTTCACTCGATAAATAGCAGTTAAAGGATTCAAAGCACAATTAACAATTGTTTTAGTAAAGACCCTTCCTTCAATATTTGGCTCGAGTTTTGTTTCTAAACCCGCATCGGTAAAAATAGCTTTCAATTTTTCTGCAATTGATTTTTCTGTTTGTGAATGAAATCCTAAGAAAGTTTCCCCTTTGCCAGTATAATTCACAACGCCAGGTCCGGAACGACAAACACCTATTGAGGTTACGCCCCGGAGGACGATGTTTTTTGGAAAGTAGTGTTTAATGATTTTCTCGGTTTCCAAGCCATTCTGTATCGCCACAAGGAAAATACTTTCCGGGAGCAGTGTTTTTAATTCCCTTGCAGCATCTGCTGTTTGATGGGCTTTAGTGGTAAAAAGAAGGAATGTTTCTTTCTTGGTAAGAAAATCGCAGATGCTTTCAACGCAATCGAACGCTTGAACCTTAACGGTCAGCTGATGTAAACCAATAATACGCAATTTTTTCGTGTTTATTTCCTGGATGTGAGGCTTTCTTCCGACAAGCACAACTTCTTTGTTTGTAGCGGCGACTAATCCCCCAAATAGACTTCCAACGCTCCCACTGCCCATAACAATTAGCAAATCGTCACCTCTCATAGGAATACTCTTTTGAGGGGTAAACGCCTTCTTTGACCTCTTGAGCATATTTTTTCGATGCTTCTAAGATAATCTCACGCAAATTGGCGTATTTTTTCACGAATTTAGGTTTGAACCCTGTCGAGCAGCCCAGCATATCATAGCACACCAAAACTTGCCCATCGCATGCTGGCCCGGCACCAATACCGATTGTCGGAATGGCAACTGCCGAAGTTATTTTTGCTGCGACATGGCGTGGAATGGCTTCTAAGATGATGGAAAAACAACCGGCTTTTTCTAATTTCTGTGCGAAATCAAGAAGTTCATTTTCAGTAAAATAAGACCCTTCTTTCCCTTGAACCTTATACCCACCTAATTTATTTACGGATTGTGGAATAAGACCAATATGTCCTTGAACCGGGATACCAATATCTACTATTGCTTGGATCTCTTTCAATCGTGTGGGGCTGGCACCCTCGAGTCTAACACCCTCAGCCTTACCTTCTTTTACCAATCGGCCTGCATTTGCAACGGTTTCTTCTATTGTCAAGCCATAGCTCAAGAACGGCATGTCTG
>DXJV01000019.1 GCA_019056785.1 Candidatus Heimdallarchaeota archaeon
AAGAAGATAATTCTAATACATCCTCTCGTATCTTATCAGTTGAATCTGCAACGAAAGCATCACTTTTTTGTTGTCGAAGCTTAATACCTTCTTTGATCCATTGGTATTCCTCTCCACGCCGAATCTTTGAGATAACTACAGGTAAGGAATAATAAAGAATAATAAAACCAATTATTGAAATAAAGCCTATTATTAGCAACCGATTACGATTATTGATTTTATTATCATCAGGGTCAATAGGATTTGTTCCATCAATTAGTTCTTGACCATCAGTAATACCATCACCATCTGTATCTTCCATTAAGGGATTGGTTCCAAGGGCCACTTCTATCCCATCTATTATGCTATCGTCATCCGAGTCAAGGTCATGCGGATTAGTGAAAATAAGCTTGATTTCAGTATAGTCTGAAAGGCCATCTTCGTCTGTGTCAACGACATTAGGGAGTGTATAATAAACTGCAATTTCTTCGAAATCGGTGAGATTATCATTATCTGTATCTAAAACCAACGGGTTAGCGTGATTAATATATTCCTCACCGTTTGAAATCCCATCGCCATCTGCATCCATTCCAGAATCATCTGTACGCGGATCAAGGCCATATAACCATTCGAAATAGTCATTCATTCCATCACTATCTGTATCTATCACTGTTGGGTCAGAATGGAAATCAAGCTCGACATTATCTTCCAAAAGGTCATTGTCTGAGTCTCTACTACTGGGATTTGTATGATACAAGTAGACTTCGACACCATCGATGAGGGTATCGCCATCAGAATCTATAATCAAGGGATTTGAACTGTAAATATGCACCTCGAGATAATCATTTAAACCATCACCATCTGTGTCACTGTTTGTCGCATTGGTATGTAAAAAGATTAACTCCTCAAAATCATTTAGACCATCACCATCAGTATCTGCAAGAGCAGGATTTATGCCAAGAGAAAGTTCTTCTAAATCGTCGAAACCATCTCCATCTGAATCTTTGCTAAAGGGGTTAGTCCAAAGAAGCGACTCATTGTAATTTGTCAAGCCATCCTCGTCATAATCTAAGAGCTTGTCTGACTGGTTTTTACCATCTAAGCCGAAAAGGTATTCATAACTGTCAAGCATGGCATCGCCATCAGTATCGTTGTTATTTGGATCAAGAGCAACATCGTTATTAATCTCCACATTGTCATTTAGTCCATCGAAATCAGAATCAGTAAAAAGAGGGTTTGTATGTACATAGCCGGTAGTATTTGCCCCTGGATTCAAGGGCCTATAGAAGCCGGCCACCTCCTTGCCATCCACCAATCCATCGGAATCGGTGTGTTTTTCAAGTGGTTTTGTCCCCCAGATCATCACTTCTTCATAATCTGTTAGCCCATCCAAATCCGAGTCTTTTTGGTTGGGGAAGGTGGACCACTGAAATTCATAAAGATTGATGAGCCCGTCTCCATCGGGGTCAGCTGCCGTATCATTGCTTAAAATATCCATGACAGAGTGAT
Source organism: Candidatus Heimdallarchaeota archaeon (assembly GCA_019056785.1). GTDB lineage: Archaea > Asgardarchaeota > Heimdallarchaeia > JABLTI01 > JABLTI01 > JABLTI01. The sequence continues at coordinate 1,489 of DXJV01000019.1, forward strand.
AAACGTATTCATACCAATCGAGCATTGTGTCATTATCTGTGTCAATGGAAGTAGGGTTAGAACCCAACTCGTTCACTTCAATGCCATCATCTATCTTATCACCGTCCGAATCAACATTTAAAGGATCAGAAAAATAGACCCGCGTTTCATTATAATCATCAACATTATCAAAATCAGTATCACTATTATTAGCTGAAGTGCCCAATAAGAATTCTTCAATGTTCAATAAGGAATCATTATCTGCATCCCCCAGCGTATCATTCACATAAGGGTTTAAACCATTATAATATTCATAACCATCAAACATTGTATCATTATCTTCATCAGGATCAAATGGGTCAAACCCCAAATTAATTTCCTGGCCATCTAAAAACATATCACCATCTGTATCCGGGTTTAAGGGGTCTGTGCCATATGTTTCTGTCTCTTCAACATCAACAAGGCCGTCCTCATCTGTATCAACCCAACCTTTTCGATAATACACAATAACGTCGGTGTCATTTTGCGCCACCCAAACAAGATGAACGTTTCCCTTTTGGTCGAGATTCATGTGGGGATATTGTACATATGCATCTTCCGCTGTAATGGGAATTTCTGAGCCCCAACTATTACTAATAGGTGAAAAAGTTCGTATATACAATGTTGCTTTTGTGCCATCATCATATGTGACATAATTCCAGGCAACACTTATCCGATCGTTTTGGTCTATAACACCAGTGATTGTACATTTTTGAGCCAATTTACTGGAAATTTTCTTTGCTTGAGTCCAGCTACCATCTTCACTTTTTCGTTGATAATGGAGTTGGAACGTTTCATCCGGCATGGGTATTTGGTAGAAGAAATGACTATTCCCATCCCAATTGCTTAAGAGAAGTGGTTGAGCTATCTTAAAATAGGAGTGTGGGATTTCTTCTGCAAGATAATAAGAGCTATATTCAAATGGTTCTGTAATATTCTTTTTCTCTAGGAGAGTATTTTGAATGTAATAAGAGGGGTGCCAATATCCTTGTTGATAGATCATTGATTGGAAGAGAAAGGATTTTTCAAGATTATTTTCATAGGAGATGAGGTAATTATAGTTAAATGCTTTCATATAATATGAATAATATTGTGAGATGTCGATTTTTTCGGTTTGCCATTCATCTTTTGTGGGGTTAAAAATAGCCAAATAATAATTAAGAGAGTATGATTGAATGCTATGGAAAAGAACTTTTGGAATGCTTTCATTGTTAATTTCTAATTTTGGAGACAAGCCATAAGCCACCGAATAAATTTTGGACCATTGGCTATTGTTAAAATAGCGGTAATTTATGCCATTACTTGTCGTCTCCCAGACAATATGAATTCCTCCAGAGGGGTCATTTTGAACATCCATTAACCCCTCATAATTTGTTGTTGTCTTTCCAAAATTGTCAGTGCCGCTCCATGAGCCATTTAAAAACTTGATTTTATGATAAAGAACCCAATCGTCTCCTGAACGTCCCGACCAAAAGATATGGGCATTACCAAATGCATCAGCAACGACTTTCAGTTCGTTTAGTGGCTGATTTCTAATAACAATTTCCTCTTCTAACCAGCCGAAGCTGCCTTTATGCTCGAAACTATCCGGAAGCTGCAAGGTACTGTTATAACTGTTCTTCCTTTGTTCGGTTTTCCCTGAGCTTTCTTGAGGGGGCAGACTGTTTGGGTTGGGAAGGCTATTAGCTACTAAAGTATAATTTATTATCAGTATCAATATAATTGCAAGAGTTGTTAACGACACCCCACAAAGTATAATTTTCTTCTTAAAACCCATTAAAAACACTCATCACATTTATTAATAGAAGAATGTTTCCAAACTATTCTTTAGAATCTTACGATAAATCTTTCAATGAGCTTTTTGCTAATCATTTTTTAGTTCCAACGAACATTTTATTAAGAACGATGAACCTTCTCCAGACAACTCCGAGTTTATCTTTTCCTCGGTCGAAAGAAAGTGAAAAGAGCAGTTAATGCAGTTCTACAATGTTTCATTGAAGGACAAGATTAAACGAACTAAAAAGAACGAGGAATGAGTTATGAATTTAAAAGGTCGTCATCTTTTAACACTATTAGACTATTCACCAGAAGAGATTCTTTATTTATTAGATCTTGCAGACGAATTGAAAGCAGAGTATCGGAAATACGGTGGTCATCCGAATCGGAAACCACTGAAGAAAAGTCTTGGCATGATGTTTGAAAAGACATCAACCAGAACGCGAGTCTCTTTTGAAACGGGCATATGGGAACTTGGGGGCCAACCCCTCTTCCTGAGTTTCCGGGACACACAACTTGTCGGAACAGGTGAAACACCTGCAGATACAGCTAAAGTTCTTTCACGGTATCTTGGAGGAATTATGGCTCGGGTCTATAAACATGAAACATTAACAGCCTTGGCTGAACATGCTACCATCCCTGTCATCAATGGCCTATGCAATCTGTATCATCCCTGCCAGATTTTAGCAGACCTCCAAACCATCCGCGAGCACAAAAAGAAACTGAAAGGTTTGAAGCTCGTCTATGTTGGCGATGGCAATAACGTTTGTCATTCATTAATGATTGGTTGCACGAAAGTTGGTATGAATGTCACCGTTGTCTGCCCAGACGATTACAAACCAAATGAAGAAATAACAAAGAAAGTTCAAGCTCTTGCCCAGAAATATGACACTAAACTGGAGATAACAAACGACATTCCTTCCGGCGTGAAAGATGCCGATGTTGTTTACACTGACACGTGGGTTTCCATGGGCGATGAAGCTCAAAAGGAGATCCGCTTGAAAGCCTTTAAGGGCTTTACCGTTGACGCCAAACTTATGAGCTATGCTAAACCAGATGCAATCTTTATGCACTGCTTGCCGGCGCATCGTGGCTACGAAGTTGCAGATGAAGTCATAGATAGCAAACAAAGTGTAGTGTTTGATGAAGCAGAGAATCGGAAACACGCACAAAAAGCCGTAATGCTCTCTTTAATGAGTGATTAGATATAAAAAAAAGGGATCCTTTCCCTTTCTTATTTTCTTTTTGATAAACAACACTTGTAAAACTCTTTAAATTCAGAGTAGGCAATTCTTTATGAAACAAATGCCCATTGTAAGCATTTTATTCCAGGCGATGAAAAGTGTCTTTTAAAGAACCTGTGATAGTTACCTCACCTGTCAATATTTGTGGTCGGAATATTCGGAAAGCTCTTTTGGAACTTCTTGACTGGGAAGAAACCTCTGAATCGTTTGATGGAAACCCAATTCTAAGGCATAAGAATATTCGTCTTGTTCTCTCAAAGAAGGATATAATCGAGACTGATAATTGTGATTCTCTTGGAGCTGACTTGTTAATTTTTGGTTCTCGGCATAAAAGCGAAGCACAAAGAGCAAGTTTATTAACTCACATCCCAGGCAATCTTGGGAAAGACAATAGTTATGGGGGCAATCCTTTAGAATTGGCTGTCGCAAGTACGAGAGCAATTCGCGAGGCATATTTAACTCTGAAGCAGGAACATGCTGTAACGCCGGAACTTGAGTCATTTGATGTTACTGTCGAAGCAACCCATCATGGTCCCACAAATATGCAGACACCTTTGATTTTCATTGAGGTCGGGAGCACCATCACAGAATATCAAAATCCCTTTGCTATTCATGCGGTTGCAAAAACAATCCTTTCCCTCTGTACTAATAAGCCTACACAAGAGATCATCCCAAGTATTTGTTTTGGAGGAGGGCATTATGCTACACGCTTCAATGAATTAATGGAATTGACATCGGTTGCTGTGGGGCATATCCTACCAAAATACCAGAAAGACAATCTTACTGTTGAAATTGTTGAGCAGATGATTGCCAAAACAATTGAGCCTGTGCGTTTGGCCATTGTAGATCGGAGTAGCCTAAATGCTACACAAATCCAGGTGATAAAAGACGCATGTTCTCCTCATGGTATAGAGGTTGTTAAAGCAAAGGATGTTAAATATGGTAAAATCATCTAAAATTTTGCCTATTCTTTAATTTTATCCTGCTTTTTTCGTTCTTCTGCAAGTTTTTGTTGAGCATCTTTACAACGCTTATACCACAAAATTTCGTAATCATCGTGAGGGATAATTCTTGATTCTAAATCGGCAATTGAAAGTATGCCAGCTTCTTTGCACCATTGCACGCAAATTTCGTACATCTCCCAATCTAGTTCTTCTGTTTCCCAGACAACGTTAATTGTTTCCATGCCGGTAAGATAGGCGACAAGGGCACGTGTGTGCCCATCGACAAAGATGATTTCCCCATTTAATTCTTTGATTGGAATAACACCAAAAGACCCCAGGTCGGTATCGAGGGGGTCGAACACTTTTTGGACTGCTTTTAACTTCCTTTTGCTTATGTATAATTGACTGGGTTGTATCTTGTCAATCTCGAGGGTAAAATAGTCAAGCATATGTACAACTCATTCTTTCTCTTTAAAAAAATCATCTAGCGTTTGGTCTTTTTTCACTCGTACAGTTGCTGGAGAGCTCGGAAGGCTCACATCCATAGCTGGGCTCACGCGGGGGGTTTTTGTGTGTAAATCAGTCAATTTTTCTTTACTTTGAGCCGCATAAAGTCTGTTTTGTTCCAAGCTATTTCCCTTTAAGGATTGCGCCGGAATGCCCAACTCTCGAGAAATTGCTTTTGCCAACTGCTTTTCAAATCCATACAATGTGAAAACAACATCAGGGGCAACTGCATCTACATACTCGAGTATTTCTCGGTAACTGGCATGAGAAGATAGCGGAAAAGCGGCATCAAAGTCCTTAAAATTAAAGCGCGAAGCCATTCCTGTGACAATAGCACTTTTGAAATTCTTATGCTCTTTAAGATAGAAGGGAACGATCTTTTTCGAGCGGGACTGAATTATAACCACCTCTCCATCACGAATGAGTTCTCTTCCTTCTTCGGACTTAGAATCAAAAAACTCTAATGGAACACCATATTTCCGATAAATTTCAGAGGGAGGGGTAACATCACCATGGGTTATGACCCGGAGTTTTGTGAAATCGTTAAAGAGTTTAATTAATTCTTGGGCAGATCCAATCTTCCCAGCTGAGAGAATGACGTTTTGCTTGTCTTTAATCACTTCTGCTGACCATTTTAGAATTGCTAAAGCGATTTCTTCGCGGGATTGAAAGGTCAATTCTGGTTTTCCGAAAGTTGCCTCCACAACAAGAATATCTGTGTGTTTAACCTCGAGCGGCTCCTTTACAGTCAAAAGCCCCCTGCCGCCAATGTCTCCTGAACAGAGAATTGTTTTGTCATGATATTTCAGAAACACAGAAGCTGAACCAAGAATATGTCCCGAAGGAAGAAACTCGGCTTGCAAGCCTGCAATTTCAGGTTGGAAAGTTAACTCTTCATGAAATGCTGTGGGAATGAAATTCCGTCGGACAGACGATTTCATTTGGCTATAAAAAAGGTCAATCGTTTCCCGGGTGGCAAAGGTGGGGTTTGCAAATGGTAATGTCCCGAAATGGTCTGAATGTGCATGAGTTATTATTAAATTTGACTTTAAAGAAAAGTGGTTTCCCCTGCCATCAACTATTAATTGCTGATTTTCCGGGAAAGAAAAGACCAAGCCGTTTTTAAAGTAGAAATTGAAAATTGTTTGATTCCACCTATTTCTCCTATTTTAAGGGAGCATTTGTTCTTCATTAATTTATCGACCATTGAAAAGCATTCTTTGGAAGAGTAAAAGAAAAAGGAAAAAAGATTTCTTCCTTCCAAGAAACTATTTTTGTTTGGTAAGAGTTATTCGAGCATCTACAACGGAGGCTTTGTCTTCCATGGCAAACATTGGATTAATATCCAGCTCTTTAATGTCGTCGACTTGGGATACTAGTTGACTGATGACGTAAATTGCATGTTTAAGATCGTCGATATTGGCCGGTTTCTGCCCTCGGGCGCCATAAAGCATATCCCGTGTTTTGATGCCATCTATCATGTGCTGAGCCTCTTCCAATGAGAAAGGCGCCACACGGAAGACAACATCCTTAAGAATTTCGACATAAATTCCGCCAAGACCGAACATTACTGTTGGGCCGAAGGTTGGGTCGCGTGTTACGCCAATGATAACTTCTGTTGCTTTGGGTTCCATGTGTGAAATGATGACGCCACGAATATTTGCTTTGGGATTATAGGCTTTTGCGTTCTCTATAATTTTATCAAAAGTCTGTTCGACTTCTGATAAGTCCTTAATGCCTATGAAGACTCCTCCTGCATCACTCTTATGAATTATGTCTTCAGAGACGATTTTCATGACTACAGGAAAGCCTACTTTCTGGGCGATATTAATAGCCTTATCTTTCGTCTTTGCAAGACCGTAATTTGGAACATGAAGATTGCAAAGTTTGAAAATTTCTTTTGCCTCATGCTCGAGCATTTGCACTCGACCTTCTTTTCGGACCTTAGCAATAATGGCTTTAATTTTGTCGAGAGGCAATTTCAAGCCATTTGGTTTTCCTAGTTTTGTTGTCCGTTCCACGAAATTCGACCATCGATAAAGTGCACTCAAAGAGGAAATCGCTTTCTCAGGCAAGTCATAAGCGGGGATGTCATTTTCATTTAATTTATCAACCATCTCATCAACAGCCACACCACCAATACTTGCAATGACAAAAGGCTTTGCTTTTTTGTATTTCTTAACAACTTCGATGATATAATCTGCCAATAAATCAGGATTTGTTGTTGCCGTTTGACAATAGAGTACTACAATGGCATCTATCTCAGGTGCTGCAAATGCTGCTTCCATTGCTTTCTTATACGCTAATTCCCCACCACCGCCTGTGATATCCACCGGGTTCTTAGTGGAGCCAAATGGAGGCATGATTTCTGGTTTAAAGAAGAGCTCTTTGAGCTTTTCTTGATCATTGTAGAGTTCAAGGTTATAGTCATCGCAGGCATCTGTTGCCATCACCCCTACGCCACCACCATTGGTAATGATAACAACATTCTTCCCTTTTGGTCTGGGGTTATTAGTGATACATCGAGCCCAGTCAAAAGCCTCTGATGCGTCAATTGCGCGTAAAACACCTACTTGTTCGAAAGCTGCAGAATAGACTTTGTCAGAGCCCGCCAAGCTTCCTGTGTGACTGGCAGCGGCCAAGGCACCCCGTTTAGACCGACCGGATTTTAAGGCAATAATCGGTTTTTTTAAGCCCACTTCTCGAAAGACTTCCATGGATCTTCGACCATCATGCAACCCTTCGATATACAATAAGAGTGCCTTAGTGTTCGGGTCATCTTTTAGAAAGTTCTCCAGAAGTTCACTTTCTCCTATCTGTGCTTTGTTGCCAATACTAATAATAGACGATAAGCCGATTTTGTTAGTGATTGTCCAACCCATAAGTGCAATTCCCAGCGCGCCACTTTGTGTAATAAATGCCAGCTTCCCGGGTTTTACATCTGCAGGGCCGAAGGAAGCATTCAAACGGGAGGGAGCATAAACAATGCCAAAGATATTGGGACCAATGAATGGCATGTTATATTTTTCAGCTATTTCGACAAGTTTGTGTTCCGTTTCGAAATCGCCAACTTCGCCAAAACCACTGGTAATCAGAGCCACACATTTAACTCCTTTCTTACCACATTCCTCAAAAACATCAAGAACATATTTCGCCGGAATAGAAATGATGGCAAAATCAACTTCACCTGGAACATCAGAAATGCTTCGATAAACTTTCTTCCCGAGGATTTCTGTCTCCCGCAGGTTAATTGGGTAGAGTTCTCCGTTAAACCCATAGGAGATAATATTATCCATTATTTCGTAACCAATTTTCCCCGGCTTTTTGGAAGCTCCGATTACTGCAATGCTTTTTGGCTTGAACATATATTTCAAGCCTGGATATTTTGTAATTTTTAACACCTCTTACATAGTTTCAATTGTCATAAGTATATTCTATTGAAACCTCGAAACCATCCAGCAAGTATTACTGCATGATTTTTTGTCGTTATTCTTCACTCAAGGCAAGTCATACTCACATGCCTTATTCACAATCAAAAAGAATAAGAAAAATAAAAGTTTGGGTGAGGTCAGAATATCGATTCTACCCCAACCGGCTGTCATAGACGCCCTGGTCAATTTCTTTCTGCACTTCGCAGGGGTCTTTTCCCTCACAGGAAACCTTGCAGCTGAGCATCGTTCCAAGAATTTCTTTTACAAGGGCTTTTTTTGTTGAAGCAATACTTCCTTCTCGCTTAATTTCAGCAATTTTCAAAACTTGATCCATAGTCAGATTTCCAACAAATGGTTCTTCAGGAGCCTCTTCTGTGGAGCCCTTTCCACCTTTCTGTAATCCAGCCTCTTTAAGAATCAAGCCACTTGTAGTTGGAATCCCTACCTTTAGCTCAAAACTTTTGTCAGGATGAATGACAATTGTAACCGGTACTTTCATACCTGCAAATTTGGCAGTTTCTTGATTGATTTTACTAATAACCGCACCAATGTTTACTCCAGTTGGTCCTAATGCAGGGCCTAATGGTGGCGCCGGCGTGGCTTTTCCGCCTTCGATAAGGCATTTAATTTCCTCATTGGCCATTTTTGTACACCTAATATTTATTACATAACGATTAGCAAGTCATAAACTATATTACGGTCGACTTGGAATGTTTATTTAAGACTTTTCTTTCACTTGATTATTTGTTGCTGGGGTATGTTTGTCAATTAGCATATCATTTGTTTATAAATATTGACTCTTCCTCTTGGTTATCCGCAATAAAAAGCTTTTTTTCTAATGTTATTACAAAAATATGTAAAGGATGAGTTAAATATGGCGAAACAGAACAATCATGTTAAAACGCTCTTTGCAGCTATTTTAGCCGTGGGTCTTTCATTTTTAGTTGTATTGGCTTCGGGAGCCTTTGATCCATTTAAAAATCTGCAAACAACCCCTTCGGTGGGGATAATTTTAACAACAAATCCAGAGGGAGACCCCAATGACTTTTCTCTAAATGCTTTTGTATTTAAAGGAGTGAGACAAGTTTCATCCACGGGATGGAACTCCTCTCAAACAAGATTGGGATATAACCCACAAACAGAGAGCGTTTTTATTAGCTGGCTCGATTATTATACACCTTTTACAAGCAACGCCAAAACAACCCTTTTTTACAGTTATGGAAATAAAACAGTTACCGATTGGTCAGCCAATGTTTATCAAGTTAAAAATATGAATGGAACTATTCTTTCAGGCATCAACCCTTCAATAGATTTTGATAATACTGTACATTTTATCACAAGCGACATGCCCTCCAATAATTATGACCTTAATGAAACGCTTTTCATTGATGAAGCGGTGAAACAAGCAGAAACGCCCTTAATTGTTAATACAGGTAATTCAACTCTTCCTATCACTATTACTGATCACAAAGGCTTCATACATCTGGTTTGGCGAGACACCACCGATAATATAAATGGAGACCTCTATTATACCTTTTATAATGCAACTACCGGAAGCTGGAATGCTTCTTATAGCAAGATAACAACTGCCGCGGCTGTTGTTGAAAACTCTTCCCTTACAATTGCAATTGATGAGAATAACACCCTTCATTTGGTTTGGGTTGACAAACGGTCCGCAGAACAAGAATTGTATTATTCCTATTTAGAGGAAAATGGCAGCTGGTCCACTGAAGAGAAAATTACTACTGTTGCCTATAGCCCACTGAATCCAAAAATGGCATATGACACTCACAGTAAGAAGCTTTTATTGCTCTTCCGCGACACAGGCACTTCTAACAATCTTTACTATCTAAGCGCACCGGCAAAAGCCCAGGCAATAGATTGGAGCACACCTCAAGCAATCAGCAATTATTTGGCAAAAAATGGCGACTTCGACATTTGTACGGACACTTACGGCAACGCCATTTTAGTTTTTGAGCGGAATGATGGTGTGCGGAACAACATTTATTTACATTATAAGAGCAGTAATGCTACAAACTGGGGCCCTCTTGAGATAGTTAGCAATCTTGCAACACCTGCTTATGACCCTTCAATAATAGTGGCTGATGATGGCACTGTCTACATGGCTTATACCGAACTTCTAAATGGAAAAAAAGAAGTTTTCATCCGTTATGGGATTCTTGATTCAGATGGTGATGGCTTATCAGATTTAGATGAAATTAACATCTATGGAACAGATCCTTATGCAATGGACTCGGATGGAGACACGCTTTCAGATGGAGACGAAATTCTAATCTACAATACAAACCCCCTCTCGAGTGACACAGACAACGACCAAATGCCGGATAATTTTGAAATAAACTACTCTTTTGACCCCTTAAATGCGAGTGATGCATCCTTGGATGTTGATCAAGACAATTTAACAAATCTAGAAGAATTTACCATCGGGACAAACCCGCTTGCCTTAGATACAGATCTTGACTTTCTATCAGATGGGCAAGAACACCTCACCTATCATACTAATCCCCTGAATCCAGATACAGATGGGGATGGGCTGTTGGATGGTTATGAAACAACTTTTGGGCTTAATCCTTTGATAGCTGATGATATCAACGAAGATATTGATCATGATGGATTAACAACAGAGTTTGAATCCATCATCTGGACTGATCCTACTAACCCTGATACGGATGGAGATGGTGTAACTGATGGACAAGAAGTAGCAGATGGCACCGATCCATTGGACCCAACAGATTATAAGGCAACGGAACCAACAAGAAATAATCGAAATATCATTATCGGCATTCTTGTAGCAGGTGGAGCAGTTAGTGTTTTCTTACTTTTCGCTATTGTTGTTGCCCGACAATTCAAACCAAAGAAATCCTTACAGAGAAAAGAACTCGAACGAGAGGAGGCGCATTTTTCAGAAAAAGTGGGTGCTAAAGCAACAAAACCAAGGTTCGAATTTCAAAAACCAACTCCTAGGACAAAAGAAATAACTGAACTGCCAGAAACAACTCGAGAAGAACCTCCCCTCCAAGAAGAAAAGATTAAAGAAGTAAAAGTTAGCGAGCCTTCCAAGGAACCCTCTCCACCAGTGGATGAACAGCTTCTTTTAAAGAAAAAGAATGCTTTACGACAAGCAATTACTGCATTACAAAATTATGAAGAAGCATTAAGAAAAATGTTGAAAAAAGACCTGACACCCTTTAATGTAAGTACTATCACAAGAGAGGCTCTCACTGAATTTGCTGCAGATTCACAAGCATTACTTGGTGAAGCAAAAACAACATGGTCAGCAACAATTTTACCATTAATCAAAGGTTTTGAAGAGCAACTTTTAGCAGATACTCTCGAAGCTGAAAAAATTCTTGATAATTGCAAAACAATTTCTGATAAAATCTTAGAAATCTTAGTTGCTCGTGAAATGGAAATCGTAGACGAAGAAGAAAAACGAGAGGAAATAAAGCGAAAAGCGCAAGAAGCACTAAAAAGTGAAGCACTACCCTCAGAGGGAGAAGGGGAAGAAAATAAGGTAGCTAAGAATGAACCCACAAGTGAACAGAATAAAAAAGAAGAGGAATAGGAATCTCTTCTTTCAATTCTTTTTTTTATATAGTTCTTCTTGAAAAGCAATATATATCTGTTTGTTATAAAGAACCAGATAGACTTTTTGAAGAGTTAATGCAGAAAAGCTCGTTATAGTTTCGATCATTATTTTTGCGCATTCTCTAACAGGAAAACCAGCTACACCCGTCCCTAAAGCCGGAAAAGCAATTGAAGAAAGAGCCAGTTTCTCAGCGAGTTGCAGGCTTTTGAGCACGCTACTACGTAAAGATTCTGCAGTAATAAAACCATCATTTCGCATTGTAGCAGCATGAATAACATATTTTGCATTTAACTTGCCTGCGGTAGTTTCAACAGCATCTCCATGCTGAATGGGTCCTTTTTGCAAGGCTTCTTCTTCTATGATTTTACCACCCTTTCTTTTTATTGCTCCCGCAACACCCGCGCCCATCCAAAGCTGATTATTTGCCGCATTCACAATTGCATCAGCATGGACTTCAGTTATATCTCCAAGCAACAATACTATTTCCATCTTAATCACCATTAGTATGAGGTTATTAATTGATTAGTCTAATCTAATTTCAAGCCACTTTTCCAACCTAAAAATGCATACATGTCAGTTTCAGTTTTTGCCAGTTGATTAAGAGGCTTTCCCACACCATGGCCGGCCTGCTGTTCGACAAATAACACAATAGGTTCATCTGAGCTTGTCGCCCATTGCAACGCTGCAGCCATTTTCATCGCATGATTTGCATCCACTCGAGAGTCCGAAGCAGCAGTGACCAGCATTGTTGCGGGATAAGCTGTCCCTTTTTTGACGTTGTGATAAGGCGAATATTTCAACAAATAATCAAATTGTTCTTTATTTTCCGAAGAGCCGTATTCAGGAATCCAATAACGAGCAATTTTAAAGAGATGATAGCGGATCATATCCAGTAAAGGAACACCAATATAAACAGCTGCGAACAACTCTGGCTGTTGTGTAAGTACTGCCCCTGTTAATAACCCGCCATTACTCCGGCCGAAAATCGCCAAATGATCCTTCGATGTATAGCGGTTTTGAATGAGCCATTTTGCAGCATAAATAAAATCATCAAAAACATTTTGCTTCTTTTCTAACATCCCATCACGATGCCATTGTTCGCCATATTCAGATCCCCCACGCAAATTTGCAAGAGCAATTATCCCACCTTTTTTCAGCCAAAAGAATCGAGAGAACTTTAAGTAGGGAGGTTTGATGGGGATGTTAAAACCACCATAGCCACAGAGGAGGGTAGGGTTGTTACCATCTCGAGTAAGACCTTTCTTGTGAGCTAGAAACATTGAGACCTTTGTCCCGTCTTTCGATGGATACCAAATTTGTGTAACTTCATAATTCTCAGGATTGATAGGCGATTCAATTTCATTATAAATCGCCAACTTTTTTGTTGTAACATTGAACTTGTAAATTCGGGGTGTAATGAAGAATGATTGCAACCCAAAATAATTGTCGGCAAAGGTGCTTTTACTGATCTTTTTCCCAGACGCTACTTGGTAAATTGAACAATAGGCTGGTAAATCAAGTTCTAAAAGAAAAGTGCCTTTTTTTGAATAGACTTTCAAGTAATCAGAAGCATTTCGCATTACTTTTACCAAGATACTATCATCAACTATCAATACTTCACTGATAATATCCTCACTTTCGGGAATCACTTCGACCCAATGTTCCTCTGTGGGGGTTGCACGCTTTGTCTTATAAAGAGCCCAACGCGGATGGTTCTTATTTGTAAGAATCCAAATTTCACCATCAATTTCTGTTGCACTGAAAAGAAAATCCTCATTCTCCACAATTGGTATTAAATGCCCATCTTTGAGATTAAAGAGAAAAAGATCATTGTTGGTATATTTCATCACCGATATAAGCAAGAACTGTTGGTCCTCTGTTAATTCCACGAGATAATGGTTTGTTGGGGGATATCCTTCTCCGAAAATTTTCGGGTCCTCTTCCCAAGATGTTCCCAGCTTGTGGTAAAAAATATGCTTATTATAGTTTTCTTCTCCCTCAGGCACCGTTCCTGGAATCGGATAACGCGTATAATAGAAGCCTTTTTCATTCTTTTCCCAACACAAACTACAAAATCGTGTTCGGGGAATTTTTTCTTGTAGAAGTTCATTTGTTTCTACATTCAATATATGAAGTTCGCTCCACTCATCCCCATTTGCCGATAAACCATAAGCGAGGAATTTACCACTCTTTGAGGGGTAAAACCAATCAAGGGCGACGGGATTTTTATTGCTTAATTGGTTAGGATTGACAACTTCTTTCACTTCGTTTGTTGCTTTATCTTGGCAATAAAGTATTGGTTGATCTTCTGTTGTTGATTTTTGATAAAAGAGGTATTGTTCGGTTTGAATCGGCACTCCCAATATCCCTAAAGAGAGCAAGTCCTTTATCTCTCGAAAATGCTTCTGATAATTAGGAACCTTTGAAAGTATTTGCTCGTAATATTTATGCTGCTTCTGAAGCCATTCTTGAACTTCAGGGGCATCAAAATTTTCCAACCAACGATAGGGGTCGTCCACTTTCTTACCGTGAATAATTTCCACAATCTCTTCCCTTTTTGTTTCCGGATAATTCATTATTTCACACCAATTCTTGTTAAAGTAGAAGCACAAACATATTTGTATTTTTTTTTACCGAGAAAAAAAGACATAATTTATAGATAAAAATTAAAAGAAGGGAACAAAACAACCATCTGCATTATTAAAACTCTCTCCTCTGTGATAATAATGATAACGGCACAACAAAAAACAAACAAGAAAGAAACTAAGGCAGGAAAACTTCTCATTGGATTTATTATTAATCCCATTGCCGGGGTTGGAGGGCGCATTGGCTTAAAAGGAAGTGACAATGCCGAAGAAGTCTGGGAGAAGCTTGCTTCAGGTGAAGGTAAGAAAGTTTCCTTGGAACGTGCCGAACGTTTTTTAAAAACAATTCCAGAACTTAAAGAGAAGATTAATTTTCTCACTTACGAAAGTGAGATGGGGGCAGATGTTTTAGAGAAAGAGGGGTTTAATTTTGAAATTATTGGTAAGATTCAAGGGGAAAGGCCAACACGCGAAGACACTATCAGAGCTGCGAGGGAGTGCTTGAAGCGGGGAGTTAAACTAGTAGTCTTTTTCGGAGGAGATGGGACAGCTTGTGACATGTTTGAAGCCGTCCAAGATAAAGTCCCCTTATTGGCTGTTCCGAGTGGTGTGAAAATGCATAGTGCGTGTTTTGCCCTCAACCCTGAAATTGGTGCGATGATTCTTAAACAATTCACAGAGGGGCAACTAAATCTCACTCATGCAGAAGTCATGGATATTGATGAAGAAGCTTTTCGCGCCGGCAGGGTGAGTGCGAGTTTAAAAGGAATGGTTGAAATTCCTTACTTAAAATCTGCCTTTCAAGGCGGCAAGATGGCTTCTCCCGCAACCCAAGATGAGAAGCTTGACCAAAAGATCATCGCTCGACGCGTTTGTGAAGATATGGAAAGGGATACGCTCTATCTTTTGGGTTCAGGGACAACTTGCAAAGCAGTTGCCGATTACTTGGGAATTGAAAAAACCTTACTTGGGGTAGATGTCATCTATAATCGCAAATTATTGGCACTTGACCAGAACGAACAACAACTACTCGAGTGGTTGGACAAATATCCAAAAGCAAAAATTATCGTCACTGTGATCGGAAACCAAGGGTTTATTTTCGGACGTGGCAATCAACAATTCTCTCCCGCAGTCATTCGAAAAGTCGGCTTAGATAATATAATTTTAATCGCGACAATCTCGAAGCTTGAGAAAACAGAGAAATTACGCGTTGACACCGGCGACCCAGAATTAGATAAAGAATTACAGGGGTTTGTTAGAGTTATAACAAGTTATCATGAAGATTTGCTCATGCGTATTGAAGAGTAAAAAAGAGAAAAAAAGAAAAGCGGTAATTATTTTTCAGTTTGCCGTTCTTGATACATCTGCCAAGAAAGTATTGGTTCTTTGGCTGCAAGTACTTCATCGATTCGTGGTACAGCTGTGTTTTGTGGGGCATTTACCAATAACTCCGGTTGCTCGTGGCATTCCTTTGCAATTTGCTTCATCGCTTCTGCAAATTTATCAAGCGTTTGTTTAGTTTCTGTCTCTGTGGGTTCTATCATTAATGCCTCATGAACAATAAGCGGGAAATAGATTGTCGGAGCATGGAAACCTAAGTCAAGAAGCCGTTTTGCAACATCGAGAGTGGAAATGCCGGTTTCTTCTTTGAGTTTTTGTCCTTCAAGAACAAATTCATGCTTTCGTGGTGTTTCTGGAGCATATGGTAAGGTCCAAGCATTACACTCGAGAATTTTCTTCTTCAAGTAGTTAGCATTAAGCACTGCTTGTTCTGAAACTCGTTTTAACCCTTCGGCTCCTTGTGAGAGCATATATGCGTAAGCCCGGACGATAACGTTAAAGTTCCCCCAAAAGCCCTTTATCTTTCCAATGGATTTTGGCACATCAAAGTTCAGGTAGTATGTTCCTGTCTTTTTATCAAATTCCGGAAGCGGTTTTGGCAAATACGGAACGAGTTTTTCTACAACCCCTACTGGCCCTGCCCCTGGACCCCCTCCTCCATGGGGTGTTGCGAATGTTTTATGCAAATTGAAATGGATAGCATCAAACCCCATATCTCCAGGTCGACAACGGCCCATTATAGCATTGAAGTTTGCACCATCGTAATAGAGTAGGCCACCGGCATCATGGACAATTTCAGCAATCTCGCAGATCTCTTGTTCAAATAATCCCAGCGTATTTGGATTTGTCAACATTAAAGCAGCGGTTTTTTCGCTTACTACAGCTTTTAGGGCTTCGAGGTCTACCAAGCCATTCTCTCGAGACTTTATAATAACTGTCCTATAACCTGCCATTGCTGCTGTTGCAGGATTCGTTCCATGAGCACTATCGGGGATTATAATTTCTGTTCGTTGCTCGCCTTCGCCATGGTCATAATGATAGGCACGGATAACCAGTATACCTGTAAGTTCGCCATGTGCTCCGGCTGATGGTTGTAAAGTCGTTCGCTTCATTCCTGCAAGTTCGTTTAACATTTGTTCAGTTTCATAGAGAATTCGAATATTACCCTGAACAGTTCGTGCAGGTTGGAAGGGGTGGACATCAGACAATCGTCGATCCATGGAGAGAAAATCATTAATTTTCGGGTTGTATTTCATCGTACAACTACCAAGAGGATAGAAGTTTGTGTCAACAGAGTAGTTCATTTGTGCCAAGCGCAAATAGTGCCTTGCTAATTGGAATTCTGCAACTGATGGGAGCTTTGGTGGTTCTTTCCGCAACATTTCCTTTGGAATCAGCTTATCTGTTGCAGGCACGTTTTTCATTATCTCAGGAGGAATTTCCGGTGCATAATATTTCGGATAGTTAGTGGGCTCAAGCTCAAAGACCAGTGGCTCTTGATAGTGTGCTTGTATTATTTCTTTCTTGTTCATTTTATGCTCCTCCTCCTAAGTCTTTGTCAATTTTTCGTAAAACCTTGAGAAAACGGTCAATGTCCTCGAAGGTGTGCATTTCTGTGGTACAGAAGATTGCTGTCTCACCAAGTTCTGGGTGGCATTTTTCGAGCGTATACCCTCCGACAAAGCCCTCCTCGACAAGTCGTGTTTCAACTTCTGCCATTGTTCCTTTTGTTACCCGAACAACAAACTCGTTGTAAAACTGCCCCTTAAAGATAGGTGCCTCAAAATGCTTGAGTTTATTGATTTCACTTGCTAAGTAATGAGCTGCTTTTAAACAGTACTCTGCTGTTTTTCGCAAGCCATTGGCACCTAGTAAAGAGAGATATACTCCTGCACCAAAAGCCAAAATCGACTCATTACTACAAATATTACTTGTTGCTTTTTCTCGCCGGATGTGTTGCTCCCGGGTTGATAGGGTAAGAACAAAAGCGCGTTTCGTCCCGTCCTTTGTTTTTGTTAATCCAACAACTCGTCCGGGCATTTGTCGAATGATCTTTCTATCATATTGTAAGGAGAAAAAGCCAAAGTAGGGGCCACCAAAAGACAATGGCGTTCCCAATCCCTGTCCTTCACCGACAACAATATCAGCACCATAATTTGCTGGTGCCTCTAAAAGCGCCAAACTAATCGGATCCACTCCAACAATCAATTTTGCACCTTTTTCATGAACAATCCGACTAACGGTTGCTGCTTCTGATTCTATCACGCCAAAACTATTTGGATTCTCAAGATATACAGCTGCGACATTCTCGTTCATTTTTGTGCGTAAATCTTCCAGGTCCAATTCGCCTGTTTCTTTATTGAATGAAATTAATTCATAGGAAATTTTTGGACCAGCAAGATAGTTTTCAACGACAGAAAGCCTATCCGGATGGATGGATTGTGGCAACAAGACTTTTGTGCGATTATTGAACAAACGTCGACACATTAATAATGCTTCAGCAATTGCTGTTGGCCAATCATACATACTTGCATTGGTAACATTCATTCCCGTTAATTCATTGATAAGGCTTTGGTACTCAAAAAGTCCTTGGAGCATTCCTTGTGAAACTTCAGGTTGGTAAGGGGTATATGCATTGAGAAGCTCTGGTTTTGTGATCACTTCCTTTACCAGTGCCGGGATATAGTGAAATTGAGCTCCTCCCCCTAAGAAGGAGGTGACAGGAAGATTTTGGGAGAGGATTTCATCTAGATACAATGAGAGATCGCGTTCGGATTTTGCAGCCGGCAATTTCAAAGGACGATTCAAGCGGACCGAGGGGGGAATGTCTTCGAATAACTCATCGATTGATCGAATTCCAAGATAAGACTCCATTTCTTTTTGAATTGTATCAGCTGATCCTTCTTTTTGGTTTGTCATGAAGTGATCAGTTCTCCATAAAATGACTCTAATGTTCTAAAGTTGCCACATATTTTTCATATTCTTCCGGTGAGAGCAATTCATCAAACTCTTCTATCTTTGAGGGCTTTATTTTCATGAACCAGCCTTCGCCGTAGGGATCTTCATTGATTGCTTCAGCAGAATCTTCGAGAGCATTATTGACAGCCACAACTTCGCCTGAAACCGGCGCTTTCAATTCCTCAACAGCTTTAACAGATTCTATATCCGCTGCTTTGTCTCCCTTCTGAAAGACTGTTCCTTCGGTTGGTAATTCAACATACACAACATCTTTTAACAAACTCTGAGCAAAGTCAGATACACCAACGACAATTAAATCGCCTTCTTTTCGGGCCCATTCATGGGTTTTTGCATAACGAGCATCTTTATCCAATTTCAAGGTTTTTCCTACCTCTATTAATTAATCAAGTCTTCATTTTGTTTTAATTTTAAGAATTTATTCATACTTCGAATAATTGCCCCTATTAAACTTTATTTCTCAAATTGCAACACAAAATTATCTTGAAAAGTTTGTTCATCTTGTACAAAGGTTTTACCAAGGTAGAGGCAAATTTCCGCACGCTCAAGCTCCCTACCAAGATAATAAGCATGGTCGATTTTTGAAACCAACTTTCGTTTAATAATCTCTTCGAAAATGGGTCGCGCTTTTGCACAAGCAAAGGTAATTGTTGGTTTGTTTGTTTTAAATGCAAGGTGCCTGGTATAGATTCTTTGTTGATGATAATCCACCCAAATGATAAAATTCCCTTGGGGGTCGGGTTCAAATTCTTGAGTATAAAGAGCAGTTTTTTCGGGTTGAGGAAGAAATACCAGTCTTGATTGCTCCTCTTCTGTAAGTTCAAAATCATTTGCAACCCTGCTTTTCGCCATGAGTAGATGTACGCCAACCCCTTTTGGCGGTTTTTTCGTTTGTTTCGCAATGAAAGCCAGATCCCGTGCTTTTTTAACCTCCTTTATTCCGCCACGACATTTCACACTAACGTCTGTTACCAGTAGTAATTGGATTCCAAGCTCCACCGCAATACTACCAAACAAAGCGTTTATGCCAATCGGGTCCGCAGCTATAAATTCAGTTACATTGCCAATACAAGTCATCATGGGAGTTGCGATGTCAGCTTTCCGGTAGGCCATATAATACTCGAGAGAAGTGGTAAAACCAGGATAGATGGGCATTTCTATTATCGGATCGGCAAAGAGTTTGGTTAATCCCGCCTCAATTAATTTCTCCTTTAGTGTTAACAAGCTCTCTACCCGTTTTGTTGTTTCACGCGGGATCTTTCCTTCTCGTATGTTTGTTGGAATAAACACCACACCCACTTTTGGAGGGATCACTGGAAGGAGAGTCTCAATATTCCCGTGGTCTATGCTTAAAATCAATTCTACATTCGCTTTTATTGCCGCAATAATTTCATCAGTATTGAGGGTATCCACACTGATAAGAAACTTAAATTCCTTTTTGAGAGGTTGTAAGGATTGAATGATAGTGGCAATTCTTTCAGGTTGGGGGTCATTGGCTACCGCGCCAATATCAAGAACATCTGCACCAAATTGCAAGTAATATTTTGCACGTTCTAGGATTTTCTTATCTGACAGTTTTGGGGCATCGACAATTTCAGCCATAATTAAAGGGGGTCGTTCGATGCCAATGGGGAATTGATGCTCAAACCCTAAGAGAAATTCTCCTTTTTCCATATCAATGGGCTTTCCAAAGCCTTCTTCAAGTGCAATTTGTCCTTTTGCTAATCTTTGTTTTTTCAGGAACTTATCTGCTGGGTAAATGCTCGAAAGTTCAAAAGGATTTGTTTCTCGTAGAGTAAGTGGAATGTCACTTGCATATCGTGGCCCTTTTACGAAAGGTACGCCATAATAATCAGTGAGTGTCTGAAGACCACCGGAAACCAAGCCTGGTACCATTACAAGGTCATAACCTCGTAAAGCTGTTTTAGGGAGGTGTTTTTTTATTAAAGATGAATTAATGAACGCAGCTACGTTTATCGGCAAAACGAAGACACTCGTATTCTCAGGGGCGTAAACTTTCACCAAGCTTGCCGCTGCTTTTCCAGTTAAAAGAAGAATTTTTATGTTTTTTTTTATCGATTTTTGCGGGACCATTGGAACCATCCACAGATAATTCATTCATCATTTCAATATAAGATATTTTCCAGCGAATGATTGAGTGGTAAGAACCATTTTGATAGTTTGTGTGATTATTTCAAATGTTTCGAGAGATAGGTGTAGAGTTTTTCCGGGGTTTCAAAGAGAGAAAATCCTTCTATATTTGCCAGTTGTTTGACAGCCTCTGCCTCTCGTTTTCGAACAGTTACTTCTGTTTCTTCGAGAAAAGTAATTATTGTGTAGCGACAATACTTAACACAGTCTAGACAACCAATGCATTTTAAACGATTAATTCGGACCTTTCCACGCTTCCGGCGGATTGCTCCTGGTTTGCATGCCCAGAGAGCCGAGCATTCTTGACAACGCTGACAAGCTTCTTGATGAAGGAGCACTGGGAGATAACTTTTAATTTTTCCTGCTCTATAATCTGTTGGAACAACAAGAACTTCTGTGCTCCCACTTTTATTAGCCATTATTGCAAGATTTGTCAACAAGCTATCCGCAATACCATGAGCAAGTTTAGCTACAGTATTCCCAGTTGCGGGACTGATGATCACAAAATCGTACTTCCCCGTTGCAGCACTCGAGCCTGAAGGAGTGCTTCCACCTTCATCGATTTCAAAAATGACATCATTAAAAGCTTCATCAAAATCAAATTCTTCTTTTTGTTCGCTATTCTTTTCGTCCAATCGTTTCAAATACACATCAATTGACTCGCTTTCGTTACTGCCCAGCCATTGATATTTTTCCACAAATCCGGGGAGAAAAATATCTTGATTGAAATTTGGGATCTCCCGAACCTTATCGAGAAAGGGTGTTTTGACAGGCACAGGAGGTTTGAACACACCGTAGCATTGGGAAACTTCCCGCCCGGCATTACTGTAAAATAAATCGATCTGTACATTTTTATTTTGGACAATTCTTCCTAAAATTTCATAACTTTCAGGTAGCCAACAACCGGCGCCAGTTATTCCCCAAGCAATACGTATGGTCATTACTCAAGTCTTGCTCCTATTAAACGGGTTTAAAATACTACTTTGAGCATTTGAATTTTTCCTTAAGAAGAAAATCCCATAAAAATAAATTAATTAAAATAAATAAGCATTATTTAATTCATCAGTTCTTTTTTAAAACAATTACATAACTAATGACTTTTTGTATTAGACAAAAAATAAAAGCATTTTTCTTCAAATAATATTAAAAAAAATTGCTATTTTTTTCATAAAAAAAAGCAAAAACCGATAGGAGATAAAGAAAATATAGCTCAAACTGTCAATTTTTTGCCGAAAAAAGTCACAAAATTTCCAGATTGGTTGCCGACAATTAACACATAAGTAAGACTTTTAAGGAAGAACTGCACATTTGTACAATGTAAAACATTTAAATGTGTTTTACTTACTTAACCGCTTGAAAAATAACTTTATAGTGAAAAAAATCTGCTGAGGACAATATATTGTGTGCTAAGTCATCCATTATTCAAAATAAGAGACAAGGACTTAAGTTCTGTAAGATCTGTCAGTGCTTGGTTGAAGATGTTGAAGAACATATGAAAAGGAAGCATCCAAAATATGCAGAGTATCTTCACAAAAGAGAGGAAAAAGAAGCATTGAGCATTTGTGGCTACTGCGGACGAATGATTAAGGACTGGCGCAAACACGTGCAAGAGAGTCACCCTGAGTTAATAGCCACTTATGCAAGGAAGAAAAAACCGAAGCAGGAAGAAGAGGAAGAAGACTTTACAAAAATGTTCAATTTATAAAAAATTCTGCAAGAGAATGGCGGTTCTTCCCCTCTCTTCTAACTTTTCTTCCTTAATAATTTCATGAGAATTCTCGGGATCTGATCAATACTTTTTACAGCCATATATCGTCCTTTGCCATACCGGGCAAGATCTCGACAGACAGCTTCACCCCAGACTTTTTCAGAAGGCAAACCTAAAACATGAAGATTGAAGTAATTCCGCGCAAGTGGCCGTGGATCGTTTCCTCTGTTGAAACAACCATCGGTTACCAATACACCAAATTTTTCCGTTCGTTTTTCTTTTCGCAATTCTTGAAGGCCCTTTTTCAATGCATCCTCAATGTTAGTATAACCTGCAGATTCACTTTCCAATACACGATCGATGAGGGTATCGATTTTGACTTTTTCATCCAGCTTTTTAACAACCGTTGCTTTTGTGTTAAATAGAATGACAGCGAACTTTTCCTTAGCAAGATGGTAGGCGAGAATCGCCACCGCCATTGCAGCATTTCGGAACTTTTGACCATACAATGAGCCGGAAGTATCGAACATCAATACACCGATGTTCTCACGATTGCGCCGCTCAATTGCAACAATATCAGAATATTGGATATATCTGTTCATTAGATATTTCTCAATTAGAGCATCCATATCAAAGTCAGACATACCTGGCTCATATTCTGTTTTGACTTGTAGTTCGCCCTTTAATCCCCGACCTACAATGCGATAAGAGGATTTGAGAATGGACACTCGAGACAATCGCCGGTAGATCTTTTTATATTGAGGATCGAAATTGCTCCGCAACATGAAAAACAGTTCTGGAGCGCTTCCTTCCCCTCGTGCAGCCCGGCGTTCAATCATTCTAACGCCTTCATTTGATTGAAGGGCTTCTGCAACAGCATATTGATTACTTCGGGCAATTCCTTTTAGAGCTTGGATATTATCATGTTCTATCGCCAATTCAGTCAGTTTCTTTAACTGTGGGAATTTCATTCCTTTGGTCATTTGGTTATAGTCCTTCGCGGAACGAGTGCCTGAAACGATCTCCGCTTGTACGAGCTTTTCTGGTGTCATTCGACCAAATTGGGGGAGCAGTCTACCAGTCGTTCGCGGAAGAACGCTTTCATTTGGTCCGAAAAAACTTCCCAATCACTTTCCGTACGATTTCTTCAATGACTGTTTCGATGGTCTCTTCTACGCCATCTTCCAATTCTACCTTGGTTGCCAGAGCCATAATACTAATGTCTATCCACGTTTGTAAAGTTCGTTCTTCGAATTCATTTATAATCGATGCCAAATCAATGGCTCCACGAATACTTGCACCACGACGAAGTTTCACATTTTCTCGCGTTTCGCGGACAATTAGAACAGAGTAGTCAATAACATCTTCTGGTGCGCCCTTTACATTTGCTGCTACGATTTGTTTCTCTTCTTGCTCTGATTGATAGTCCAAACGAATCCAAACAAACCGATCCTTAATAGCTTCACCTAGAGGCGTTGTTGCAATAAATTCAACGGGATTCTGAGTGGCGATAATAAAGAAACCTTTTTTGGCAGTAACTTCTCCGAGTTTTGGGATGACAATACGACCTTCGTCCATTGCTGAGAGCAAGACGTTTTGAGTTGATTCAGGGCACCGATTGATTTCGTTCGCAAAAAGAATCGCCCCATTCTGCATCGCACGAATGAGAGGGCCTGAGACGAAAGATTCAAAGGAATACCCTTTTTCAAGGACAACCGGAGGGTCAAAATGGCCAACTAATTTGTCAGGATGGTAACGTTCGTCACCATCAAAACGAACGAATTGTGTATTAAGATAGGCAGCAAGAGCATGTGCTAGAGCTGTCTTTCCCACACCAACAGGACCTTCTAACAAAATGTGTCGTCCTGCAGCTTTTGCGGCAAGGGCTTTCATGAGCTCATTTGTTCGGCCAACAATTCCAAACTTCTTCTTAATGGCATCCACTGAGATTTTTAAATTGGCTTTTTTCAGTTCTTTTTCCGGCATTGTTTATCAACTATTGTTAATTCAAAATACTATGACTAACTACTGTATTAAATTTAATCCTAGCTTTCAAAAGTGAAAACAAAATGCTTATAATATTTTCCATAGGCTTTAAAACAGAAAAAATAACTGTCAAAAATTCAGGTAATATAAAGGCACTAGTGCTTTCCGCCAAATTTTTGGAAAGATAAATAAAAAGGCTATTAATTAAAAAATACAGTTACTTTCAAAGTAAACGACACCAGCACTGCTAAAATGAGTTGTTAAACTTGATATCGCTTAGCAAAATGAAAGATTGGTTTGAAGCGGAAACAGAGGGAAGTGTAAGAAAAATCCGCTCAGAACTTCGGAAAAGGTTTGAGAATATTAGCTCAAATATGGAAGACCTCAAAATTGCTGCACAAGATTTTGAAGTGAAAGATACAATCGACGCAGAGTCACGTTCTTCTCAAAATATCTATGAAAAAATGACTGAAATGGTCGAAGAGTTTGAAATCCCGCAAACAATAACCTACAGTAGCGCGCAGGCATTTTTGAAAGATTTAGAGAAATTTCTCTCACGCGTGTTAACGTTAGGCTCCAGGTTCATACGTAACTTGAAGAAGAACAAATATCGAACAAGGGTATTCATCCTTCAACGAGCGTTAACACGGCTCCAGAAAAATTACCAAGAACTCGAGAACTTTCTTGAAAATAAAACAGTATTATTACAGGAAGTAGATGAAACTTCGGAAGGGATTGAAAATCTGATCAAAAAAGTTCATGAAAGAGAGAAAATAAAAAAGGCAATTGTCGAAGAAAAAGAACTTGTATCACAACATGAAGAAAAACTCCAAGCCTTAAAAGAGGAATACACAAAAATCACGACCGGAACAGCAATTGAAGAGCTTGAAGAAATAACACGAGAAGAACAGATCATTGTTAATAAGATTAAACTTGTTTTAGGAGGGTTGGATAAACCCCTCCGAAAACTCATCTCGAGAGCTCAAGATGGCAAAGTTATGGTTCCGCCTGGTTTAATTGACTTGGCTAATCAATTAAAGGAAGATACAAAAACCGCTCTTGAGAAAATGGACAAAGGGCATCCACAGTTAAGCGAACTGATGGAAATTTTACAAGACGCAGTCGAAAAAAACAAATTAAAACTAAAACCATCTATGCAAAATAAAACTAAAACTCTAACAAAAGAAATCATTGAAGGAAGCATTAAAGAGCAACACAATGAATTACTCCGATTGGTTTCAAAACGAAACGAAATCGAACAAAAGATTGACCAATTGGGTTTACGCGGGCAGTTAGAAGAAATCACCATAAAACGAGAGGCGGTTGAGAAAGACAAGCTAATTGTTGAACGACGCTTGAAAGAATTGCAAAATCAACTCGAGTCCATCAATAATGAAATCGCTAGCCTGGCTGCACAGATTCAACGTAAAGTTCGGAAATTGACCTCTCAAGACGTTAAAATTAACATTAAAGACTAAGTAACGAATTGGAAAAATCCACCCAAATTTAATGCGAAAAAACTCAACTACGATTTATTAATATTCGAATACTTATGAGCATTAAAAAGTGAAAGGGAGCTTATAGTATTATTCTATGAGTGGAAAGACCGAGACTTGTGCAAATGTCTACTAAAAAGAAAACTTCTCCGGGAAAAAAAAAGCAAGAATCCGAAGAAGGGAATATCGAATATAAATGGAAATTAATTGAACCTACTGCAACACGGTTCGAACATCTTGTCTCCCAATTGAAATTCAGGCTTCTAGAGGGACAAGGAGAAGCGATCTACGAAATTGGTATTGAAGATAGCGGTTACCCTCGAGGAATAAGTGAAAAAGAACTAAAATTATCTATAGCCACTTTAGAAAAAATGGCAAAAAAGCTTGATGCTGATATCACCGTTTTAAGAACACGTGATGGCGAAAGTGGCAAAGTGGCAGAAGTATTGGTGAGACGGTTAGCCGAGGGGGAATTTCTCGAAATACGCGTTGCCGTTGCTGGCAATGTTGACAGTGGGAAAAGCACTCTCGTTGGTGTACTCACTCGAGGTAGCCTTGACAATGGCCGTGGGGCAGCACGCATTAATGTTTTTCGGCATAAGCATGAACTAGAAACAGGGCGAACCTCGAGTATTAGCCAGCAGCTTTTGGGCTTCGACAGTAAAGGAGAAATTGTTAATTACCATTTGATCGAAGATCATAATTGGACGAACATTATTGAAGCAAGTTCGAAAATTATTACGTTCATTGATTTGGGCGGGCATGAGAAATATCTAAAAACTACCCTTTTTGGGTTGACAGGTCACCAACCGGATTATGTTTTACTTGTTATTGGAGCTAATATGGGTATTGTTGGAATGACAAGAGAACATTTAGGCATTGCCTTAGCATTAAAAGTGCCAATCATTATTATCATAACAAAAATAGACATCTGCCCTGAGCACATCTTGAAAAAGACCATTGGTGATATTACAAAACTGTTGAAAATTCCAGGCTCAAATAAGATTCCGATAATCATTAGAAATGAAGATGATGTAGTTGTAAGCGCTAAAAACATCACGTCAAGAAGAATTGCACCAATCTTTTTAATTTCGAACGTGACAGGGGAAAACCTCGATTTGGTTCGAAAATTCCTTAATCTTTTACCGGCGAATAAAAATTGGGAGGAACATATAAACGAGCCGGTGGAATTCCACATAGATGAGACTTTTTCAGTGACAGGAGTAGGAACAGTTGTTGCTGGAACACTTATTAGCGGGACAGTTTCCGTGGACAACATTTTACTCTTAGGTCCTGATGAGGTTGGTGAATTTAGAGAAGTAAAAATTAAAAGTATACATAATAAACGCGTTTCTGTTCGAAGAGTTATTTCCGGGCAAACTGCCACATTCGCTTTACGAAAAGTGCAACGGTCATCAATTAGAAAGGGGATGGTGCTTTTAGACACAACTATTAACCCCAAAGTTGCCATGCAATTTGAAGCAGAAGTTTTGGTTCTTTATCATTCAACTACTATCCAAAAAAACTACCAGGCAGTGATACATTGCGGGACCATAAGACAAACAGCCCGAATTGTTTCAATGGATAAAGAAGTAATACGAACCGGCGATAAAGCAAAAGTGATCTTTGAGTTTCTCTACTATCCAGAGTATTTGAAGGAAGGCAGACAGATCATCTTCCGAGAAGGAAGAACAAAAGGTATTGGAAAAATTACAAAAATTTTTTACAATAAGAAATGAAGTTTCAAAAGTAAAGTGAGAGGAGGATTTTTTTCGCATTCCTAAACCATAATTATTTAAAAATAGGCTCTTTAACAATACTTGAAAAAAAGAAATCGTTTTGGTGAATAGTAAATGACGAAAAAAGACTACAAGGTAATTATTGTCGGTGCAGGGCCTGCGGGTTTAACTGCAGCAATCTATACTGCTCGAGCAGGTTTATCGACCTTAGTAATTGGCAATCCCTATGAATCACAAGTGGCAAAATTGGGAGTAATCGAGAATTATCCTGGGTTTAGGAAAGGGGTTCAAGGGATGCAATTAATCGAAGAAATGGCAAATCAAACACAAGCAAATGGCGGAAAAATTGTCTATGCAAATGTAATTTCCATCGAGAAAAAGGGAGAAACCTTCCTTGTGAAGAGTGATGAAGATGAGGAATTCCAGGCAAAGGTAATCATCATGGCAATGGGTTCTCGCTACCGGAAGATGCGCATTGAAGGTGAAGAGGAATATTATGCTAAGGGAGTTTCTTATTGTACAGTTTGTGATGGAGCACTTTTCAAAGATAAACCAACAGCAATAATTGGTTATGGCGATGGCGCAGCAATTGGCGCATTATATCTTGCAAATTTTTCAACAAAGGTATATGTTATCACACCAAAGAAAGAATTAGGCGCTGAAGCAATTTACATGCACCGTCTTAAAACAAAAGATAACATCGAAATTTTTTACAAAGCAAAAGTAAAAAAAATTGCCGGGGATGAATTTGTTAATAGCATCATTTTCAAAGACAGTGAAGGAAAGGAGCATAAAATTGCGGTTGATGGAGTGTTTATTGAATATGGAACCGTTCCAAATACGCTTCTCGCAAAGCAACTTGGAGTTGAAATCGACGAGAAACATTTCATTATTATTGATAATGTGACCCTAGCTACAAACATCCCAGGCGTTTATGCTGCAGGGGATGTTACCGGCCGGATACGGCAAATCGCTACTGCTGTTGGTGATGGCTGCACAGCTGCAACTTATGCGCAAGAATATCTCGAAAAACTTGAGGATTGAGAATCTTTTTCTCCCTCTTTCCTTCTTTTTACCGTCTTGACAATTTTTATAAACATTTTTAGATAGTTACTGATAAGGAAAATTAATTGTATACGAATGATGAGGTTAGCGATTACTATGTCACAAAATATTGATAAAGTAAAAGTGCAGATTCCCGGAACGATGTATTATTTGCAATTAACTGCTGATAGAGGGCGATGGCTTTTAGCGTTATTACTTCGAAATGATATCGAAAATGAGGTCATTGTCCCCGTTTTTTCGAAAAATGGTATTTTGAAAGTTGCCACAGAACTGTTAAATAACACCAGAATACAATTGGATAAATATCCACTAATGAATGTCTGTGACCAACTATTCAACGAAGCTGAAAGAAGCTTGCCGGTTTCGCAAGCACCACCTATTGAGGAAGTCACCAGTACAGAATTAGAGGATATCAAACAAAAATTGGATCTACTCGAAACAACAGTCAACAATATAAATGAGGAATTAAAAGAAAGCATTACAAATATCGTCGAACGGCTAGACGCATTGGAAAATGAACGTGTGGCAAGATTAGAAGCCGAAATTTCAAGCACCAAAGAAAAAGGACAGGAAGAGATCATCTCTAATCTAGCCTCAAGAGTGGATAAAATCGAAGAATCATTTATACAAACAAAAGGCGATGAACGTGTACCATCTATTTTAACAGCAATTGAAGCCCTCGAGAGTAAAATTACTCAATTAGAAGGAAAAACCATTGCTTCCGGCGAGAGTGGTGACGTGGCCGGGAACACCTTGAACGACCTACAAGACGAACTTGGAAAAATAAACGAAACGATAAACTCAATTCTGCAGAGATTGGCAAAATTAGAGGGGGGGGCCACAGCAAAAAGCACCTCATCCCCCATTGTTGAAGGGGGCGATAGTTTAGTTCCCCCCACCACTGAAGATACTGAACGACCATCCGAGGGATAATAATCCCCCCTCTCTTTTTTCTCTTTTCAAACTTTTTTTCAAATCTTGGACTTTTTTACGAATTAATTGCCGATTAGAGGGCCGACAAGATCCCCGAGAAAAGCTTCTAACGTAAAAGCAACAAGACTAATAAACATGGTATATAAAATAATCGTTTTAATTTTACGCACTGTGGGGATTCTTTGATCACTTAAGACCCAAACGATACTAATTGTTGCGAGAATTACAGGAACAGAAATGCTTCCAAGATAGACAACGCTGGCATTGGCGAGCAGAATTGGGATGGTCAAACACGAAGCGATAGCAATGAAATAAAGAATAGATGCAATGATTGCTGTAAGTTTGTCGCCAAAAGCAGTAGCAATCGTAGTTACGCCATTCTCCCGGTCGCCTTCAATATCAATTATGCCTTTCATCACTTCGCGACCGAAATTTAACATAAAGGCTGCGAGAGCCATGGCTTCTGGCAGGGGGTTTATAGAGAAGTCAAAGACAAGGTCGCCATAAAGAAACCCCATCCAAACGCCAACAGAGACAGCTAAATTACCCAAGACTGAATATTTTTTCATGTACGGGGTGTAGGTGGTAAGCATCACGGTACAAATTATGGCTGTAACAATTGAGACGCCAAATTGATTTTTGAAGACAAGCCACTCATAAACATCGATGCTTATACCTGCGAGATTACCAATGACAATTAATACAATACCAAAAATCATTGCTTGTTTCGGGGTGATTTGTCCTGAAGGAATAGGGCGGGAGGGGTCGTTTATCCGGTCGATGTCGACATCAAAAAAATCATTCAGGACCATTGCAGCTGCACTTAAGGCCCAACCACCAATTGCAATGAGAATTAAGGATGGCCAATGTTTAAAAGTATTAATTCCCTGGTCAACCATAATTCCTACAATTGCGCACATTGTTATTAAAAAGCAATTGAAGGGGCGCATAATGCGGATCCAAGGATTCATTCAATTTACACTTCCGCAGTTGCAAGAACACTAAAAAAGAAAAATGTTTCGACTACTAAATGAATAGAAGCATTCGAGGCTATTTTTCTTTCCCTTCGTAGAAGACCAATTCAATAAATTTATTGGTTTGAAGATTAAGAATGGGAACACGACCAGGCGTGGGATGGATGTTCTTTGAAAGCATGAAGTCTGTTTGGGATTGAAAAGTACCAGAATTGATGCATTCAACACCACGGTATTTTGTATGAGAATTAATATGGATGTGACCAGTATGATAGACATCAGGAACCGTTTCAATAACCAATTCATCTTTTAGGCTCGGAACAATGCTGGTTCGTCGTCCAAAAGTAGGGGCAAGATGCCGGAACCTGAGCGTGTAAATCATGGGGCCATTTGGTTCATTTATACTAAGCCCCGGTGTCATGGCGGCAACATCTTCAAACGAATTGCCATGAAAAAGGAGAAAAATCTTCCCATGAAGCTCCACCGTTGAGGGATTTGAAAGCATGGTCACATTTGGCATTGCCCAGAGATCAGGGGCATAGTCCTTACTGATTGCCGGTTGCGGGAGAGCAAGGCGACAAGCATCATGATTTCCTGACACAATTAGAATGTGTATCCATTTCGGAACGCGAGAAAGAAGCTTTGCAGCGTATTTATATTGCTCATAAATATCAGTGATTAATAAGTCATCCTCTTGTTTAGGATAAACACCAATTCCCTCCACCAAATCGCCATTAATAATTAAATATTTGACTTGACTAGCAAGCGTTTGTTGATAGGGATCATCTGACCAACCATTAAGAAAATTCAAAAATTCATGGAAAGAATCCTCGAGAAATTCTTTGCTCCCAATATGCAAATCACTCGTAAAACAAACGCTTATTGGTTCTTTCGTCTCTTTTTTTGCCGAAATCATTGGGATATCAGGGAAGATGAAGTCATTTACGAGAAACATATCCTCATAAATTTGTCCGAAAAACCCAACCACTTGATCATTTAAAAGGGTGCTTGCCTTTCCAACTAGCTCCTCCATTTTTGAGGAAATGGTAAGCGTTAACTGTCCCGTGGGGTCTTCAATATCAATAAGCATCCCCCCATTTTTCAAAGTCCTTTTATCAGTGATTATACCAATAACAGCAATTTGCTCACCATTGTCAAGTTTGGCATTTTTTAAATCACGTATTGCCATAGAATGAGAGATATCCCCACGTCGCAATAAAATAGAACGAAGTTGCCTGTACCTACTAAGAAAATATTTCTTGAAGTCACTAACAGTTCCTTTAATTGTCGTTTTCCCTGTGGACTCGTGAATGATATTTATTTTTTCAGGGACTTTTTTGCCGAGAGGTTTGAAGTTGGAAGGAGGGGTTTCTTCCTTTATACGTGCTTTGGCTTTTTCTACAGGCGATTCTTGAGTTGAGATTTTTTCCACAATCTTCCCGGGAAGAGACGACGGAGGAGCAACTTCCGAGTTGGGGAGTGTTCCTTCTGCAAGGTTGTTTTCAAAGGAACTTAGGACTTCTTGGAGCTTTTCAACAGTAATAACTATTTCATCTTTTAACAAATCAGCGAGCTGATCAATATTAATAACCTCAAAATCCACATCTTCCAAAAACTCATGTGCTTCAGGTGTGATTAGGCAATTTCGATCGAGCAATTCTTGAACAATATTTCGTTTTTCTGCCATTTTCTCACACTTCAAAACTCAAGAAGGTAAATAAGAGTTTTAGTATTACCAGCTAATATATTCACAAATGTTTGTACCAGCCATGTAACTTTTCAAAGATCTAATGTGAATTCTACGAAGTTTTCACCAACTTTTATAAATGAATATGTCATCGCTTTTACTTCTGTTTTTTGGGGGTGGGAGGAAGGATCGAATTCCTCACCATATGCTCTTGCAAAAAGTAAATATTTGCCATCAGCTTGTTTTTGCAGCTCCAATATTTCCACTCGATGCGCAATAAAATATTCAGTATCAAATAGAAAGATGAACTGATCAATCCAATCGTAGAGCAATGCTTCCAAGTTCTCAGAAGTGACAGTAATTTCTTTGGTGATCTTTTCATGAATAACAGCAGGATCAGTAAGTACAGTAAAATAGCCCATTGCTGCTTGCTCAAAGGCTTCTTTGAGATCCTTTCCGGTTGCACGAATAATAACATCGGCAGTATGGTCTAAAAATTCAAAGCTCACAGAACTGGTCCTCTTTTACATGTTTATTATTGATTATTATTGTAGTATTGTCTTTAATAAAAAAAAGCTTTCTAAGCCTTGGAAATGATGTATAGGTGCTCTAAAGGCACATAAAAAAAAGGTGGTGCCGAGAGCGAGATTCGAACTCGCGCTCCCTTTCGAGAACTGGTTTTCAAGACCAGCGCCGTAGTCCAGGCTTGGCTATCTCGGCGAGAAATTGCATTTGATTTGTGAAATGTTCTTTTTATAAGATTTATCATTAAATAGTTTTATTCTTTTTAGAGCGCAAGGAGGTTTTCTTTTCACCTAAATTCAAATTTCCCTTCTAATGGGAGAACTCTCGAGGAAGGACCGACAAATATTGTGAAGCTACCGGGTTCTGTTCGCCATGTGAAGTTTTCAGCATCAAAAAATTCGAGGTCTGAACTGCCGAGAGTCATATTAACAGTAGCTGTTTCGTATGGATTCAAAAAGACTTTTTTGAAACCTCGAAGTTCCTTAACAGGGCGATCTATTGAAGCCTCATCATCTTTAACATACAGTTGAACTATTTCAGCGCCTGCTACTGGGCTATCATTTGTCACCTCAACTACGACGTCTAATTCTTGACTTCCGGCAATTTCGGAAGAGCTTAAAAGCAAATCTTTGTAAGAAAACTTTGAATAACTCAAGCCAAAACCAAAGGGAAATAATGGGGCGATACTCTTTTTATCAAAATGTCTGTAACCCACATAAATCCCTTCTTCATAAAAGACCGAATCACTTCCAGGATAACTTCGGGGGGAGGTATGTGCGGGGGAGTCTTCAAGCCTTTTTGGGAAAGTGATTGGTAATTTTCCAGAAGGATTTACTACACCAAAAAGGACATTGGCAATTGCATTACCACCCATCATTCCCGGGTGCCAAGCTTCAAGAACAGCGGGAACTTTTTCAAGCCAGGGCTCCATTGTTATTGGACTGCCGTTGATCAAAACGACAACTGTTTGGGGGTTTTGTTCTACAACCTCGAGTATCAAATCATTTTGTTGTTTTGGTAAACTTAAACCGGGCCGGTCAAAATTCTCACAATCACCACCCTTAGCATGTGATATTCCTACAAAAACAAGACAACAATCCGCTTCAGCAGGTTTTTTAACAATCTTCACATGTTCTTTCACTTTATTAATTATTCCTTTTTTTGGTGATATTTCAAAGGGGGGAACAACAGCTGCACTCCCACCATAAAGAAATTTACCCATTTTCTTAGAGGAAAAAGGACCAAATATTCCCACGCTCTTAATGTGATTAATGTTTAGAGGAAGAAAATTACCCTCATTTTTCAAAAGGACCATACCTTCTTCGGCAACATGCTGGGCAAGCTCTTGATGAACTGGAGAATTTACTTTAACACGAAAACTTTTTCTTGGTTTTTCATCAAATAATCCAACACGGAAAAGCACCCGTAAAAATCTTCTTACTACTGCATCTAACTCCTCACGGGAGAATAACCCTTCTTTGAAGGCCTTCTTCAGCCGCTTGAGAGTATAGACAATAGCTTTTGGCATCTCGAGTGAAAGCCCCGCCTGGATTGCTTGCTCGGGGCGCTTAAGGAACTTTGTTGCATACCAATCAGATACTACAAACCCTTTAAATCCCCATAAATTAAAAAGGGTCTCCTGTAAAAGCTCTTTATTTTCACAAGCATATATCCCATTTACTTTATTATAACTACCCATCACCACCAGTGGGTCAGCCTCGCGAACAACATCACGGAAAGCTCGGAGGTAAATCTCGTGCAAAGTTCGAACATCGACTTGTACATTTACAGTGAAACGATTTGTCTCTTGATTGTTTGCAATGAAATGCTTAATAGTTGCACCTACACCTCGACTTTGTACCCCTTTTACATATGCCACCGCAAATTCTTTAGTTAGGAAAGGGTCCTCACTGAAATATTCGAAGGTGCGTCCATTGAGGGGGGTTCTGTCGATATTCATCCCTGGTGCAAGTAATAGCTGTTTCCCAATTGCCTTCGCTTCTTCTGCAATTGCTGCACCCACATTTGAAGCCAAATGAGGATTCCAGGAAGCACTCAGACATTTACTACAAGGGAATTTCGTCATGAGCCGAAAACTAGAATGAAAACTTATACCATGAGGCCCATCACTCATATTAAGTGAAGGAATTTTTAAACGATAAATGGAGGAAGACTTCCACCACGAGAAAACCCGCCCTGATAGAAGCTTAAATTTCTCCTTAAGAGTTAGACGCATTAAAAGTAAATCAATTCGTTGTTCTATTGGCAAGGAGCTATCATAATAAGGATATTTTTTTAAAAAACGGTTTCTTTGTTTCAATTGCAAGTTACTCCAAAGCAGTAATATTCAGTTAATTTTAGAGAAAAAAGTTATAAAATTCTTCTTATTCCATTCCTATACTCAAGTACAGAGTAATTTGTTGGTGAAATGATTGAAAACAATTAAAATTAATGGATTATCTATCGGCGAAACCGATCCTGTCAGACTTATGGGTGTTATTAACCTAAGCCCAGAATCATTTTACGAGGGGTCAATAAAAACTGGTCCGGGGACAATTCTTCAGACAGCTCTTCGACAAGTAAAAGAAGGTGCAGACATTTTAGACCTTGGGGCAAAAAGCACTGCACCCTATCTCGAGACAGAAATATCGACAGAAGAAGAAACGAAACGAGCATTAAAAGGATTAAAAATTATTCGAAAAGAGATTGATAAACCCATCTCAATTGATACAACACGAGCGAAAGTAGCAAAAGCAGCTTTAGAGAATGGTGCAGATATACTCAATGATGTCACAGGGTTTCACACTGATCCTGATATGGCTCCACTTGCTGCAGAGTTTGATGTACCCGTTATTTTAGGAGCTACAAAGATTAATCGTTTTACAGGATCACCAACAGAAAGAATCATCAAAGCACTCGAACAGTCATTAAAAATAGCTAAAGAAGCCGGTGTTAAAGAAGAACGGATCATTGTTGACCCGGATATTGGTTTTCATAGAATCAAAGATTATAAGTGGTATAAAATCGACGCACACATTTTAACGCATTTACAAGCAATCAATAAAGCATTTGAACAACCTATATGTATTGGCCTCTCCAGAAAATCCTTTATCGGAAAATTTCTCAATCTCAAAGAGCCAGAGGAACGACTTTATGGCTCGCTTGGAGCAACAAGCCTTGCAGTCATTAATGGTGCAAAGATCATCCGCACACATGATGTAAGAGAAACATGGGAAGCAATTCGTGTGGTTGAAAAAATCATTGAATACGGATCAGAAGATGAGTAAATGCTTCCTGTCCCATAACCAAAAAGGGGCGAGCATTCGACAATTCTGACCGTCATCGGGTGTTCTTTTCCAGGGTTGAACACTCAACTACTTTCTTATTGTCTGTTTCTCATGCACCCCCAAACAATCAAATTCCAAACCCTTGTTGATTGTTCGTTGATACATGAGCTTCATGCTCGCCAATTAATTATTGGGTAATTACTTAAAAAAACGTATATTTAACATCAAAGAGTTAATTTGCGGCAATATGTGCTAGAAAAGAAGGGTAAAAATTAGCATGAAAATGTTAATCGAAGCATTTATTTTCTCCTAAGAACTACCAAAGGCGTTATTGATTACTAAAAGGCAGCAAAAATGATTAAAAAAGTGCAAGTAAGCGAAAAGATAGATGCCTTAGAAGGGCGGTCCTGGAACCCAATTGAACTCGCAAAAACCAATGGGCAAGTAATTCGTCTAGCGTATTTTTTTGGTGACTATCATTGGCACCGGCATCAAGAAGGAGACGAGCTCTTCTATGTCTATCGCGGAAAAATAACAGTCAAACTACAGAACCAAGAGGATGTTCATTTATCTGCTGGGGAATTAATTGTTATCCCGAAAAATGTGGATCACTGTCCAACGAGTGAGAAAGGGGCATTTGTTCTTTTGTTCGAACCGCAAGAACTCATCAGTGAAGGAACCAATAAGTAAGAAGAAGAGCCGTTGGCGGGACTTGAACCCGCGACCTACTCCTTACCAAGGAGTCGCACTACCAGGCTGTGCTACAACGGCAATGAAATGTTAATATTAGTCTGAAGAACACTTTAAGTTATTAAAAATCTTACGGAATCTCGGTAATAACGAAGAGCTTTTGAAAGAGAAACAATGTATAACAATTAAAGGTTGTTGGAAATAAATGGTTATCCGTTCATTAACCACAGAAGACCTCCCGGAACTGAAGAAACTACATCATTATTGTTTTTATAACCCTGATCATTGGGGGTGGGATTCCCCCCTTTGGGACATTAATTGGAAGCTCTTGGACTTGAACAAATGTTTTGGCTATTTTATTGATAATAAATTAGTAAGTAGTTTAATCATTCATGACTATGAGTTCTACGTCCGTGGCAGCTTGATGAAGATGGGGGGCGTAGCTGGTGTTGCCACTCAACCTGAATTTCGGCAGAGAGGGTATGTTCGGGAATTAGCTCAAGAAGCGTTAAAGTGTATGCGAGAGCAAAGCATTAGTATCTCTGTACTTTACCCATTCAAATTCTCGTTCTACCGCCGGTTGGGATACGAACATTGTGCTGATGTTCCTTCTCTTTGTTCTACGCCAAGGAATATTCGTTTGCCTGCTAATTTTAAACCGCTCCCCATACAAGAGCTTAATCCAAAGGAAGCATTCGAGGTTGTTCAAAAGGTACGAAGAGAATTCGGGAAGAAATTTAATATCATCATCTTCTCCTCTGAAGAGGCTTGGCGTTTTCATTACTTACGACCTACCTCACGTGTTTTTGCCATTTATGCTGGGGAAAAGCTGGTGGGCTATTTTATCACCGAGCTAAAAAAACTGGCAGAATGGCAGGTTCGTTTGATAGTTAGTGACCAATTGATAGGAACAGAACAAGCACGTCTAACCTTATTTGATTATCTTAAAAAACACACGGATCAAATGAAAGATTTTAAGCTTTATCTTTCAGGCGACGAAAAACCTTTGGACTACTTTATTGAACTCTGGGAAGAAGACATTCAATATCAAATTTCTGGTGGACCAATGTTTCGAGTCGTAGATATAAAGGCTGCCCTCCAGCAGTTAAGGTTTCCGCCAGAGCTCACTACCGAATTTACACTAAAAGTAACTGACCCACTGGCGCCTTGGAATGAAGAGCCAATAAAACTGCAAATAACAGCTGGCAACTTGGCAATCACTAATGTAAAACCGGAGGAGGAAGCAGAAGTACAACTGGATATCAAAGCTTTTACTCAGCTTTTTGTGGGATACCGAACTGTTAAAGACTTGCTACGATTACAAAAAATAACCATTAAGGACGAACTGCGAAAGCCTCTTCTCCAAGCATTTCCCAAACGTCACACCCGATTAAAAACAGATTTTTAATGAAAGAGCCTACTGAGTGGCCAGCTAACGACTAATACCAAAATGTGTTCTAGCATAATTGTCCAAGAGAAAATTAATAATATCAATACAACTTAGTGCAAGATAGCTTTGCTTTCCTAAAGAGATCTTTTCGCCAAATCTTAGAGCAAATTTCTCCTTCTGTTTTGGCAAACCAATATTATCACCAAGAACAAACACAGCTTCCGGACCAAACTCTACTTCCATTATGCTTTTCCCCTTTTCATGAAGAACAAAAATAGGTATGCTTTCTTGCTGCTTCTCTTTCAATAGCACCTCAAAACTCTTTTTCTCTATGGAAATGCCAAGATATTTTTGCCCTTTTAACACCAAATTTAATACGCGAGTCCAAGTCACTTCATCCACCGTTGTACGCTCAAGCTTTCGACCATCAACTTGTAAATGAAGAGGTGGATTTGGAGGACCCTCTAAAATAGCATGAAAAATAACATCTCTACGATAACCATAGGATTTGAAGAGTGCAGTGAGAATACATTGATAAACCGTATCCAATCGACCAGCAGATGAGAGAGTAGAGAAATTACCTGAAGTATGCCCTTTGCGAGAGTAAAGAATGAATTCATACATAGGCGGTCTAGCCTTCTTCTCACATAAGAATTTTTTCGAGAAAAAAGAATAAACAAGTGTGATGTTTACCATCACACAAGACATATATAATATACAGATTGAGAGGGATTAACTCTTTTTGGGATTTAATTGTTTAAAGCTAACAATACCAGCTATTAAGCCCATAACAGGAGCTACTAAGAACTTTCCTAAGATGAAAACAATCCAAAGTATTCCAAGGCTTCCCAGCTGTTGCCCAGATAAAGTTTCACCAAAGGTTAACATTATCAATAAGACAAGGGTAAAACCCGAAGACACAATGTAATTACCGATGCCAAACGAATTTGCTGAACCCTTACCTTTTATGTAACCTTCTTCAAATAATACAAACGCTGTGTTGAATAGAGCAATTGCTAATGCGATGGAACCCAGATTAATAAGGAGTAAATCTCTGCCGTAGAAAGCTACAGCCCATTGCACAAAATCTAAACCAGTGGTAGGACCAAAGAGACCAATATTTATAACAGAATTGATTCGTGGAAAGATCCCTAAGCCGATCCAAGCAATCCAAAAGCTGGCTGCAATGTAACTTTGTACCTTTCGTTTCACTGTAGGAGCAATTAAAATCAATCCAACAGCTGCAAGTATAGCTGCAACGAAGTCCAAATAGTATAAAATGGAATAGATCTTTAAAATGTTTCTTGAAATCTCCGGGCTAGAGACACTTTGTGGGATTGTCACAAGGAAAGCAATATATAACACAAGTATAGCAACATTCTGAATAAATAATGTCAAGAATGCAAAGCGAATGAAGTTTACCAATGGAGTGGAATGTGTGGGAGCAATTTCTTCAGTGACCTTTGATTTGTAGTCTTCATCCTCGCCTTCATCGGAATCGCCTTTGTCTTCCTCTGTTAGCGATGCCATGTTCTTCTTAAACCGATTCATAATTATTGGCTGTACAATGAAAATTATAGGGACAAGCACCACTACAACAAGGTTAATGTAAAACCAAACCTTCGGTTGAGCCGTTTGGTTGAATTCAGTCCAATTGAAGCTAATCTCTTGAATGACAGGCATTCTGGGATGAGAGCCAATATCTTTCTGGCGAGATTGTTTGGAAACAATCTTAGGAACAGAAATCGATTGACTGAGAATGGTTACTTGACAAACAAACATTGTAGCCAAGAAAGTTAGTATTATTAGAGATAGTAGTTTTTTTCTCTCCATTGAGAATAACACCAACCTTATTACCCCTTTTTCTCTAATAACCTTTACGCCCAAAATAAGGAAAGGAGAAGCTTTGCTTTAAAAGTGGAAAAAAAAGGGAGAAATGGTGCGAGGGGCGCGATTCGAACGCACGAACCCCTGCGGGAAAGGATTTCCCATCCTTAATTCAACGGTCTTTGTGCCCTATTGTACTCAGTTACCAGCACAAAGGCTGGAGATCTTGAGTCCTTCGCCGTTGACCACTTGGCTACCCTCGCACAGCTGCTGAAAGGGAAGGGGACTCACTGCAAGCCGAGGAATCCCCGGACGGCAGGGCTAATCTCTGCCATTCGTTCCTTCGCTATTATTTCTGAATATTGTTTTATAATACCAATAGTTAAGAGGATACCGGTTCCCGTTCCCAACGCTCCCAGAAAGTCTGCAAAGCCCGCCAATATTGCTACGAAAAAGCCTCCCAAGAGTGCAGCGATAGGGATATAACGCTCTAAGTACTTCTCCAGAACTTTCGGATTGCGTCTGAAACCAGGGATTTGCATATCTGCATCTAAGAGTTGTTTTGCGACATCACGTGGGCCCATTCCGGCTGTCTCGAGCCAGATGGCTGAAAAGATCATACAAGCTATAATCAAGATAATTATGTAGATTACTGCTCGGAGTGGGTCGTTCACAACTTGCGATATTCCGCGCGGCGCCGTTGTAAAATAAACCAAGCCGCCTGTGGGAACTGCTTGATCACCACTAAAGTCCCATTTACCAATAAGCTCAACGATGGGATTGCTAGCAATTTTCTTCGAAAGAATTTGTGAAATGAAATAAACGTTGGCAAAAAGCGCAGATGCCAGAATTACAGGAATATTTGATGTATAAAGAAACTTGATGGGATACCTGGCAGGAACCTTGTACTTAGCATGCGATATTGGAATCTCGATCCGCATCGATTCAACATAGATGACCATCGCAAAGACAATTATTGTTGCCAGGAAGGCAATTATATCCGGGTTGTCAGGACGATAAACTACATTAATGAACTTCTCGCCATGTGTTAACCCATAGAAGAAAGCGATTACAGCACCATAATATCTTCCAGCGGGATTGCGAATGCCTTCTGTAAATCCAAATAAACCATTAAGAATGGTAAAGGAAACACCTGCAGCAATAAAGAGCGAGATTCCTGAACCCAAGCCATACCCCTTTTGAATCAATTCATCCATTAGCATAATAACTAAGCCAGAAGCCAGAAGTTGGAGAAAGATGAGTGTACCAGTTAAGATAGAAATGTTTTCACCATAAGCACCGCCAAAAAGATAAGCGCCTGCCTCGAAGAGGATCATTAAAACACTCAAGACTTTTTGGGCGCCAGTGTAAAGAGCACGCTCTTCAGGATTATTGAAATCAACTTTTATGATTTGGCTACCAACTAACAATTGCATGATTAAACCGGCGGTAACGATTGGACCAATACCCAATTCACCCAGTGTTCCTCTTTGAGAGGCGAGGATGGCTCGCATGGCAAAGAAGGGGTCAGACCCTCCAGTGGCTTTTTCAACACCATAGAGAGGAACATTGACTAAAATGAAATAAACGACTAAGCAAACAATTGTCCAGATTGATTTCTCTTTGAAGGAGACAGTTCGATCCGGCTTTTTCACCTCAAAGGTGATACGAGTGAAAGGTTTGAATATTTGCAGGAATCTACTTGTCATTGAATTCACGCCTTTGTTTAATATGCATTAGAGCTGTCATACTTAATTTTTTTTGTTTTAATTAGCGAAAGCTTCTTTCTTTTTTAGCCTTTCGGAGAGTTTGATAGAGTGGCATTTTATAAAAGTATCTTTATATTTAATGAGTAAACTAAGAGTTTATTAAGCCGAGAAAAACTGCAAAGAATGAAAGCATTTATAAAAGTCTACCTCGCAATTTTCGAATAATGCTTCTTAAGAAGAAAAAACTAAAAAAAGAAGCACAGTGAGTTAAAACCAGCTGGGTTTTAACTAAGACTAAGAATTTCCCCAGAATGAACAGAAAGGCGAACTACTGTGATATCTGAAGTTGATCAACTTGTTGTAAAAATAACAGAATTAGAAAAACAAGCAAATGAGCTCCGAAAAAAAAGAGATAAATTAAATGCAGAAGCTCGAGAAAAAGCTGATAGAAGAGATGAATTGAACAAAAAGATGGCTGAATTAATCGCTAAGGTAAAAGAACATCAAAAAGCTCGCGATGAAGACAACAAGAAAGTGCAAGAATTCAAAGTAAAACGTGAAGAGGTTCGTAAGAAACTCGCCGAAGCAAAAAAAGAGGTTGATCAAATAAAAGAAGAGG
Source organism: Candidatus Heimdallarchaeota archaeon (assembly GCA_019056785.1). Taxonomy (GTDB): domain Archaea; phylum Asgardarchaeota; class Heimdallarchaeia; order JABLTI01; family JABLTI01; genus JABLTI01. The sequence goes on from DXJV01000019.1 coordinate 43,707, forward strand.
AAGAACTTGAGCCTTTACCTAAGATACCCGTTCCTGAGAAAGTTTTACGCCGGCAACTTAAACAACTCGAGTGGAAAATTCAAACAGATATTCTCCCCACAGAAGAAGAGCGAAAACTCGTTGCGGAAATTGCCAAGCTTCAAGAACAACTCGAGGAAGTAGAAGCCATTAAGGCAATGCGACAAGAGCGGAATGCAAGATTTAGTACTTATGAAGGGTTAAAGGCGGAAATGAATCACTATCATAAAGCAGTAATTCGCACAGCAAAATCCTCCCAAAGACACCACCATGAAATGACAAAGCTCTTTTCCGAAATTGATGAAATCAGGAAAGAAGCGGACCAGTGTCACAAAGATTTTATTGAAACTAAAAAACTCGCAGATGAAACACACAAGAAATTCATAGAAGTAATCAAAGAAAAAGAAAAATACTACAAAGAGCTTCAAAATATCAAACAAAAAGCGAGAGTAGAGCATTTCAGAGAAGTCAAAGAAACCATCGAAGCACGTGCTGCAAAAGCACTTGAAAAATACAAAGAAGGAAAGAAACTCACTCTGGAAGAATTTAGTATGCTTGTTGAAAGAGGGCTGGTGTAAAAAGAGCCCCAAACTCAATTGAGAACGATTATTTTTTCACTTCTCAGGCTGCAAAAGCAAACAAAAGAGTAGCCCTTTGAAGTATGTTTGTGCTGCATGCAATTTAAAACCAAATTTTTTGAACAATTGTTTATGATCTAACATCATAAAGAAAGCAGCGGATTCATTTTCAAATAGCCGAAGCGCATAATAGCGGAGATTAAGAGAAGAGAAGGATTTTGGAGGAAGCTGGAAATCAAAAACGAGAAAATAGCCCATGGTTTTTAAAACCCTCTTAACTTCATGGAGGACTAGAGATAATAGGGTCGTAGGGATTTCGTGAAGAGCGAGGAACGAAGTGACAATATCAAAAGAATTGTCTGAAAAGGGAAGCCGCGAAACGTCCCCACAAACGAATTTTAAATTAGAAAAATTTTGGAAATGCTTTTTGGCGTAGAAAATCATCTTCGGGTCTATATCTACCCCTACCACCGTTCCACGAGGGAAAAGAGAGGCAAGTGTTTGTGTTTGTTTACCATTTGCGCAACAAATATCCAAAACCTTTTCTTCTCCTGTAGAAGGGAGGAACTGTTGAAGAACTTTTTTTCGAAACCGAGACTCTCTTGCACCCCCAAATAGATAGAGAAAACCAGTAAAGAAGCTATAAAGATGAGCTTTCAAAGAGAAATCGCCATTCTTTTGAGAAGATGAATGTTGCGAAGTAAGAGGAGGCGTTTTAGTCATTTTTCCTCGGAACTATTATATGTGCTCGTGCTTTTAAATGTACATCCAAAAAAAGGCGAATAATGACTGTTATTTGGTGAAGAATGAATGGCCGCCATAAAAGAAAAGATTGTAAACGTTTCATCAGTAGCACTCGAAACCAAACGCCCCATTCTTGTCAGTGCATGCCTTTTGGGAATTAATTGTAAATACAACGGCCAAAATAATAGAAAAGAAGCAGTTATTAATTTAGCAAAAAGTCAATTAGTGATTCCTGTCTGCCCAGAAGTGCTGGGAGGGTTGCCCACACCAAGAGCACCACAAAGTATTGCTGGAGGAACCGGAGCAGATGTCCTCGACAAAAAAGCAACGGTGCTAACAAATGAAGATGTGGATGTAACAGAAAACTTTCTGCGGGGAGCAGAAGAAACGCTAAAGATCGCAGAAATTAATAACTGCTCACAAGCTATCTTTAAAGAACGAAGCCCTTCTTGTGGCGTCCATTTTATTCATTCGTTTGATAAAAATGGCAAATTGATTCCAGGAGAGGGAGTGACAACTGCACTCTTGAAAAGAAAGGGAATAAAAGTCATTTCTGATGAAGAGTTGTAAAAGCAGTAGAAAGAATAATGTGAAAATCACACCTGAAAATCTCTTTTAACAAGAGAGATGAATGTTTGGAGGTTCCCCCGAAAAGTCGGTTGGAGCTTACTAAAACGTTCAAGCTCTGGAGAAACAAAAAGGCTGTCTTTTTGAGGGTTCTCTGAGCAGTGAAAGGTTGGCATGCCAATTTTAATGGGACCAACAATATCTGTTAAAAACTCATTTCCAACCATAATACAATTTTCTGCTTTGCGTTTGATCTTTTTGAGAATTTCCAAATAATATTCTTCCCGGGGCTTACAAAAATACATATTTTCAGCATGCGTAACCAATTTGAACTCAAAATCCGACAGGCCACTCCAATCCATGCGCTTTTTAATCGCAATCTCCGGAAAAATGGGAGTTGTTGCCAATACAATCTCTAAACCCTTATCGAGACAGAGTTGTACTGCTTCACGCCCGAATTCTGCCGGTTGAACATACACAGAGAGTTCATTATAATCATTAGAATAAAACTCGAGAAAATCAGCGTAGAGTTTTTTTGGTTTTCGTTTATAGTATTTGGCCATTTCTTGCATGAATGTTTTTATATTACGCTCTCGCGGAAGGCGACTAAACATCACCTTCTTTGTGATTTCCGTCAAAGTTTCATAAAAGTACTGAACATCTAGTTCACTAAAGTACTTGTTGTGAAGCATTTTGAAGTATTTGCTACTAAAAGCAAGCTCATCAATGGTGTTCAAAGTTGAGTCCATGTCAAAAAGAACCGTGGTGATTTCCATAGCTAGTACCAAACTCCATAAACACATAACTACAGCCATTTCTATTGATAAGCTTTTCTTTTAAAAAGTGAATTCTTAAAAGAAAGCTTTTCTTTCAAAAAACATTTACGAAGCAAGAATTTATATGTCAAAATCTGAAATCGATTAGTAGTAATTACTAAAGAATAAAAATCGGTGAGCTTTTTGAAAGATCAAATTGAAACACAAAACGAACGGCCAAAAGATGCCTTTTCCTTAGACTTTGTAGGGATAACGAATTTCAAAACACTCTTGGTGATAAGAAGAAATGGCAAAACCTTTCATTTAACCCCTGTGATCGAAGCAACAATAAACCTTCCGGCAGAGAGAAAAGGAGCGCACATGTCAAGAATAAGCGAATCTGTAGTGGAAATCATCAACGATGAACGAAACGCACATAATTCTGTAGAAGAATTGTCTCTGCAAGTGTTGCAAAAATTACGAGAAAAACATCATTACACAAAAGCTCACCTCAAAGTAAATTTCGATTTTTTTTATGAGACAAAAACACCAAAAAGCCAGAAGAAAACCTTTGAAGTTGTGAATGTGACTGTTGATACGTGGGTCGCCGAAAAAGAAGAGAACAAATTCAAAATCACTATTGAATACATTGGTAACACAGTCTGCCCCCATGCGATGGAAAACAGTCCGAAAAAAAGAACACATATGCAACGTGCAATTGGAAGCTTAGCGGCAACCGGAACATTAGAAGAAATGCCCACATTCGAAGAAATGGTCGCTGTACTTAAGAAATCCTTCCCCGCAGAAACCTATTCTATTTTAAAAACAAATGACGAACAAGCCGTTATTGACAAAATGTTTGAAAAACCGATGTTTGTCGAGGATGTCTGTAGAAGTATTCTTGCTAAGGCAGAAGAAACATTCAAAGACAAACATCTAAAACTCGAGGCAGTGGCAAGAAGCTTAGAAAGCATCCACAAACATGATGTCATTGCGAAAGGGCATTTAACCATTAATTAAGAAAGCGATTTCAAATCTCATCAAACCATTGACATTTCCGATTAAGCTCACAGCGTACCTTTCCATCTTTTGGTGGATATAGCAAAGAGAAATACCAAGAAAGATTGCCAACTTGCCAAACGCCATCTTTGTTGGGGCCAATCTCGAGTTTGAGCACAATGCCGTATTTATGATAGATTTTCCAAGCCACACCATAGCTAAAGTTGCCAAGTGAATACGCGACCAACTTTTTCCCTTTGGAGGTATCAACAGCTGTTACGGGCTGTGGTGTGTGGGAATGATGCCCGATAATAGCATCCCATTGCTCAAGGAGTTTTTGAGCAACCTTAATCTGAGAAGGATGGGGATAGAGATATAGTTCATAACCCCAATGCGGATAGAGAAAATTGAATGCTGCAGAAGGATAAAAGGCCTCATTGAGTTGTTTAAAAGAAGCAATAAATTCACACGGTTGATTGCTCCAACTAGATGCAGTAGCGATATTGATTTTATCCTCGAGTAAAATGTTCGGAACGTCGCGCCGGCCCATTACTTGAAAGCCATGCTTTTGCAAGATGTGATGGCTCTTTTTGTAAGCATTCCACCCGAAATCATTGGAATGATTGTTAGCATATGATAAAACAATCTGCTCTGGCGGGAGTATTGTTTTCAAAGTTGCGAGTATCCGTTGGCCATGCACTTGTTCAGCAATGACTTCATGCTTTCTATGGGTAATAATCCCTTCAAAATTACCAACTAAATAATCAATCCCTTGGAAAAAATGTCTGAGAGCCGGTCCAAGAATCAACTCGCGGGAACACATTTTCATTATGTCACCAACAAAACCAAAAGTATACTTTGGAGTGATTTTATTTAAGGTGACTTTATGAGGGAGGAACTTTACAAGACCTTTATAACGCTTTGTTGGGCCAGTCACATAATGACTGAGAAAATCGACTTTTTCAAGGAGGCTGTAGGTCTGATAAAACCGTCGCCGATTAGTTTCATAGGCCCAATCAGGATCAGATGCTTCAAATTCCATAGTGCATCACAAAGTAAGAACCTAAAGTGAGAGGAAGGTTATTTACCACTAATAGACAATCAAAGCTATTTTAGTACTTTTCGGTAGCATGGCTTGATTCCAAAAAGTCAATGCAGCTGTTTGTAATAGCTGCTGTCAATGGTTATTCTGAATGATTAAGTGGTTTAGAGCCAGATCAACTAGTAATTTTAATACAAACGAGCACAAGCTCTCTTCACCTTCTTTATTCCCCCAAAAACAGCTCTTATAATTATGAATGCTTCAAGACCTTTTCAAACTCAAAAAAAGAATGAAGTAAAAAAAGGAGAAATAAAAAGGGGAGAATAATTGCCAGAAGTTGGAAGTGTGAAAATCATTTATCGGCTAGCTGAGGTACCACTTTGGCGAGAGCCTTCTTTAATGCTGTAATAACCTCCTCTCGCATGCCTTCCACGAATTTTAACGACCCTACCACTTCATGCCCTCCACCGTCGATGCCAGCTTGCGGGAGTTTTTTCTTCAAGTCTTTAATTATTGCCGGAAAGTTTATGAGGACATTTCTTGAACGGAGGACAACGAAGTCTGGACCCAACCCAAGGGTTATCACTCCTCTTTCTGGGTGCTCTTCACAAAGAAGGTCATGAATAGCGCCTGTTGTTTTTCCTGGTGGTGGGAACTCGAATTTTCTGGCGAATTTTTCGACATCTATTGTTCCCAAAATCACATTGTTTGCTAATTCTTCAGTAGAGAGATGTGCTTTGCAGATTGCTATTTGATTATCAAGAGCGCCTTTTGCCTCTTCGTAGAGAAAGTCCACCAACTCTAAATGAGTTTCGCTGAGGGAATCATCAAATCCTAATATGCTATCAATAATATTCTTTCCATCTGCGAATCGCAAGAAGTATTGCTCATAATCTATTGCGAGAGCCATTTTTTGCAAGAGCTCTTCTGTAAAACCTTTTTTCTTGGCAATTTTTAAATACTGTTCAAGTGCTTTCCCCGAAACACGATCTGCCACACCGGCCAATGCGGCTAAAAAGGCAATCCTTTCGGAGATTTTTGGATTAATAATTCGGGCCAACTCAACACCCAACATCCCTGAACAGAGGTTGTAATCGCCCTCATAGAAATAAGGATTCACGTGTAATGAAACAGTTTTCTTAATAACTTTTTCAGGAAAGTGATGGTCAAGAACCACAACATTCAATCCGAAAAGCTTGGCTTTTTTAATGGACGCCAGACTTTCAGTTGAACTTCCAAGATCCAGAAGTACAACGAGTGGGAGTTTATCGCCAAATTTTATAGCATCCTGCAGAGCAAAATCAACATCCTTGGTTACATCAATAAAATCCCAGAAGGGTGATTTAGAGGGCGAACGTTTTAAGCGAAACTCCGTACTGTCAGGTTGCTCCTCTATGATGAGAGGGAGAATTGCTTGCTCAAGAGCAACTGCACAAGAAATGCCATCAGTATCAGCATGGTGCCGGAGGAGAATTGGTGTTCCATCAAAAATAGCTCGTCTAATAATTTTAGCCAACTTATAAAGATCCTCTTGCATCTTTGTGAGAATGTCATTTTTGATCAAGAAATCCACTTTTTCCGGTTCAGATTTTTCATCAAGTGCTTTCTCGATCTGACGGCGGATTGTTTTAGTTTCTTCATCACCTGCTTCTGTCATGTCATGAATCTCAATTTGGAGAATATCACGATGAGTATTTACTACACCATACACTTCAACAATATCACCAATAGCAATATCTTTGTAGGGATTGTCTTCAGTAGGTTTGATAAATGCAACGCCAGCAATAGAGCCTGTAGCATCAACAAAGTTATAGGCAATTGGCCCAGAAGTTTTCTTAATTTGTGAGACTTTAGCTTGGATAAGGACGGTTTTATCCTGCATTTTCCTCGAGATACTTGAGATGGCAGTTTTAGGGAGGGTGTCACGGCGAACGCCATGGCGATAGTCAGTAAGGTTAGTAGGAATTAGTTCGAGTTTCCCGTCACGCGTTTTTGAATTAACATAAACAATAATTTCTTTGCCAATGTCGCTCCGTTTAATGCCTTTCAAGTTTCGATTACGGATCAACCCTTGAACACCGGGATACAATTCAGCAAAAACACCAAAATCTTTGAAATCTTTGACAGTAGCATGGTAATAAGTTCCAACCTTCACTGTCCGCGTGGAGCAAGGAGGTTTTAAGACAAAAACAATGGGCGACACCTTGCACTCTTGACAAATGTCTGCTGGCGTTTGCCCGGCAGGCTGTTGCTTTTTGATCTGCTTGCCACAAGAATCACAAACAATAATGGCCCCTTTCCCACCACAAGTGCTGCATCGTTTTTTATCAATTAAGGAACCAGTGCCACCACAAGTCTTACATTTATAGGCATCATCATTTTCAGCCCCAAAAGAGGAAACGATAATCTTAGTACTCCCTAATCCTTTACAATCAGGGCAAGTGGTGTTGGAAATGATTTCAAAGCCTGACCCTTTGCACACCGGACATTTTACTTTTGCCATTAAAATTACTCCATAATTAGATAATGACTTAACAGCAAAACCAAAGCAGTTTTCAAGTTTTCCATCTTATCTAAAAAAATTCGTCTAAACTTTTCCGTGTAAATTTCGACTGCCTTTTAAGTTTTATCCTAAAAAGGATTTAAGAACAAGAAAGTTCTCAGGAAAAAAACAGACAAAGAGAAAGGTAGCAAAAAAAAACGTGGCTTGATAAATCATTCATTAAAAAATTCTTGGAAAATTTCTTTTTCTTCATCTGGCTCTTCGTTGGGAGAGCATACACTAGAATAAGAAAGGAGAACCACACCTATAACAAGAAGTAATAAAGAAAGACTCTTTACAGCCAAAACCCAGGTTGCCAAATTAGACCACTCCGAAAAGATGATCATCCCCCCAAAAACAGGTATAGTAAGTGTCATAATAGAAAAAACAGGCGCAACAATAACTGCTTTCCCTTTTTGGAAGGCTATCTGTGGTAAGATACCAGCACAAATGTTGTAAAAAGCCATAAGAAGGACATACACCCACCAAACCCATTCCTTTAAAAGTGAAACAAAGGAAAAACCAATTTGCCCAAAGTTAATGCCACTCATGAAAGCTTTAGTGAAAATGTCTCCCAGACCAGAGAAAATGCCACCTGCAAGGGCAAAAACAATACTTCCTAAATGGAATTTTCGGGCAGCAGAATAACTCATGGCTAGAACCATTAATCCAGTTAAGAGAGAAATAAAAAGGATGGCTTTAACTTGTAGAAATGAATTGTTAACCTCAGTGAGAGTATAGGTACGTTCCCCACCAAAGTTTGTTACCCCTAAGAGAACGACACCCATGATGATGAGCACGATAGCAGTCAACTCCCAAGAATTAATTGCTTCGTGAAGATAGAAATGTGAAAATAGTGCCAGAGAAAGAAAACCAACTGCTTGTAAAGGAGCAACGACAGAAAGAGAGCCTTGATTCATAGCAACAACAAGAAATAGAAATGAAAGGACTGTGAGAAGAAAACCAAAAAGCCAGGTCCGGTTGGTGAAGAAATTCTTAAGATTCTGCCAAAAAGAAATAGTCTCCACTTGGGGAAGAGAAGAAGCCCGGACATCACACGAAGTTACAACAAAACGGTAATTTTAAAAGGGAAAAGAACGCAAGGCAAAAATTGGTCTGGAAAAAAGGGAAAAAAAGAACAAAAAATAGGTGATAACGAAGAATGACAAGTGAGAAAACGATGAAAGAAGAAACCCAAGAAGAAATGGAAACAACGGTAACAAAAGAAACGGTACAAAAGCCAGCCATAAAAGCAGAAGAAAAAGCTAGAGAAAGTAAAGAAGAAACAAAAGAAAATCAAGGAATAGAAGAGATAAAAGAAATAATAGAACTCGAGGAAAACAGAAAGAGATTCTGGTATAGAATGCAAGGAGGGATAAAAGGCACACTCTATGGGATATGGGAATTCTTCAGACATCCGAAAAAAACACTGAAAAGGTTCTATAAAAACAAGGGACTAATAGTCTACTTGGTAGCAATACTGGCTGGAGTGGTAGGAGCAATAGCAGCATGGTTCTTCAGCAATTACATATCAATAATGAGAATATTGTTCTATGGACTGATGTTTAATAACGCAGGAAGCATAGGGAGAATAGCATTAATAATACTATTACCAACAATAGCGGCAGCAGTAACCGCACCAATATTAAACAAGTGGGCACCAGAAGCTAAAGGTCACGGCATTCCGGAGGTTATGGAGAGTATTCTGTATAAAGATGGTTATATTAAGACTACCACACCTTACCTCAAGATGTCACTTTCTGGCATTTGCATTGGTGGTGGGTTAAGTCTTGGTCGTGAAGGGCCCATTGCTCAGATTGGTGGTGGTTTTAGCTCTTTTCTTGGTCGCCATTTGGGTTTGAAGGGGCGCTATATTCGTACTGTTGTTGTTTGTGGTTTAGTAGCAGGCATTGCTACTACTTTTAATGCCCCTATTGGTGGGGCTCTTTTTGGCCTCGAGATTTTAATTATTTCTCTTAGCGCTGATCAGCTGATTCCTGTTATTTTATCCTCTATGATTGCCACCATTATTGGCCGTTTTATTCTTGAACGTCGTGCTCAACCTGTTTTCTCTCTCCCCAGTGAATTGACTGAGATCGAATTTTCAGATTATATCCCCTATTTACATTGGTTCTTACTTCTGGGTGTTCTTGCAGGCTTTGTTGCTTTATTTTATACGAAAGCCATTGGTTTAGTTGAACAACTTGTCCATAAAATCCACCGAGTGCATCCTGTTCTCTGGCCCATTGCAGGTGGTTTACTTACCGGTCTTCTTGGGCTTATCTCCCCAAAAGAAGGCAACCGTCAGCTCAATTTCTCTCCGCTTGGAAATGAACAACCGGTTATTTCCATTGATAATGTGAATGGCATCCCCCGTATTTTTGGCGTTGGTTATGAAACAATCACTGATCTCTTCTATAACAAACCTCAAACTGATTCTTGGAGCATCTTTGGAGGTGGGATTTTTGTTGTTATTATTCTCTTAGTTCTTCTCAAGATCTTGGCTACAGGCTTTTCTGTTGGGACAGGCAACTCGGGTGGAGTATTTGCCCCAGGGCTTTTTATTGGCGCCTCGACCGGCTATTTGTTCGCCATTGGTGTTGATTCTCTTGACCCAGCCATTACTCTTTCCTCACAAGACATCGCTTTATTTACTCTAGCTGGCCTTGCAAGTGTTTTTGCTGGCTCCTCGCGGGCTGTTTTAACCATGATTTTTATGGCTTCTGAGATGACGTCCTCCTATTATACTTTTATCCCACTCATGCTCACCTGCACTATCAGCTTCTTCATCAACAAGCTTACCATGAAGAGCAATATTTACACACAAAAACTCGAATTACGTGGCCTTGATGTTACTCTTGCTGGTCCGACCGACATTCTCGAAACCTACAAAGTTAAGGACATTATGACAACCAACGTTATCTGTGTCCCGAAGGATATGCGAATGCATGAGTTTGACTCTCTCGTCAAAACAATGGACCACCTTGGCTATCCTATTATCAATATGGAAGGGAAATTTCTTGGCATGATCACCACTACCCATCTCAAAGAAGCCCTCAGTACAAACCAAATGGATAAGACGGTTTATGAGATAGGCGAAAAAGACCCCTATGTTCTCTTTCCAAATGAAACGCTCGACCAGGCGATGAGCCTCCTCTTTAGAAGCGAAATCGGGCGGATTGCTGTTCTTGACTCACCAGAAACACGCAATTTAGTGGGCATCATTTCCAACTCAGACATCTTGCGTGGCTTGGAGATGCAAAAATTGAAAGACCTCGAAGAACGACGATATGCTGACCAAAAGCTCGCAGAATTGGAGCTGCGCCTTGTCCAAAAGACTATCGAAAAATATCCCGAGCTTGCTGAAAAGGTCAAAGTCATTAAGCGAGAAGATGTCAATCGGATCATTGAGAAGGACCTCCTCAACTTTCTCCGAGAAAAATGCGCTGTTAACACTTTGAAGGAGAAAATCGAAGAAGAATATCAAGCTGTTATTCAAAAGAAGAAAAAGGCTCCTAAGAAGAAAGGAAAAGCCGCTAAATAACAACAGTCCATACAAGAACTTTCCTTTGATCGCCTTTTTTCTCCTTTTTTTCATCCTTTTCTTTTCCTTTTTTCTTTAAAGCTCTTCTCCGGTTAATTCTGAAAGTAACAACAATTAAAAACAACGGAAAGTTCTTACCATTTAACTTTACAAAGAATAGTTTAAGGACTATTTTGAGTTTAATCATTGATTAGAATAAAAGGTGAAGCATAAATTGAACATTAAAGATTTACAAGCAGATATGCGAAATGTTGACATTCGTTTTCGAGTGGTAAAAAAAGGAGAGATTAAAACTGTTCAGTCGCGTGATGGCAAAGAACTCACATTATCGGAAGTTGAAGTTGGTGACTCTACCGGGCGGATTATCCTTACCCTCTGGGATCAGTTTATCCAGATGCTCGATGAAGGAGATGTCGCTGAGGTGAGAAATGGTTTTGTGAAAGTCATTCGCTCCGAACTCCGGTTAAATGTTGGTAAATATGGCGAACTTGTCAAAATCGAAGATGCTGATGATTTTGTAGAAATAACAGACATCCCTGACTTTTTCCCTAAGCCTCCAGAAAATTATCGCCCTTCCTACCGAAGGCGTTAAAAACACAACTATTCTGATGTCTCCCCTTCTTTTCTTTTTCTGCTCTTTTTTCTTGTGGTAAATAGTACTACATATCTCTTATTGGATAGCGGAGAATAGCGACCAAACCACCAAATGACTTGAAAAGAATCATCCCTTCTTCTGTATCTATACTGATAATTTCAATATTTGTTCCAGTTTCTTGGGCTTTCTTTCCAAGCTCCTCAACAAAGTCTTTTGTCTCAGCGATTGTAAGTTTTTGAACACCACATTCCGGGCAGGCACGCTTATAGAGTTCATCCTCAAAAGCAACGAAGTCCTTTGCTTTAACATTTTCTTGCATTTTGTGCCCACAATTTGAACAAACAATTTTCACTTGTATGACATCCATCTCTTCGCTAATTAACAGTGTATCAACCGCCCCAAGATCCATTGCCTTCATCACCTGTTTTTGCCCATAAGTTACAAGGCCACTGTCTTTTCCGAGTTCTTGCAAGAACTTCTGAACGAGTTTTTTCTCTTCCAGGTACCGGACATCTTTTAACAGCTCAGTGGATTTTTCCATTAGCTCACGAATGCCTTCTTCGCCAGTATAGCCTGTGTCTATAGTGCCTATAACTTTGCTTTGCAAACGATAGTCGAGAAAGTTCCCTTTCACAAAATTATCTTTTGCCAAAGAAGGACCGCCAATGACGATACCTTTCAAATCTGGAACATTTAAGAACAATTCATTAGCTACCTCTCCCGCACGTTTCAGGTGCTCTTGTGCCAATATTTCAGTCCCCCGTTGAATTCTTCGTTGCGACTGGCCACCCTTTCCATGCTTTCCAGGAACAAAGGAGCTGAGATTTCTCAAGAATGTCAAGTGATTTCCGCGCAGAAGTGCATATGATGCTGTTTCTCGGTCGAGCACCATCAAACCGAATTGCTCTTTCTCCTCGAGTTGTTCTCGCAAATGTTCTGTGTGAAAACGTGAGTCACAGATGTACATTTTTCTTGTTATTGGCTCTGTAGGGGTAATTGGGTAATATTCCACTTTTCCTGATTGTGTCATCCCACAAAAAATCACTAGACCGTTTTTCGGCAGTTCTTTTATTTGTTTAAGACGATTTAAAATGCTTGAAAGAGCAGCGATAACTGCCTTTCCAGTTTGCTTGCTCTTTATGTTTGCAGCTGTACCTCTTTCATCCACTAATTGCTGGGTCACATCAGGAATTGAAGTTCCATGTGGCATATATAATGTGACAAGACATGTCGCTCCATTAAACGATTTTTTGTGTTCTAAGCGCTCAATGTTTTGTTTTATTTTGTAATTTTCATATGAGGAGGGGTGATCAGGCATCATCTGCAGCTCCTAACAAGTTTTCAATTTTTAGTTGTTATAGTCAAAAGTTCTTTTTGAAGCTTTTTAAATCTTCAGACAATTAAAAAAGGCCATCAATCAAAGGCACATTCACCCTCCAAAAAACAAACACTCCGGAGTTGTTGAGTTTTTTAATATCAACAAGTTTTAATATTAGCAATTTACTTGGCAAAAGCGACAAACGGTTTAACTTGCTTAGGGGAATTGAAAGATGGAAAAGATTACTATTGGTCTTATTCCCGGGACGGGAAAACAAAGTCGAGGCATTGCACTCCGATTAGGAGCAGCAGGACAACAAGTATTAATTGGCTCGCGCTCTGAAGAGAAAGCTTTGAGAGTAGCTGAAGAATTAAATAAGAAAATTGGAGCGCAAATGTTTACTGGCTATTCGAATAAAGAGGTCGTTCGAAAAAGCAATTTGCTCTTTCTTGTGGTCCCCCCACAGTACTTGAAAAAAACTTTGCAAGAACTTACCTCAGAATTTAACAAAGAGACGATTCTGGTGGATGTCACTGTCCCACTCATTTTTAAAGACAAACGCCTTAGGTGGGATATTTCTGTCTTGGGTGTAGAGGAGCATTTTGGGTCCTCAAGCGAATTTATTCAAGCTCATGTTCCTGATGGAGTCATTGTCGTGGGTGCGTTTAAAACTATTTCAGCCACAAAACTCAACGCGCTCAAAGAACCGTTAAATGTCGCCACTTTTCTAGTCTCCGATTCATTTGAAGCAAAACTCACTGTAAAGAAAGTCCTCTCAAAAATTCTGGACTTGCAAATTTTAGATGCGGGCCCACTAACTGTAGCAAATACAATTGAACACATGACCGCTCTTGTTATCAACCTGAACAAATTGAATAAAATCAAACATGGCTCGTTTAGAATTGTTGTACCTGAAAAATAACGAGAGCACTTATTCTAGTGACTTAACCGAAAGTCATTTCGATGAGTTCCTTAAGAGAAAAAGGTTCAAGACATTTTGGGCAATAGCCCTTAATTTCATAAAAATTAAGTAAATGCTCTTTATGTGCATAATTTGAGCAACAAGGTAGCTGAACAATGATATCGCCTTTTTTGAAGGGAGTAAAACACACAATGCAGACAGGCAAAGGTGTCCCACAGGCAGGGCAACTGTCATCAGTCACCTCAAGAAAGTTGCCACAATTTAAACAACAAAAAGCATTTGAAGAATCGTTTGATTCTTCTTGAGAAGTTTTGAAGGCAGATTTTCGTTTGAAAAGATAGACCACACCACCGGTAAGTAAAATGGCCACAACTAAAACGATGATATCAATGAGAAAGCCATTGCCAATCCATGCCCAAGAAAAAATATCGCCTGCCCAAACAAGAGCAGTGGAAATTACGGCAAAAATGACAAGAACGCTTATATTCCGATCGGCTTTTTCTAATGTCAATGATTCCAGCTTCTTTTAATCGAGAGTTTCTACTACTCGATTAATACTTCCAAGTCGCTATTAATAAATCTTTCAAATCGCAGAAAAGGCAATAAAAAGAGGAAAGAAGAGAAAAAGGATTCCTTTTTGGAATTGTGAGAAGTTGGAAAAAATTCTTAAATAGACTCTAAATTCATAGCTTTCGGAACTTCCAAAATGAAGTCAAAACTGGCAAGGTTCAAATAAAAATGAGCCTTGGCCAAGAGACAGAAGTCCTCGAAAAAACCAATTGAGGTTTAACTACAATGGGTAAAATTACAGATCCAATTTATGAGCAAGTCGTGAAAAGAAATGCTCATGAGCCTGAATTTCATCAGGCAGTTAAGGAAGTGCTTGACTCAATCGAGCCAGCACTCGAACAACACCCAGAATTCGTAAAGGCAAAAATAGTCGAAAGACTAGTGGAACCAGAACGAGTGATTCATTTCCGAGTCGCCTGGGTGGATGACAAAGGCGAAGTGCAAGTTAACCGCGGTTTCAGAATTCAATTCAATGGTGCGATTGGTCCTTACAAGGGTGGACTGCGTTTCCATCCAACAGTTTACAGCGGTATTTTAAAATTCCTCGCCTTTGAACAAATTTTTAAGAATGCACTTACCGGCTTACCAATGGGTGGCGCAAAAGGTGGTTCCGATTTTGATCCTCATGGCAAATCAGATGGCGAAATTATGCGCTTCTGTCAAGCTTTCATGAATGAGCTCTATCGTCACATTGATGCTGATTTAGATGTTCCTGCTGGAGACATTGGTGTTGGTGGCCGCGAAATTGGCTATCTCTTTGGTCAATATCGAAAAATCAAGAACATCTGGCATGGTGTCTTAACCGGCAAAGGATATGAATATGGTGGTTCTTTGGGCCGTCCTGAAGCCACCGGATTTGGCGCCGTTTGGTTCGCAGAAGAAATGCTCAAAGCTCGTGGTGATACGACCGGCTTCAAAGGCAAGACTGTTGCTATTTCTGGCGCGGGTAATGTCGCTCAACATGCTTCACAACTTGCCATGGAAATGGGTGCAAAAGTTGTCACTCTCTCTGACTCTACCGGATTCATTTACGATAAGAAAGGTTTAGACAAAGAGAAATGGAAATTCGTTATGCACTTAAAGAATGTCAAACGTGGCCGTATAAAAGAATATGCTGAGAAATTCAAAGGAGTAGAATATTACACCTACAACGAAGATAAGACTTTGAAGAGCCCATGGTACGTACCAGAAATTGACATTGCCATTCCGAGTGCAACCCAAAATGAAGTTGACTTTGATGAAGCTAAAGCCCTTGTTAAAAACGGCTGTATCGTTGTGAGCGAAGGAGCAAATATGCCCTGTGTTCCAAAGGCTGTTGATTACTTCATTGAGAAAGGTGTTTCCTTTGGCCCAGGCAAAGCTGCTAATGCTGGCGGTGTTGCCACATCTGGTTTGGAAATGACCCAAAACAGTGAACGACGACAATGGAGCTTCGAAAAAGTCATTGACGAACTCCATAAAATAATGATCAACATCCACAACACTGCTTACAAGACCGCCGAGAAATACGGCTATCCAGGCAACTATGTTGTTGGTGCAAACATTGCCGGCTTCTTGAAAGTCGCAAAAGCAATGCTTGCCCAAGGTGTTCTTTAAACCAACCTTCGAATAAAGAAAGGGTTTTTACAGCCTTTTCTCTTCATTTTTCTAGTGAATTTATTTTTTAAAAACAAGGTTGAAGTTACTTGGAATTGAGGGGAGATTTTTTTGTGATTATACACCCCAATGATAAACTTTTTAACCACCTTAAAAAACTTATCTCGCAACTTTTAAACTAACTCTCGAGGAACACACATCATGTTTGAAATTGTACGGAAGGAATGGTTACACGAAGTCATCTTCCTTATCGAAGTAAAAGCCCCGGCAATCGCCCGAAAGATAAAGGCAGGCAATTTTTTAGTCTTTCGTGCAAAAGAAGGCGGAGAACGCATTCCCATAACCGTGGCAGAATATGATAGGAAGAAAGGAACGGTCACATGCATTATTCAGGTTGTTGGAAAGTCCACAAAACTTCTTTCAACCTTTGAAAAGGGGGACTATATCCAAGATGTAGTCGGCCCCTTGGGCAAGCCAACTGAGATTAAGAAATATGGCCTCGTTGGCATTGTCTCAGGAGGATTAGGGATTCCCCTCGCAAATTTGGTCGCAAAAGAACTGCGAAACGCAGGCAACGAAGTTATTGGAATGGTTGGAGCCCGAACAAAGGAGCTTTTAGTTTGGGAAGAAGAGATGTCAAAATATTGTACAGAAATGGATTACTGCACAGACGATGGCTCATTTGGTATGAAAGGATTTACAACAAACTTACTCGAGAAAAAGATCAAAGAACTCGAGAAAGAAGGGAAGAAATTCGACATGATCTTCACAGTTGGACCAACAATAATGATGAAATTCATCGCAGGAATAACCAAGAAATATGGCATACACACCATTGCAAGTTTAAATCCAATCATGGTTGATGGAACCGGCATGTGTGGCGCTTGCAGGGTCACAGTTGGCGGCGAAATTAAATTCGCTTGTGTTGACGGACCGGAATTTGATGCCCATCAAGTCGATTTTGACGAGCTTTTAATGCGCCTTGGCCAATACAAAAAGTATGAGAAGGTCTCATATGACCTTTACTTGAAAGAATGCTGTGGAGGAAAACAGAAATGACTGAAGAGAAGAAAGAACGCAAACCCCAAAAGCGCTCGGATAAGAGCCCGAAAAAGACCCCAATGCGCGAACAACCCCCTGAGGAGCGCATCAAGAATTTCCTAGAGGTCCCATTTGGCTATACAGAGAAAGAAGCTTTACTTGAAGCGGAACGATGCTTACATTGTCGCCGACCCTTCTGTGTTGAAGGATGCCCTGTTGAGATTAACATTCCCGCTTTTATTTCAGCAATTCTTGATAAAGATTATCGGCGTGGGATAAATATCATTAAAGAAACGAATGTACTTCCCGCAATTTGTGGGAGAGTATGCCCACAAGAGAATCAATGCGAAAAAGCATGCGTCATGGGTCGTAAAGATGGTTGGGATCCTGTCGGTATTGGTCGTTTGGAACGGTTCTTAGCTGATTGGGAATATGCAAATGGCCGTGAGACACCTAAAATCGCTGAACCAACAGGGAAAAAGGTAGCAGTTATAGGTTCTGGTCCTGCTGGATTGGTTGCTGCTGCTGACCTTGCACGCTATGGTCATAAAGTCACTCTTTTTGAAAGCCTTCACAAAGGTGGTGGTGTACTTGTATATGGCATCCCTGAATTCCGGTTGCCAAAAAGCATCGTTGCAAAAGAACTCGAGACTCTAGAGCACATGGGTGTCGAGATTAAATATGACACAGTTATAGGCTTAACCTACACAATCGACGAGCTCTTTGAGATGGGCTATGAAGCAATTTTCATTGGCACAGGAGCAGGCCTTCCAAGATACCTCGGCATTCCCGGGGAAAACTTAAAGGGCGTTTATTTTGCCAACGAATTTCTCACACGTGCAAACCTTATGGAAGCCTACAAGTTCCCAGAAAAAGCGGATACACCGATAAACGTTGGTAAAAAGGTCATCACTATTGGCGCTGGTAACGTTGCTATGGATTGTGCCCGCACGGCTCTTCGATTAGGGGCAGAAAAATCCATGATCGTTTATAGACGGTCACTTGCAGAAGCGCCTGCACGAGAAGAAGAGATCCATCATGCGGAAGAAGAAGGAGTAGAATTCCATCTCTTGACCACACCCCTTGCCATCATGGGTGACAAGGATAACAATGTCATTGGTCTAGAATGCCAGGAATGTGAACTTGGTGAGCCCGATGAATCTGGTCGTTGCAGACCCATACCTATCGAAGATGCTTGCTTTGACCTCGAGTGTGACACATTAATTATTGCCATTGGCCAAAGACCAAACCCACTTGTTCCTCGAAATACTCCCAACCTTAAAACACACCGTTGGGGCGGCATTATTGTAAATGAAGAGACACTAGAGACATCTATCCCCGGCGTTTTTGCAGGCGGTGACATCGTTAGCGGTGCAGCTACTGTCATTCTTGCAATGGGCGCTGGAAGAAAAGCAGCAAAATCGATGCATGAATACTTGATGAATAAAGACAAAAAGGCCTAAGTGTGATAATTGAGAATCGCACTCAATTACTCACTTCTCATTCTTTTTTTCCTCATAATAATTTCTTTACTTTTTTTAGAGAAAAAAGTATTATTCGCCCAATTAAATAAATAAAAAATGCTTTAAACAAAGATTCGAAGAGTCAATAGAGAAATGAACCATGAACAACTTAATCGATACAGAATGCCTTATTATTAATCTTCTTTACCCTAACACTATTTTACTTGATTATTTACAAGACAAAGAACCTTTGCGAAGCTTCTTTCCTGGAAAAAATAAAGTCTTCCATCCAGTAACTTTTCGTGGTGATAGAGGTATCATTCAAGAGCTTTTAAGGACCTATAACGCAACGATTGAAGCCCCACAAGAGACTTTTGCTAATATTGAATTGATAACAGAAGAACATGTTAAATTTGTTATTACCGGACAACAACCAGGTTTTTTAACAGGCCCTCTTTATACGATTTACAAAACACTTTCAGCCATTAATTATGCCGAGAAATATTCCACAAAAGAACTCAAACTCATTCCTCTGTTTTGGAACGCTTCAGAAGATCATGATGTTGAAGAAGTCAACAATATCTGGATCTTGAATAAACAAAATGAAATTGTGCCTGTCGAATTAAAAGATAAAGAAATGCTGAATAAAAGTCTTGAACGGTTACCTCTAAATAAAAAATCCATTAGAAAGCTCATTGAACACATGCTTTATTCTTTTCCAGAAACAGAATATACCAAAGACCTGTTTGATGAGTATATTAATGATGCTCTCATTAAATCTGAGAGATGGGGTGAGTTTTTCAGTCGACTTATGGTAAAACTAATGGGCAAATGGGGTTTAATTCTTTTGGAGCCAAAAATTCTGCGCCCTCATTTAACTGATTTTTTCATTGATATTACCTCAAAAGTCCAGCATTATAATAAAATCTTCCAAAAAACAACTGATGAACTTACAAGAATGGGTTATCGCCCCAAAATGCACAAGAAAGAGAATATTGTAGGACTCTTTTATATTGATAAGGATCATTGCCGGGAGAACATTATTAAAACTGAAAAGGGGGACTTTCTTATCGGGGGGCATTGGCAGTTAACTCTTGAGGAATTAGTGGATCGCATTAAAGCTGAACCGCAGAATTTTAGCACAAATGCAATCTTCCGACCCCTTGCACAAGACTTAATGATACCAACATATATTTTCATAGGCGGTCCGAGTGAAATTGGCTACCATATTCAATTAAAAGACCTTTATCATGAATTCTCTCTTCAACAACCGAACCTCATTTTTAGAATGGGGGCAACCATCATTGAAAAGCACATCAACAAAATTTTAGAAAAATACTCTGTGAAAATCACAGACCTAAGCAATGTTGAAGAGCTAACCAATCGTCTTTTACGTTCAGAAAACAAAGAGTTTCTGGAGCCATATTTTACTATAATTAACGTGACACTCGAGAACTTGCAAACAAAACTCAATGAAATCAACAAAGAGCTTGCAGGGAGAGTCACTGGACGAAGTCAAATGATAAAGAAAACGCTGAAAGATATCGAAAAGATCTACATCAAATATGTTAAGGAAAATAACAAAATAATGATCAACCAATTAGAAAAAGCACGCGCCTATCTCTTTCCATGTAATAAGCCACAAGAAAGAGTATTCAACATTTTCCAATATTTAAATAAATATTCACCAAATCTTTTAATTTGTATTAAGAATCTCCTTGCTCAGACTGAACCATGTAATCATGTGGTGTTAAAATGTTGGATGTTTTAATTTTCGCCCCCCACCCAGACGATGCCGAGCTTGCTGCTGGTGGAACAATTGTGAAATTAGTGAAGCAAGATTTCAAAGTAGGAATAATTGATTTAACGGCAGGAGAAATGGGGACATATGGAACAAAAGAACAGCGATTAAAGGAAGCACAAACAGCAAAAAAAGTGCTGGGGATTAACTTGCGAGAGAATTTAGCCCTCCCAGATGGGAGGTTGCCATTTCTTAAAGATGAACAGCCGGCGTTCACTCTTGCGGATAAGATCAGAGAGTTTCAACCAAAAATCGTTCTCCTGCCGTATTGGGTTGACCGCCACCCAGACCATGTGGCAACATCTCACTTAGTCCAACAAGCCCTTCACTTTGCAAAACTAACGAAAATATCCTTAACATTTCCAGCACATAAAATCAACTTGGCAGTATATTATGAGCTTAATGGTTCTTTTACTCCGAGCTTTTTTGTAGATATTAGTGAAGAGTTTGAAGTGAAAAAGAAAGCAATTATGAGCCACAAATCACAATTTAAAGCCTTTACTCGAGAGTTTCTTCCCTTTCCGGTGGAAGAACGCTGTCGATATTATGGGGCACTAATTAATGTTGCCTATGCCGAAGCATTTCTCACCCAGCAACCATTGCAACTTTCTAATTGGAAACTCTTATTAAAAAGCGATTAGGTTGTTCATTGAGAACAATGAGAATCGGCATCATTAATTATCCAACCTTTGGTGGAAGTGGGATTGTTGGAACAGAGTTGGGTCTCGAACTACAAAAAAGAGGGCATGAAATCCATTTTATTTCTTATCAATTACCCGAACGACTTAAACTTGAGGAGAAATTCACCTTTCATGAAGTAAACATCCTCTCCTACCCTCTCTTTAAATATAAGCCCTATACAATTATTCTAGCAGCCAAAATTGTTGAACTCTTTAAAAAATACAAGATTGACCTATTCCATGGCCACTATGCCATCCCTCATTCTACTTCGCTCTATTTAGCTAAGCAAACGAATAATCGTATTAAAATTGTGAGCACACTTCATGGTTCTGACATTCATCTTTTAGGCTTAGATAAAGCATACAAACCTATTTTAGAAACGAGTCTTAATAATCATGACGCACTTACAACTGTCTCCAATTTTATGGTACGCTTCATAAAAAAACATTATAACATCACCAAAGAGATTAAAACCATCTACAATTTCGTTAGCCCAGAAAAATTCAATGCAAAAAAACGGAAGAAAAAAACAGAACAAGAGGAGTTTGTATTCTCGCATGTCTCCAATTTCAGGCAAGTCAAACGGTCCCCAGATATAATTCGTGCTTTTGCCCTTGTCTATAAAAAGCATAAAAACATCAAGCTCGAGATGGTTGGTAGCGGTCCGGAATTAGAATACTGCCGCGATTTAGCAATAAGTTTAGGATTAAAAGACCAGATAGTTTTCCGGGGGAGTCTATTGAATGTCCCCAAAGTGCTGTGTGAAACAGACGTATTCATAATTCCTTCTGAAATTGAAAGCTTCGGCCTTGCAGCATTAGAAGCACTTTCTTGTGGTATTCCTGTGATCGCTTCTACAGCAGGAGGGCTTCCGGAAGTAGTCAAGCATGAAAAAACAGGCTTTACAGCCGAACCGGGAAATGTCAAACAACTTGCACAGTACATGACAATTTTATTGGAAGATAATAATTTGCGACAAAAATTCAGCGAAGCGGCAATAAAAGACGCACGAGAACGATTCCATCCCGATAAGATCATCTCACAATATGAAAAGCTCTATGAAGATTTACTCAAGAAATAAGAAAAGAAAGAAAAGCCAAAGTGGCTAGTAATATTAAAATCTCACCTAACGTTTCCAGAGGGTAAGACGAATGATCACAATAGCGATTAATGGACCGACAATTAAAAGTGCACCTGAAAACCACCAGTACCATTCCCAGTCACCGCGATATGGAACCGGCACACTGCTGACATTTTTCGGTGCTCGAACATCGCCTGAAAGACCAGAACCGCTGAAAGTATATTCTTGCCCGCTGTCATCATGATATGTTAACTCGGGGTTTTCAAATCGAAAAGTGCCAACCTCATAACAATAAAATACAAACCAGAATGTTTGCGAGAGATTACGTTCATAGACAGCCCAAGCAACTTCAATGTAGGTGTTATTCCAGAAGAAGATGGGTATAGAATTATTACTCGTGATAAACAAGTCTGTCTTATTATAAGTAGGATCCTCAAAAGGCGTATCATTAACATTTGTGATGTTGATTTTTCCACTACTTGTAATTGTTAATGACACATTATACATATCATAATCAACATCTAAATAATTCTTGAAGACAACAGTGGTTGTGACATTGTCCCCAATAATTGGTTCTAACTTGTCAGGAGCCATATACAAGATAACAGTATCAAGTTGTGGTATAGAGCTAACTATACTCATACTTTGCAAAACTATAGCGAAAGTTAGAAACGCAGCAACACTGATGATGAACGCTTTTTTGTTCTTCAAACTGAATTCACACCTTGTAGTGGTCAATCTTTTGGAATTATCCTTATTAATAAATGATTCGTAGCCATAGGAAATTCCAGCATATTGCCAAATAAAATTTGCGAAGAAACTTGAGTTTTTAAAGACTAAGGAAAAGACACTTTTAAGGCAAATGAACCCTTTTGCAAAGAAACACCGCAAACAAAGTTTTTTTATAGACAGTAGGGATTATTTTCTGTATAATATTTGGATAATGTCGTTAGTTAAATAGCACAATTAAATAAACTTATAATCAGTAAGAAACATAAACAAATTGGAGATTAGAACCAAGCACGAATTGTGACAGAAGAAGGTGTCAAATTGCAACGAAAAGATGATCAAGTTTCAAGAGAGGATCTACTCTCAGTAATTGGATTTGGAGCAGCTGGTGGAAGAAATACAGAATTAAACAATGTTTTGAAAGATTTAGAATCCTCTGTTCCTGAGATAGAAGCCGCAGCTGTAGTGAGTGTCGAAGGGTTACCAATTGCATCCGTTTTACCACGTGATATAGAGGAAACAAGATTAGCTGCAATGACGGCGGCAATGCTTTCTTTAGGCGAACGCGTTATCGAAGAGATGAGAAAAGGACAGATTGAACGTGTTTCTGTGGAAGGAAGTGAAGGAAAGATCATCTCCATTAATGCAGGACCAAATGCTGTCCTCACAGTCAGTACTCGAAGAGATGCAAAACTCGGTTTAATTCATTTAGAAATGGGCCGAACCGCGAGAAAAATTGCCGATCTGCTTTAAAGGAAAAGTCTCCTAACCCCAATCAATCTTATTTTCTTCTTTTCAGATCCGGAGTTAATTTTGAGATTTAATCGAGTATATTAATTATGATGTTATTGATTAAGAATCTCCTCCCCTATCTCGAGCATAGAACACACACACTTCTATTAAGAAATCACACTCAAAGATCCTCATTCTTTAGAGGAGGCGGCTTTCATCCTTGGTATTTAAAAATGAGGTATTTACAGGGGCAAATTAAGCCCCACAGGATTTAGAAAGGCTTGCTAGAAAACAATTCTGAGGTAAAGATTATATAATAGTCTTAAACTTCAATTTCACATCATTCTTAGGGGAAAACCTATAAAAAGTTGAAAAAGAAGTTGAATATTATGAGAGTGCCATCACCAATTTATCGTTTCTATGAACGACGACTTTGGAAGCAAATTAGACAAGGGCCAATGCCACATCATATTGGGGTTATTTTAGATGGTAATCGGCGTTTTGCGCGCCTAAAAGGGTTGGATACGAAACAAGGGCATGTCTACGGGGCAAAAAAAGTCGAAGAATTACTGCACTGGTGCTTGAAATTAGATATTAAAGTAATTACACTATTTGTCTTTTCAACTGAAAACTTTAAACGTTCACGAGATGAAGTTGAGCGATTAATGGAACTCTTCGTCGAAAAACTCCATCAGCTAAATAAAGATCGCCTAGTTGATGAGAAAAAAGTAAAGGTAAATTTTATCGGTCGAAGAGAGAAATTACCTAAAGAAATTCTCAAGTTAATAGATACAATCGAACAGAAAACAAAGCATTATACCGGACACATCTTGAATATTGCTTTGAGCTATGGCGGGCGAGCCGAAATTGTAGACGCAATTAAGAAAATTGCTACGAAGATTGAAAAGAAAGAATTGTCTGTTACAGAGATAGATGAAGATGTAGTTGCGCAACATCTCTACACAGAGGGAATTCCGGACCCGGACCTCATTATCCGAACCTCTGGCGAAGAACGTTTAAGCGGCTTTTTACTCTGGCAAAGTGCCTATTCTGAGCTCTATTTCACAGATATCTTTTGGCCTGCTTTCAGAAAGATTGATTTTTGGCGCGCTATTCGAACATATCAACAACGCGAGCGACGTTATGGAAAATAAGAGAAGAATTAATTAAAGAATTAAAGGTGAAAATGAAAAATGTTACGAAATGTCGGCAAAGCTTTACGAATAATCTCTGATGACAACAAAGAAAAAATCGCTATTATAATTGATGAACCTACGGTATCTCAATACTTCCAGTTAGCAAATCTCGAGAAAATGAAGAAAGCATTGATGCAGATAGGGACAATACGTATTGGCAAGGTAATCACCGACAAACGGTTGACCGAAGAAGAATCAGCGCTCATAAATGCAGTTGGGTTTCAAGAGGAGATTGTTGGAAGTGATGTGGACATTCATGTAACTTTGAACCTGTTGAACTTGCTACATTCCAAATCAACCGATATAATCGGTGTAGCAACAACAGACCCAAATCTCTTCCCAGTATTTTCACGGATCAAGAAAGAAAAAAAACTATTGATAATCACTTACAAGAATAATATCACCCCAGCCATCGAATCTATAGCAGATTATATCCTTGAATTAGACTATTTTGTTTAAAATTGAACTAGAAGCTGTAATTAAAATGACTACCAGAGAGCATAAAGAGTCTTTCTCAGTTTTTGAAGAGCTAGAAAGCGAAAACTTACGACTAGTAGCAATTTCCTTTTCAAATGGCTACTTTCTAGGTATAAGTAAGAAAGAAGATTTGAAACTTGGAACAATGGCTGTCTCCTTGCCTTTTACAACTCATCTTAGCCAATCACGAAGCAAACAAGAAGAGCTAAAAGGGAGCAACTTGCTAAGTCATAAAGATCTTACAACCACCACAGTACTTGGAAGCAGAAATGAAGTAATGACAAAAGCTTTGGCTGAAAAAGTAGTGTTTGCCACGGGCAAATTGGTCTACTTGAGTGCGAATTTCCCTGAAAACGACCAAGAATTGTTTACCGAGGCCCTCAGATTAGTAGAGCAATTCTTGAAGAGCCGGCAACAGAGCATTTTCTAACCATCTAACGAGGTAATACTAGCAAGCAACACCATTTTCTGTCGATTTTTGTCAATACCAAAAGGAATTTTATATACATAGAGCAAAAGTTATTTAGGATTACTTCCGCTTGTAATCAGAAAACAATAAAAAAGCTATAGGTAAATTACATATTGATATTTGTTTGTTTATCAAACTGCAAAGGAGAAAACCATTAATGGATATAAAATTTTACGAAGTGCTGGAAGATGGCACTCTTAACGAAGAGAACGATTTCATTCAAGAGAGCACGAAAGTAATAATTATTGTTGATGATCAGTTTAAACGCATTTATTTGTGGAAAGGCGCTAATTCTGGCATTAAGAAGAAGTTTATTGGCAGTCGTGCAGCAGCAGAGCTGAGAAAAACATACTATGGATTCGCCTACCGGCTCTCTGTAATTGAAGAAGGCGATGAGACACAAGAATTCGAGTTCACCATTAAACGCTCACGAGGAGAAGCAACGGTTGGAGTAATAGAAAACACAACACGGGGCATACCAACAAATCCTTCTGAACTTGGCTTGGAGCAAGGAGTGCAAATAAAACTCTCCGGTACAGAACCGACAAAGAAGATTATGTATACAGACAAGGATAAAGCCGACATCAGCCAGTTTGCAGGAGCACGAGCAACTGAAACACAAGCAGCCCCTCGACCCAAACGACCTGAGCCAAAACCACAACAACAAGCAGCACCACAAAAGAGACAACCACAACGAACAATTCTCTCAGAAATGATGGGAACTAAAGAACCAAAAATTATACGACCAGCACCTGGAACACATGAAGCAAAACGATACGAAACAGCAACCCCAGCTCCACAAACTGCGGCAGCAGCACGACCAACACCTCAAGCAACACCTCCACCCCCAACGCCAAGACAAGACGTCAACCCGAAAGAAGCCTTTGCTCTCATCCAAGAATTAGGCGTTCCAGCCGGGTATGAGCGAGATTTGGTCATTGTTGGAACCGGAGTATACAAACAACAGGGGAATGACTTTCTCATCCCGCCAGACCCTCCGGAAGGAGTCTTTCTTGCACATGATAGAGTTCCACGTATCATCATTGAGAATGGTATCGTAAAAGTAGTTGAAGTGTTGAAAAAGATCGAGACAAAGACAAAAGAAAAAGAAGAAGTTAAATTAGAACAAGATATCGAAGACCTTATGAGTACATTCCAAATCGAAATAGAATAATTATAAAGGGATAATGTACATATTAATTTAAACTGAAAAAAGAGAGTGATGAAAAAAATGTCAATTAAAGTCCCACCAGACAAAGCAAAAGAGCTTGTTGCAGTCTTACAGCAAATAACAAATGAAACGCAACTCGGAGCTCTAGCAGTTGTTTCAGAAGCAGGTGAAAGAGTAGCCTTTTTTGCACAAAACAAATCAATAGATCCAGTAGAGCTCTCAGCTGTTGCAGCTGCTTTGGCATCCACAGGAAAATTAGCAGTCGATCGATTAGCATTCAGCCCATTGCAAGACATCATTCTTAGAGGGGTAAATGGTTTCATGGTTTTACGCGATTTAGGGAGATTCTACCTTATTGGTGGGTCAACCGACCAGAAGTCGATGCCTTTAATCGTGAAAAGCCTCTCAAAACATGGTTCAACACTAGCTCAAATAATGGCTTCTGTTCCAACTCATTAAGGAAAGACAAAAACTAGAAAGAGAGGTGTAGTTTACCAATACTACACACTCCTTTTTCACTATATCTATCAAGCGACTCTTTTTTTGACCGTTAGAATGACTTTTTATGAGAAACTTTTGCCTACAAATTATTTAAAAGAAGGGAAAGGAAATAGTCGATAAGTAAGTGTGAAAACTCATAAGTGGAAGAGCAACGATATGAAGAAAAAGCAATTTATAAAAGATCCTATTTACGGGTATATTTTTTTGAATAACATCGATGCTAAGCTTATTGATACACCCTATTTTCAGAGATTGCGAAGAATAAAACAACTTTCAGGTTCAGAGTACGTTTATCCCGGCGCAAATCATACACGATTTGAACACTCGTTGGGCGTTAGTTTTCTCGCGGAAAAAATGGCATCATCATTAAGGCATGATGAAGATAGTGAAATCATATCAGAAGACATAGCCCTAATCCGAACCGCTGCTTTACTGCATGATATCGGGCACGGGCCGTTTTCGCATACATTTGAAGCTCTTTTAAGCAGAATTAACAAACACCATGAAGACCTTTCACGCTGGCTTGTAGTGGAAACAGAAATCAAAGACATACTTTCAGACTATAATGTGAGCCCAAGCAAGGTCTGTGGATTAATTCATGGTAATAATACCGTTAAAAACAAAAATTATCTCAACCAAATCATCTCGAGTGCGTGCGATGTTGACAAAATGGATTTCATTGTAAGAGATTCTTATCATACCGGAGCAGAATATGGACGAGTTGATGTCATGCGAATCATTTATACTATGGGGATTCTTAAAGGGAATCTTGCTGTAAATTATTCTGCCCTCTCGGCTTTTGAGGCTTTTCTTATAGCACGAGTTGAATCTTTTAGAACTATTTATTTCCATAAGGTTTCGAGAGCATCACAACTATTGATCATTCGAGCGATGGAACTTGCAGAAGAAGAACTAGGACTTTTACAATTCACAACACCAGAAGAATATTTAGAATTAGATGATTATACAGTTTGGAGCAAACTAATGG
>DXJV01000013.1 GCA_019056785.1 Candidatus Heimdallarchaeota archaeon
AAGGCCTTCAAGCGTGGGATGTTCGAGTCATAGGTGACATTGCCTATGTTGCCGGGGGACCAGATGGATTTTACACACTAAATGTTCAAAACCCTAGCAACCCAATACTTCTTGATCACTTACCTACTAACCCACATGTTGTTTTCCGCAAAATAGATGTCCAAGGACAATTTGCTTATGCAGTAAGTAATACCACAGTTCAAATGTTCGACATTCAAGATCCTGCAAATATTGTCAATGTTAGCATCTTAAGCCTTGGAAACAACCTTTATGATATTTTCGTAGATGGACCATTTATTTATGTAACTTGGCAAAAAGGAGGTTTTGGACTTTTCAATTTAACAACAGCTTCAATGCTAAACTGGGGAAATAAGCTGGATGAGCCACACTTTGGTACCAATATAACAGCTATTTGGGTACAAGGTTATCGCATCTATGCAGTAGATTATAGCGGCTTAATTAAACAAAGTTTTTTCATGTTTGATCGCTTAACGCCAACAGCTATTCACCAAACCGATGAAGCACCGCTATGGGGTTTAAACTTAGATCTTAAAGTAGATGGCGATGTAGCCTATCACGCAGACACCAATTGGTGTGTTCTTAGTAATGTTTCAGACCCAACCAATAGACAATATATTATGGTTCTTAAAGATAATAATGGAGTGTATATTAATTCTACAGCAGTATGGAATTTTGGCCCCTATGTTTTAACAGCTTCTCCTGATGGAGTTTATATAGTGAACACAATCAATTTTAACGCACTCACTTCAACGATGTATCCTAACACTCAAGGAGCATTAGCCATAACCACAGCAGGGGACTACACTTACATTGCTAACCGCACATCTCTCATAATTCTTCGCCACTTTAAAAGCGCTGCAGATACTTATATTAAAGAAACCAATACAGCAGAATCTACAACAATCTTTACAATGCCTAATGGCACAATTAGTGCTGCAACAATGGACTATGAGGCTTGGGTACCTGCTGGCACTTTTATCGAACTCTTTATGTCTGCAGATGGCGGATTGAACTGGGAAACAATATCACCTGCATTATTATATAACTTCATTAATACTGGCCGAGAACTTCGCTGGCGTGTAGTATTATACGGCGATACAGACCGAAGTGTTCATCTTCACCAAATTTCAATCTCCATAACTTTCGAATACGAACGACCTCCATGGTTTACATCACCACTTTGGATTGGCATTCTTGCAGGTGCTGGTGGAGGTTTACTTCTTATCATTCTAATAATTGTTATCGCTGTTACAGTGAGTAAGAAGAAAAAAGCTAACGTAAGATAATTAATTGAGAAAATGAGATGATAAAATAAATCATCTCTTTTACTTTTTCTATAAAAACAATTACTCAAGTTTTTTTTGGTTCTGTACCAACATAATATAAATAACTTCTAGTTGCATCATCTATTTTTACCAGAACTAAAGAATGGAATATGAAAGTATTTGTAACTACTCGAGTTTCAGGAGATAATTCTTGAATCAATTTCTCTTCAAGTTTATTATTTGTACTTTGCAATAAATAACAAAAGACAACTGTAGCAGCACTAATATCTTCCTTAAAAAAGTTACCACAAATTACTTTCACTTGTTTTCGCAATCCAAGAAAAGTAATGAGTATTTTACACCAAAATGCTTTTAATGGATCAATTTCAATACCAATTGCCTTTGCTTTGAAACGTCGTGCTGCAGCTAGTAAAACCCGCCCATCGCCACAACCCAAATCTAAAACAGTGTCTTCTGGTTTCACGTTGGCCATTTGAAGCATTCGTATGACTTTTTTTCGAGGTGTAGGAAGCCAAGGTGCCCCTTTAGCATTTGTCCAAAGCATTAATACGATCAGGAAAAATAGTGCAGTAATAAGGAACCAAAAAATGATGACTGTGATATTGCTCAAGAGTATCAAATTTAATATAGGCTTATTTAGAAATAAAAAGTATTTGACAAGAAAAAGAAAAAAAAAGAACAGCTGTGACTTTTTGAAATAGAACATCAGTTTTTATTAGCCTAGAAGGATGCCCATTTGAGAGCCCTTTCCTCTCTTTTTTCCTGCTAAAAAGAGAAATACATTTCTTCTTACAAAAAATAAAAAATTTCAACTATAAAAATCCCCTTCTCATTCAAAGATTTTCTATTTTATTATCCCATAACTTCACTTTTTAAAGCGGTGTATTCTATAGTTTCATTAAAAGAATGTAATTTACTAATGAAAATTATGAATATTAAAGATATTCTTCTCCCATTGGCTTTGCTCTGGGGTTAAATAATCTTTCATCTTATCGGAGAAAAAATCGCCAAAAAAATAACAAAATGACATTTCAAACTTCAGAGTTTTGGCGCGTTATAATGGTCGGAATAATCTTCCTTGAGCTACTGCCACAAATTGTAACCGGACAAGAACACTTAGATAAGTACATTTACTTACCCTTTTTATTTGGATTTACAGTTATTGCCTTAATTGAAAAAATCATCTACAAACGAATTCAAGGTAAAGAATTGAAGCAAAAGGCAAGAAACACACTGGAACTGAATGACAAGGCAACCTACACTATTTTCGCATTTAGTTTAGAATTGATTCTCTATATTGTTGTCCGCTATATGATCCCTCTGGGAAAAAAGGCAAGCCGGCATTTTTTGTTTTTGGCGTTCTATTAGCTGTAAGTATCTTTTTAATCTTTGAGTTATTAATTTTCAACTAAAAAATGGTAATAAACATTTGAGCAAAAAGAGTAGTATTAATCTGCGTGAAAAAATGATTTTGCACCTGGTGGAAAGTTTAAAGGAAAAAGACTGGCGCGGGAAAATCCGGTTTTTACGGCAACTTTTGGAATTTCAGGAAGATGTAAAAATTGCAATTAATGAAATTTCAGATTTACTCTTTGATGACGATTTTCGTGTTCGTGAACGAGCAGCATGCGTATTAAAAAATGTAGGTTCAAGCCTTAAGACGATACTTCCCAAATTAACCAAAGCATTTCATGAAGAAACAAATACTACTGTAAAAACCGCCTTAATAGAGCTGTTAGGGTTAACAAAAGATAATCAAACGGTGGAAATTTTAGAAGAAGAATTGAAAAAAGCCAAAGATGACTTTATTAAGCAAGCCATTATAGAAGCATTAAGTATTATCGAAACAGAAGAAGCAATAAAGATAATTTTAAACTCTTTAGAGCACGACCCGGCACCCAATGTTCGTTTTGCTGCTGCTAATGGTTTGCGCTGGGTTCATATCAAAGAGAAAATCCCCCCTCTTTTAAAAGCGTTACACGATAACGATCCTCTTGTCCGAGCAGGGGCAGCATGGGCATTAGCTACCATTGACGAAAACGAAGAGGTTGTAACTGTTTTACTGAATGTACTTGAAAACGAAGAAGACGATTATGTCAAATATGACATAATAAAGGCTTTAGGAGAAATCGGCTCTGAAAAAGCAATTCCAAAATTAACTGAAATTGCACTCAAGAAAAACAGCCCAAAAATACGAGCGAAAGCTATTGAAGCCTTGGGAGCAATTGCTACGCGAAAAGCCCATCTCGCACTTTTAGAGATCTATAAGAAAACGTGCTCCAAGAATATTAAATATCTAATTGAAAAAGAAATGAAAGATGTAGATGATGATATTGGCGAAGAGTTTGTAGATATAAAGAAAGAAAAAAGCCAAGAGATGACCGTAAAACGAAGAAAAACAAAAGATCGTATTTTAATTAATTATCAAACCTCAGAATTGCGCGAAATTCTTACAACCTTTCGAACCATTTCTATTGATTTATTGGCAGGATGGCTGAAAATTGATGGAAATAATAAATTAGTAGAATGGCTGCAACAATTACCAACAAACCTTGGTTTACGACTTAACAAAGGCTACGAATATGATTCACTAGTTATTCAAATGCCAAAAGAGTATAAAATTGCTCAAAAGAAAATCGAAGAGATCATTACGAACTTCAGAAATTTTTTCTCGGAAAAGTAGAAAGGATAACTATTTGGAATGAAATTGCTTAAATTGTTCAAAAAATTCGAACACTCTAAAAGAAAGCCGAAAATTAGGAGAGACATTGCTTAGTATCTTTTTACTTTCAAAAAAATGACTTTTTATTGCTTTTTTAGAGAACCATAATTCAACAGATAATGACTTTCAAAGAAACTGTGCAAATGTTCATCATGACTGACAGTAATCACAGTAAACCCCTTATTTTTTAGTGCTGTTATCTGCTTCCAAACGATTTCTTTGTTTTCTTCATCTAAATTGCCGGTCGGTTCATCTAATAATAACAAGCTAACATCTTTTACCAAAAGCGCTGCCAATGCTACTCTCTGTCGTTCCCCACCGCTTAAGCTTGTTGGTAACAAGTTTGCCAGGTCTACTATCTTAAGCTCTTCTAACCATTCATAAGCCCGTTCTCGCGCTGATCGCATCCCCACTCCTGTTAAGAGTGCTTGGGCTTCGATGAATTGCTTGACTGTCAAATGCGAAGGGAGATAAGGGCTTTGGAATAAATAACCGATTTTTTTTCTTATGGCATATATTTCATCTAAAGGGCTTTCTTTTGTTATTTTTTTCCCAAAGATTTTACGTTCACCGCTCTTTTGATGTAGCATTAATGCAATTATGTGCATGAGAGTGGTTTTTCCTGAGCCTGATGGTCCCGTTATCAAACAAAATTCATTTTCATTCACTGTTAAGGAGAGATCTTTAATTACTGCTATTGATGTTGTTGTGTTTAGTGTTCTTCTTTTCTTTTCACTGAAATTGAATTGTATATTTTTTAAAGAAACTATTTCCATTTAATTACCCTCCGTCCTTCTATTTTAAATGTGGTAGCCGGTTCAATAATTGTCATGTCATGTGTGGAGATAATAATTAAGCTTCTAATTGTTTCATTTAGCTTTTTTAATAGAGTAAGAATCGTTTCCTTATTTTCTGCATCTAATTGCGCTGTGGGTTCATCCAATAACAAAAGAGAGGGATTATGAATCATACTACAAGCTAAGGCTAAGCGTCGTAATTCACCACCGGAAAGAGAAAGTGTTTTTTGATTGAGTAATGACTCGAGATTTAGAGTGGTTGCTATCTCTTCTACCTGTTTTTTTTCTTCTTCTCTTCCAGTTTTACGATAAAGCCTAAGGGAATATGTCAAATTCCTTCTTGCTGATAATGACAATGAAAGATATCTTGCTGGAAATTGATCCATATATCCCACACTTTTAAAATAATCAATTTTTTCTTTTCCTTTTAAAGTATGAATTGCTTGCCCGTTTAGAAAGACTTCGCCTGCACTTAACGGTTCTATTCCCATTAACATTCGCAATAGAGTAGTTTTTCCAGAGCCAGAGGGACCAATAATAAAATTTAAGTTGCCGGCACTCATTTCAAAAGACGCACCAGCAAAAATGGCGATATTTGTTTCTTTTTTCACTGGATGTGGAAAAATCTTTGTTATTTCTATTGCTTGAAGTTTGTTTTCGATGTTGCTATTATTTTTGTTATCTGTCATTTGTCCTCACACTTCCACTTATTCCGGGTAGCGATAAATTTCGCTTAAATCTATCTGATAATAGCGCCAATATTCCAAGCCATTTTGTACTGCCAAAAGAGTCGCAAAAAGTAAAAATAATATTATTGAATAAAGCAATGAAGAAGTTGATATGCCTACTAATCCTAAAGACAAGCAACTAATTGCCGGGAGAATGAGAAATGCCACAAAAAAGTTGATGAGAAAAATCATTCCAAGTGAGGCTAATAAAATAGCATCTTCAATAAGGAGGGTTTTTCGAAATGGCAAACGATAATCACTTTGCATTGCCACTAACCCCAATGTCTTAGCTGCTGGATCATTTACCAGCTCTTCAAGCTGTTGGAAAAGGAAAAATGCGCCAAAAAAGAATAAGCCTATTTCAAATAGTATTATTATAGGTATTAAAAAGACAATTCGTATGCCTGTGAATACGAGAGTGTCTAATGCTGTAAGTTTAACAAATGACTCTCCCAATCCTTTCAAGTGTGGCTCGAGATAACTAATAGTCGCATTGATCTTCTTCGGTTGGATATGTAAATAATAGTTTACACTAAAATTATTCTCTCCTAAAAGAATTAAAGAGGTTTGTAAAGCAGAAGCGGGCATAATAATAATGAGTTCATTTCTACTATCATATTTATCGCATAGGACAGGCCAATCTTCAATGAACCCGCCTATTTGATACTTTGAGCCATCAATAAATTCTATTATATCACCAATTAAAAACTCTAAAGATTTAAACCTATTACTGACGTAAAGCATTGAGGTGTTTGTACTAGTCAACTCACCTTCAGCAAGCCAATGTTTTTTATTCCAATTACTATAGAAGTTAAAATAATCTTCAGGGGAAATACCAAATAAATAAGCAGTTTGGTTCTCGAGATCTGTCTTAATTAAGGTGTGATTATCATAAGCTGTCATGTGATAGCTTTTTAGTACTGAAGTAAAATCTTCAATTGCAGAATAGTTTTCCAGAAATGGATTTATGCTATCAATGTTAGGCAACTCTTTGGTTGTAATGGTTATCTCCGCTCCCTGAATATAAATATAACTCGAGGTGTAGCTGTCTGCAGTAAAGGTAGAATAAAAAAGCATTGAACTAATGAATGTCAAAGCAAATAAATAGATAAACATTTTTTGCGTCAAAGCTTTTTGTCTAAATTTAAAAAGAATGAAAGCTTTTGAAGCCGGTTTATTAGTCTTTAATTTATTTTTTACCTTTAATTGAATTATACCATTAACTAAAAAACGCATAAAATAATAAAAGAGGAAAGAGATAATTCCAACACCTATAATAATTCCTAACTCAATTAATGTAGCAAAATAGTCTCGGTAATTTAGTAACCAAGTAAATAGAACTAACAGTATAAAGCCAATACCACCTTTTAGACTCCTTCTCATTTTCCCCAAAGGGCGATATTCTTCTGAGTACAAACCTTTTACAAGGACCCTCCGAAGGTAAAAATCAAAGTCAATAAAAGTGCTTAATATTAAAGTAAAAAGTACAACAAGACAGATACTCGCTCCTATGAAAATGTTGTTAGTGAAAACGAACCTCGTTCCGCCAAAGACAACTTGTAATCGTATAAATGGAAAGAGCAATAGGATAACAATTAAACTTGCCCCTAAGGAGATTAGTAAACTTTCCATGAATAGCCAAAGAATCCTTTTGCGCCAAGAAATACCGCTTAGGATTGTTCTGAGTTCTTTATAGATGTTGCTCTTTTGTAATTTTGCTATAGTTAAGGCAATTAAGAATATTGATAATAGCCAAACAAATATCTGAATAATTCTAATAAATGAATAAATAAGATATATTAACGGATTTTCCGATACAAAAAAGGATTCCATCAAGCTGCTAGGTTCTTGAACCAAAGTAAAAGTGCGTTCGATTGCTTTTAATTCAGATATTAATAATTTCAGAAACGAATGAACCTTACCGGGTGAATCTATCGACCAATACATAATATCTCGTTGAAAAACTGTGAATTTCACAAAGGCATAAATACTCCATCGACCGGAAAACTGTTTTTTTACCGGTTGAAAAATTTCAGCGAATTTTCCTAATGGCATGAGGATAAGATGGTTTGCTTCTTGCAAGTTACGCTTTGATAAAAAATCATAAAAAGTAGGAAAATCCCTTCGGAATAAATCTTCTAATAAATATGAAGTTATATTTAGTTGGAAATTAAAAGTGTTGTTTGTCCCATAAATTTGATAACTAAAAAGCCACTCTCCCAATGATATTGTTGACTGATTTGTAATAATTAATGCATCCGTTTCAACATTCCCTTCTGAAACATTTAACAAAGACAAAAAAAGATCATTTGGAAGGCCTATCAGTAGTGTCTGATTAGTACTTTCGGTAAAATTCCACCCCGTTACAACTTCTTCAGATAAGGCAACCACTCTTTGTGGTTGATAAAGGCCAAAACTCTCTATTGAGCATTTTTCAACGATAGCAGAAAAATTATTCAAAAAAATTATTGATTCTTCACTCCAGGCATCAAAGATTTCAAAATCATTACCTGCTGCAAAACTATCTTCGAAATTTGAACTAAAACTTTTTCCGGACCATCCTTGGCTAAAACTGTAAAAATGCTTGCGTAAAATGTGGGGGTTTGCTAATTGTGGGATAAAAAGCACTGAAATTGATGTTAGAAGAAGGAAACCACAAATAAGACTTATTTTCACAAGCATTCTCTTCCTTTCGAGAAGTCGATGTATAAACATTTTCAAAGTCCAAATCTCTCCTTATTTTTGTAATGGATATTGTTGCTATTTTAATTTTTTTAATAAAAAAGGGTGAAGTTTTCACCCTTACATTAAAACAATTTTTAAGTAAACACGAATCCCACCACCGTATACATCGTAAAAGATATTCGAAGTCCAAAAGTAAGTATTATAATTCTCGTTATCACCAAAATAGAGAGCAATTTGTTCCGTTTTCAATGGATTGTGTCTTATTAATTTGAAACCAATGTAAAGCTCATTTCCACTCGTTGCATCAAATGGTAAACAATAGGACCACTCTATTTGTAAATTATTTTCATAGTATTTTGTAGGTTCACCAGCGCTAATTCCAGGGGGGTAAACATATTCCCTGCCGGACCAATCCTCGTAATCATAATCTGAACTTTGCAATCTATCACCATATATACCAAATAAGCGTTTGTATTCCGGAACAAAGCGTAATTCATACCAAGTACCTACTCTTGGTTTATTTAAAGCTTCATAGACATGTACTCGATCTACATAAATGTAAATTTGTTTTAATGATTTGGTATCTGATCTGATCTTCATCAAATTGGTACAAACAAATGGCATAATTACTATACCAACAATTAGAAATAAAAATAAATATTTTTCATTTTTCCTTTTCAACTTTTTTCCTCCTTATTTTTTTGCTAAAAACAAAATTTTAGCAGTAAGTAAATAAATAAATAAATAAATAAATTTTTCCCAGTTTAATAAAAATGAAATAGCTGTTATTTACTAAGAATTTGCAATAGATTAGCAACAATTTTAGAATAGACAATTGAAGAGAGAGTTAATTCTTCTTTTCCACCTACTTTTCTGAAGACAATTTTCACTTCTTTTTCCTCCACTTGAATATGTTGTACAAACTTTATTGCTCGTGCAAATAGGCGTTCATCATCTGTTTGTATAATAAGTCGTTTTGTTGTTAGAAAGAGATTAAAAGGAGTGGATAAGTGAAATGCTCCACTACAACGTTCTATCCGCCCCCAGAACAGAACTGGCTCTGCTAAGGGGTCATAATCCGGGATATTCACTTTTAATTTATCTTCTACATCAATAATCGCTGATTCGCCTAGTATCCTTACTTTGCTTTCTAAGGAAGGCGTTTTTCCGTTAATTTTCCTCGTGGCTGCTACTAAGGTGAACATCTGTTGTATTATTCCTTTTGCAAACTTTAACATAACCTGTGACCCATTTGTCTCTTTTATGAAAAAGGCATCCCGTTCTCCAATAAGAAAGACCACCGGGATTTCACTCGAAATTACGTGGAGTTTAAGATCAAGTTCTTGACAAAGTTCTCGCACTTTTCTTCCCATTTTTGCCAGTGGGTTCAGCCAGACATCTGTTACATCGCTCTTTCGCACCATGTTTATCATGGCGTTAATATTGTTAAAAATGGTCACTACCGGTTCTGTTGTCCCATCTTGTTTTCTTGTTGTAAGTGTGTTCAATTTTGCTAGTACGTCTGTCATCTTCGCTGAAATTTCATCCAATGCTGTTGTTATTGTTTCTACAGGTGATAGTGCGCGATAAAGCGCACCCTTTTCTGAGGTTATCTTTGTTATAAAGCCTTTTTCAACAAGCGCGTCTAATGTTTCATAGACTTTTGCCCGAGGTACCGCTGATTTTTCTGCGATTACATATGCTGTTCCCTCTCCCAATGCAACCAGGGCAATATATACCATTGCCTGATATTTTGTTAGTCCTATTGTTGTCAGCCCGTCTATAATTGTTTCTTCTTCTTTAGCCATCGTTTTCAGCTTGTCTTTC
This sequence comes from Candidatus Heimdallarchaeota archaeon, assembly GCA_019056785.1. Classification (GTDB taxonomy): domain Archaea; phylum Asgardarchaeota; class Heimdallarchaeia; order JABLTI01; family JABLTI01; genus JABLTI01. Next base: position 10,067 of record DXJV01000013.1, read on the forward strand.
TTTTTCTCTTACTTTTTTCTACTTTGTTATTATTAGAATAGGTTTATAAACGTAACCACCCAAGTAGTAACTATTTCATCTCTTGAAAAAAACTAAAAAATTAATTGTGTGAGGAAAAATGACAGAAAGAAAACGATATTTCACAGGGTTAACGGTCGTCGCGTTAGTCTTTACCTGTATATTATCAATTCCAACTTTGGCAGAAGGAGTTAATGTCGCTAAGAATTTAAATTATGTTGCTTTAAATGAGACCTTAAATAATAAATCCTATGTTCATTTTTCACTCTATCTTTTAGAAAACAATGGCGTCTATATGAGTCTTTGGAGTGAACAAGCGAGCAACAGACAAGTAATCTTAGCGATCTTAACAGAAGATAATTTTAGTGCATGGATTTTTAATGGTGCACATGAGCCAACATTCAATGAGTCGTATTATTATTTTAAGCAAGCAGAACTTGAGCTTTATAACTTAAAGTTTGTTGAAAATGAATACTATTTTATCATCTATAACAATAACACCGATGCGAGTTATATTTCGTTTGAAGCAACAATACTACCTTGGGGGCACATCTTATCGACAGCAATCATTGGTTTCCCCTTTCTAATCTTTCTATCAATCTTTATTATAAAAATACTCGCAACAGCAATCTACAATAGATCACTTACAATATCAACCACTAAGAAGGTCTCTGAAGAAGCAGAGAAAAGCAATAGTCTCCAACACAAAACAATAGAAGCAAAATTTTATTGCCCCTCCTGTGGAGCACCAATCAGCTCAAAAACCAAAGGAAACTTTTGTCCGCAATGTGGAGCAACAATAGAGGAATAAAACTCTCAAAGAAACAACTTCACTTTTTCTCTTTTTTTTATGTTACAAGTAACTATGATCTCAGTTTTTAAGAATTTATTTATAATTCTCCGGCATTTCGAAAGCGCGGGAGATAGTTACTGCGATGAAATTAATACAGCAGAATCATTGCCAATCTTTAGCATGCCTAATGGAACAATTAGCGCAGCAACACTCGATTTCGATGCCTGGGTACCTAATGGCTGCACCATAGAATTCTTTATGTCAGCTGACAATGGACTCCATTGGGAAGCAGTAACACTTGGAATGTGGCTTAACTTTATGAACACAAGTAGAGATCTTCACTAGAGAGCTGTCATAGATGGTGATACAGACCGAAGCGTCCACTTGTATCAAGTATCAATTTCATTTGTATTTGAATACGAACGAGCATCCTGGTACACCTCAACACTCTTTATTGGTATTGTGGCAGAAGGCGGTGGTGAATTGCTTCTCATAGTCCTCATAATTGTCATTGCTGTTACAATAAGTAAAAAGAAAAATCTACCAACTAGATAAATAATTGAATAAAGAGGAGATGATACTATAATCATCTCTTTCGACTCTTTTTTTTTCTTTAAATCTTATTTGGATTTTAATAAACAATTAACTAGCTTTGTCTACAAATTAACGAAAGTAATTTAGCAATGAATCAATAGACGAAACAACAAAATCAGGATTTAATTTTTTGACCAAGGTTTCTGGGTAATTATTTGTAGAAACTAAAATAGTTGCCATTTTAGCGGCTTTCCCTGCCAGAACGTCCGTTTGACTATCACCTATATAAATGCATTTCTCTGGTGGAACCCCTAAAAGCTTTGCAGTATAAAGAAGTAAATCAGGAGCAGGTTTGTGGTTCTTAACTTCATAACCTGAAGCGATTACATCGAAAAAATTTGCAAGCTTGAAGTGTTCCAAAGCTTCCATAATAAATGGTTTGTACTTAGTAGAAGCAAGGCCAATTTTGTAGTTGGCACGCTTTAAAGAGGAGAGAAGCTGCTTCACCCCTGGGAAAATTCTCACAAGTTCTAAATGATTCTTTGCATATATCTCCCGAATTTCTGAAACGAACTCTTTAATCTGTTCCTCAGTATAAGATGGCATAAATACTCGAAATAACTCCTCAATTGGGGTTCCAAAAAGCGTGGCAATTTTCTTTTTATTCGAAGGTATGCCTTTGGACTTGAGAAAAGTATAGACGGTTTCGATAATACCTTCTCGGGAATCAAGAAGAGTGCCATCAAGATCAAAAAGAAAAGCGTCCAAAGGTCTCTTCTTCAAAAATTCTCTAAAAGAAAACTCTGAAAAGATCATAAAAAGAAAAAACATTTCTCGTATATTAAAATGTAATTACAATTAAACAATTTATAGCTTGGCGCATTCTCATAGATTATCTAAAAAGGAGAATAGCAAAAAACATAAACAACTTCGGAATCTGAAATGCCCTCAAGTTTAACTAAATTTAAAAATAAGGCAAGGCGATATTTTTTTTATTTTTCCATCTCGCATGTTATCCAATATTAATTACAGAAAAGTTGATGATTTTGTCTAGTAAAAAGCATGTAATTATTATAATAAATGTTACAACAATAGCAATTATAATTGCTATTGTTCTTGGGCTTGTTTTTTACGTCTGAAAGTTATTGACACAACACCGCCAGCTGTTGTGATTCATAGCCCAGAAGCACAAGGCATTTATTATTCTCAGTTCCAAAATTTTCGGATCAAGGCGACTGATGATGTGGCAGTGGAAACGATCTGGTATTCATTGAATAGAGATAACAATATCACTTATTACAGTATGGTTAGTCTCGCCTTTGCCAAAGGAATGAATACTCTGCAAGCCTGGACGAGAGACACTTCTGGAAACATTGGAACTATCTCAATCACTTTTTATATATCAAGAGGGAATTTTATCACACGCTGGGATACAACGAACACCGCTTCTAACACCAGCGCTGAGAATCAGCTGCAGCTGCCACTGGAGCCCACCGGCGTGTATGATTTTCTCGTCGATTAGGGTGACGGTACAAGCGACCACATCACATCATGCGACCAGATAGCAACGCTGTATAATTATACAACTGCGGGCATTTACAAAATAAAAATCTCAGGTTTAATTAAAGGTTGGTGGTTTGCGTATAGTGGTAATTACGATGCTTTGCTTATTAGTTGGTCAGCTTTAAATTTACAAAATGGTATTAGTTTTCATGGTGGCAACTCCAAATATAGCGCCGGCGCAGCAGCAACTGCGCGAGCGTATATCATTAGCACCTTTGGCTGGACGATCATTGATGGAGGGCAAGTATAAGGTAAAAACTCTAAGTAAATGGTATACCTCTTACGGAGCTATACCAGCTGTTTTTTTTTCTTAAAAACATTGGAAGGTGGCTTTTCTTATTGCTCGAAAAATTTTTGAGTTGAATTGTTTTTTTTTGACTTGTCTTTACTCATTACTATCTATGATTTTGAGTCTAGACCAAGCATTATTATTTAGGAAGTTATTTCCAAATAGAAATTATCCGGATTGAAATGCTTATGATGTCTGTTGAAAAAATCTGTGAAATGTATGCTTTGAAAAACGCTTTGGAGTTTGGTAAAGCAGAAGTTAACCCTCTTATGCGAATAATCTTAGGAAAGCATTCCGAGTTGCGAACCAGAGCAAAAGAGGTTAAGGAAATCTTAGAACGAGTTGTTGAAGAAATCAACAAATTGAAGAAAGAGGAAATTGAGAAAAGACTTTTGAAAAAATATCCTAAACTCCTTCAAGCAGAGAATTCAACAGTTGGCAAACAAGAACCAGAAATCGATTTTATTCGTGAAATGATTAATGAGGACATACGGACTGGTCGTTTTGGGGGGCGTGTCCACACTCGTTTCCCACCGGAACCTAATGGGTACCTTCATATTGGTCATGCAAAATCAATCAACCTTAATTATGGCATTGCACAAGATTACAATGGAAAATTCAATCTTCGCTTTGACGATACCAATCCACTCACTGAAGAAGTGGAATATGTAAACAGTATTATTGAGGATGTTAAGTGGCTTGGCGCTGATTTTGAGGATCGATTATTCTTTGCCTCTGACTATTTTGATAAAATGTTCGAGTATGCACTTCAGCTTGTTGAAAAAGGTTTAGCATATGTCGATGACTCGAGTATTGAGCAAATACGAAAGGATCGAGGAACACTCACCCAGCCGGGAAAAGAAAGTCCTTATCGTAATCGCTCCATTGAAGAGAATAGAGATCTCTTTTTGCGTATGAAGAACGGAGAGTTTCCTGAGGGTTCAAAAGTCCTGCGAGCAAAAATTGATATGGCACATCCCAACTTGCTAATGCGCGACCCGATTATCTACAGGATTATTCATGCAAGCCATCATAGAACAGGTGATAAATGGTGCATTTATCCGACCTACGACTGGGCGCATGGTTTGGAGGACTCAATTGAGGGTATAACTCATTCTATTTGTACTCTTGAGTTCGAGGTTCATAGGGAGTTGTATGACTGGTATTTGGACCAATTAACAGATGAAGAAGGAAAACCAATTTATCACCCTCAACAAATTGAATTCGCACGATTAAATATCTCACATATTGTTCTTAGTAAAAGAAAGCAATTACGGCTGGTAAATGAAGGCTATGTTCGAGGTTGGGATGATCCTCGACTTTTAACTATTGCTGGTATGCGTCGTGGGGGCATTACACCAGAAGCGATCAAGAAATTCACAGATCTCATCGGTGTCACGAAAAGAAATACCATCATCGATAGATCCATCTTCGACAAGTGCATCAGGGAGGATTTAGATGAACGTTGCTCTCGAGTTATGGCAGTATTACAGCCCTTAAAAGTTGTAATTACCAATTACCCAGAAAACAAAACCGAAACGCTCACCGCATCCAATCATCCCCGGAAAATAGAGATGGGTACGAGAAAAATAATCTTTACAAGAGAATTATATATCGAACGGGATGACTTTGCTGAGCAACCACCAAAAGGATTTAAACGCCTTTCGCCAGGGAAGGACGTACGATTGAAATATGCCTATATCATCAAATGTGAAAAAGTCATCAAAAATAAAAAAGGTGAAGTGATTGAGCTTCGTTGCAGCTATGACCCTGAATCAAAAAGCGGGGAAAAGGGCGAAGGACGAAAAGTGCAAGGAACAATCCATTGGCTTTCTGCTAAAAATGCAGCTAAAGCTGAAGTCCGCCTTTATGACCGGTTATTTTTAAAAGAAGATCCGCTCGAGACAGAAGAAGGAAAGGAATTCATTGACTATCTTAACCCAAATTCACTTACCATTGTAGGGGGCTTTGTAGAAGCACACCTCAAAAAAGCTGCCCCCGGCTCGAGGTACCAATTCGAACGATTAGGCTATTTTAACATCGATCCTGTCGACTCGAGTGCGAACCATTTAGTTTTCAACAGAATTATTACCTTGAAGGATACATGGGCAAAGAACACTTAACCTTCTCTAAAAGAAAAAAAAGAACGAAGAGATTCAGGTATTGGGAACATAAATATCATGAATCTCTATGGGAATTGCCAATTCAAAGGATCCAATTTGAATTGTCACTTCACCATTAATGATGCCCACATGTAACTGGTTCTTTATATAATATTCGTCATATAATCAAATGCCTTGTTCAATATTGCTTTCTGAAAAAGTAAAACTTTCTTGGAGAGAACCTTCTCCAGAAATTGTTCGTGGGGCTGCAGTCCAGTTGAAGTCTAAAGGTGTCAGAGAAATATTCGTTAGAATAGTATAGTCCCAAGTAGCTACAAATGGAATCTCATAATAAGCACCATCGCCATCATCATAAACTAGAAACCCAGTAAAAGAAGTAATATTTATTTCAAAATTAACAAGGTTATAACAATATGATTTATCTCACTTTTAGTGAAGAAATGAATAGTTTGAAGGCGTGGGCAAAAGACACTTCAGGAAATATCAGCACGGCAACAGCCACTTTTTATGTCTCGAGACCCAATTTCACCACATAATGTGACACGAAAAATACTTCTCCAGGTTCGAGTGCTGAGAATCAGCTGTAACTGCCGTTGGAACCCATCGGCGTGTATAATTTTCTCATCGATTGGCGTGATGGTACAAGCGGCCGCATCACTTTTTGGAACCAAGCTACAACAGTTCATAACTATGACCTATGCAGGAATTCATAAATACCACTTTTAAGGCATATACATTTTAAGGCGTTTAAACCAACATTTTGTTTTTAATTGCAAAAGAAAAATTTAAAACAGAGTGAGAAACTACAAAAGTGATAACGAAACCATAGGCCTGTGGTGTAGAGTGCCGAGAAATTCAAGCCGGCATGCACACTGGCAAGCATAAGGGACTTTGAAAGAAGTACCTGATAGCTTCGGGATTTCCAAGAATCCCTTGATCGGAGTTCGAATCTCCGCAGGCCTACCAACCTTTTTTTCAACAAATAATTAGACGATTTTATGAGATATGAGCTTAAAACAATTAAAAAACGACAAATGTAAATCCTGACTCAAAGTAATTCCGAAAACTTCCGCACGCTTAACATTTCCGGAAAAAAGGACAAATTGTCAATATTTTTTTAGATCGGTTTCAAGATTAAAAAAAGACAAAGGGAATGTGTAAAAGAATGCTATTATAGCTGCTTAATCCCTTTTATTGTGTCTTTTCTGAATATTATCCAAGAGGTAAGTGCTGCTGCAGCTAATGCTATTGAGAACAAAAGCACAAAGGCTAATGCAAATTGCCATTGTGGGATGATTAGTCGTACCGGCGGGAGGGTATAATCTATCGTCAATATTTCGAGGAACATTTTTGCTGAGAAGATACCGATTGCAGCACCGAGGACAGAGCCAAAAAGGACGATGGATAGTGCTTCATAAGTGAACAAGCTAAACAATTGTTTAGGAGACATCCCCAATGTTTTCAACATTACGACTTCCATCTCATTTTCAATGGATTGGATGATAATCATAAGCGAAAGTGCCGCAACAATGATAACCAATGATGAGATGAACGAGGTATTTAAAGAGCCATAGAGCATTGTATTTCGCAAGCTGTCTCCCGAGGTTTTCATTAAGTCTTCTATGTTATCTACCGACCGTCCAAGTGTTAGCTCGATGTTTCGTGCGACCGTTGTGATAGAATAACCTGGGGCAACTTTCACCAGCAAATCACCTACGACACTAAATTGATTATAAGCCACTGCTTCTGTCAAGTTATAATTCCCAATGACGCTAAACCGATAGACTGTTGACCCTTCTCGCGGATAATTCATAAAGAATCGAGGGAAGTAATTGTATTGCCCAACGACTGTCAAGTTTAAACCTATAAGACCTGTTCCAGATTTCTCTACCCAGAGGACAATTTTACTATCATCTACTACTCCCACTTGTCGTGCTTCATCTTTTTGCATGAGGACTTCAGAGGGACTCTGGATACGATCAAAGAACGCTTCTGGTTTGCCATCAAAATAGTTCTTTTCAAAATGAGCAACTTTTACAAATTCTTCTGGATCAATCCCAACAACTAGATAGGAATAGAGTACAGAGCCGTAACTAACCAATTGGCTGGTAAATCTCACATATGTTCCGGCTTCCACGCCCTCTACACCTAAAACTTGCTCTTTAATGGTGTCAGTTGAGACTTTAACATTCCGAACAAGAATATCTGCTCCCAAGGAATAATAGGCTTGTTCAGCGTCATAATTTTTATAAGAGGAAATGGTTGTCATTGAAGAAATGATTAGTGTAAAGGTGAGGGATATTAACACCAAGGATCTGATAACTGCGTTTCTTCTCCGCAGGCTTCGTTTCGCAGCTAAACCAAGAATGCCTAGCCGAGAGCGCTTCCAACCGATTTTTCCGAGGAGCTTAATAAAGTAGGGATAAATCCTTGTAACAAAGAGAATACTTCCAAGGATTAAGCAAACAGGGGCAGTTGTGCCAAAACCATACGCGAAGGAATAGGTTGCTAACCCTTTAAGTTGCAATTTGACAACAATCCAGAGTGAAACACCAATTACGATCAAAATAACATCTAGAAACATTTTTTGCCATGTGGGCTTCTTTTGAATGGTTGTCCCATAGGCCTCTTCTGTAGAGATATTACTCATCTCCCAGATAGATTTAGCATTAATTATTGTCGAAAAAATAAAGGCCGTCGCGATTATCGTGAAAAAGATTATCAAATTTATTGCCGGAAAAAGGCTCGTACCGGAAAAAGCTAAGAATCCGCTACTTCGAATCATTAGCCAAGCAAAAGGATAGCCAATGACAAAACAAATGAGTATGGCCATAATAGTGTACTCTACCACTTGAAAAGTTAGAAGAGTTAAGACTTCCTTTCTCGAGGAGCCTCTTTGGAGCATGTTAGAGATGTGTCGTTTCTGTCGTTTTTTCATTAAATGAGTGGAATAATTCGTTAAAGAGAGAGCCATACCAATAATTGGCGTTATAAATAAGAGACCAAAAAGCTGGAAAATAACAAACTCTTCATTGAACTCGTATAACCGGTCCACAAGGTCCAAATCTATTTGTGCTGGAAGATCCAGTTCATCAAAAACACGTGCAAGCTCTTGCCCTAATTGCTGGAGATTTTTTATCTCACCTCCCACATTAAAAGCATCGATTTTTCGAAGGTCAAAAGCAAACCTGCATTTAAAGCCAGCAAATCCCTTGTCATAATTAATACGGTTAATAAAATTGAATAATCCATCGTATTTTGTTATAAGAAACTGATCTGTTAGATAATCGTCGAGCGCACGCATGTCTTCTTTTAGTGGCCCTAGATAATTCTCGAAATCCTCTGCTGCGACTACGCCGGTAATGTTAATATAATTTCCTGCTTCCGGGATTCCCAGCTCAACAGAATCCCAAACGCTGGGGGGCATTTTTACAAAAACAGGGACATATAACGGAAAAAGTCCCAGCTTTGAAAGATTGGTGTTTTCAATCACACTTCTTTTTACTACTGCAAGCGCTTCATTTGTACGATATGGAAGGCTTCCATTATAGAGGAGTGATTCGAAGGCGCTATAATAATCGACAGGCAACCCAAAGAGACTAAGCCCTGAAATCAGCTGATCGTCCCCAGCAGGGTTATTAGAACTAAGATAAAGAATTCCCCCTCGTTCGGTAATAATATCCACACGTCGAACACGATCAACCATGCCGGCGTCTTCAATTGCTCTTTGTGTGGCATTTTTTATAGTGAAAATAATAGTCTCTCTGACATCTGTGACATCAAAAAAGTCGATTGAAACAGTAAGCTGTTTGGTTGGAGGGGTCTTATTGAAATTACTAAAAGCATCATATTGAAAACTATACATGAAAATGAGCCCCTCTGAAATAATTGCCAGGCTAATTCCCAGTCCCAAGAATATAACAATAGTGTTTTTTCTATTAAGATTGAGCATTTTGTAAAAAAATTTGATTTGCTCAAGCAGTTTCATACTAATTTTTCCTCAATCTGTACTTACATTCTTAGGAACCAATTGCCTTTAATTGTCTTACTTCTACTTAAAGAAATAATACTTAACAAAATGGTTGGTTTTTTCTGGAAAAATGGATGATTAAATTTGCTTCATAGCTTTAATTGTTTCTTTTCGAAAGACGATGTAGGCTGTTAAGGCTGCTGCAATAATGGCGCTGGCAAAAAGAACAATGAACGCAAGTGATAACTCGAGAGGACTGAAAATCATCTTCGTTGGGGGGATGACGGTCTGATATGTTAATATTTCAGTGAAAATTTTTGCAGTTAAAATGCCTGTGCCAATACCTATAATACTACCAAAAAAGACGACTAGAATAGCTTCAATCAAAAACAGACTAAACAATTGTTTAGGCGACATTCCAAGAACTTTGAGTGTTGTTACTTCTCGCTCATTTTCTATCGATTGAATAAATATCATTAAAACAATTGCTGTGACGGTAATCACCAGTGATGAAAGAAAGGAGCTGTTCACAGAACCGTATAGCATGATATTCCGCATACTTCCTTGAAAGGTATTCATTTGTTCCTCTACATTATCCACACCACGCCCCAATTGTTGTTCAATTGCCGTTGCAACTGCTGAAATGGAATATCCTTCCTTGACTTTTACTAAGATATCACTGGCAATGCTATAATTAGAATAAGCAAATAAATTGACAAGAGCTTTTGTTCCAATAATCGAGAAACGAAAGATAGGTTCCCCAGGAGTGGGAAATTCAACAAAAAAGCGTGGGAAATATTTGTAAATGCCAACTACATTCAATGATTGATTAAGTGTGCCATATGCATATTTTTCATAACGAATATTAAATTGCTCGCCGGTATAAGTATTAATTAACTTCAGTTGGTCTTCTTGCATGACAACATCTGTTAGTGCATTAATTTTTTCAAAGAAAATTTCAGGAGATTGCCCTCTAAGATATTGCTTTTCAAAATAAGCCACTTTAGCAAACTCTGCAGGGTCAATGCCTATTACCAAATAGGAATAAGTCAACAAGCCATAAGTAATAATTTGACTAGTAAAATGAATGGATGTAAAGCTTTCAATCCCTTCTATCGAACTGATTATTTGCTGTGTTCTGTTTGTCGTTGGGTCAACATTTCTAATTAGAATATCCGAACCTAAGTTATAATATGCCACTTCTTTGTCGAAATTTTCATAGGATTGAATTGTTATCAAAGAAGAAAAAATGATGGTGAATGTGAGAGTGATCAAGATTAAGGAACGCGTGACATCACTCTTTCGCCGGGAATTTCGTTTAGTTGCAATAGCCAAAATACCAAGTCGTCCTTTTTTCCAGGAGCGATTCGAGATGAATTTCAAAAAGATTGGATACAGCCGTGTTGCAAACATTATTACCCCTAAGACAAGTAGCACTGGTGCGGTTGTTCCAAACCCATAAGCAAATTGGTAAGCCGTTTCTTTTGTAAGCTGTGATCGAACGATTAGCCAGAGCACGATACCCACAACTATAAGAATAATGTCTAGATAGAATTTTTGCCAGGCCGCCTTTTTCACTTGATGTTCACTGTAAGCTTCTTGGGTGGTGATTTTACTCATTTCCCAAACATTCTTTGTATTAACTATGAGCGATAATAGGAAGCCAATCCCTATAATGCTAAAAAGTATTGCAAGATTAATAAGAGGGGGTTTTCCGGCGCCTGAAAACTCGAGGAAATACGTGCTTTTAGTTAAAAACCATGTAAAGCCATAACCAATTAAAAAGCCAATCAACAATGCTGTGATTGTAAATTCCACAATCTCAACAATTAAGATGAACATAATCTCTTTTTGAGAGGAACCACGTTGTAACATACTTGACACTTGGCGTTTTTGCCTTCTTTTCAACAAGTTAGCAGAATAGCTGGTGATTGATAACCCCATTCCTATTAACGGTGTAAAGAAGAGAAGGCTGAATAATTGAAAAATAATGAATTCCTTTTGAAAGTCTTTCAAGTATTGTAACATATAGTTATAAATTAATGGTTGAAATCCCTCTGCATTGAACATTCTATCAAGTTCTTGAGCAAAAGTACTTAGTTGAGTAATTTCATCGCGGATTTTAAAAGAATTTATTTTATCGAGTTTAAAGGTTATTCTCCCGGTCGCAGCAGCATACCCGGGATAATAACTAAGCTTGGAGAGAAAATAACCAAAATTAGTGTAACTTGTAAGAAGAAATTCATCGGAAAAATAGTCAGTCATTGCAAGAAAATCTTCTCGCATTGCCCCGGCGACATTGCTAAAAACTTCTTTGGCAATCACACCACTAATATTAATATATTGCCCTCCTGTCGGGATTCCCATATCTATTACATTTTCGAAAGATTGGAACAAGATTGGTGTATAAAGTGGAAATCTCCCTGTATCACTTAGGTTAGTGTTTAATAGCGTCGTTCCTTTGGCAACAACAAGCACATCATCAATCCTTTGAGGGAGAGTGCCATTATAAAGGATGGTTGCGAGAGTGCTAAAATAGTCCGTAGGAATTGCATAAAGGTTCAACTCCGGCAAGATAAACTCAGTTTCACTTTTCGTTTGCAAGACTGTAAAAAAACCTCGAGAGAGAAACCAGTCAACCCTTTTAATGCGCGTGGAAATGGTGCTGGTTTTCATAGCTTCATTTGTTGTCTCAAGTAAGAGAGGGACAGATTGTTCAGGGTATTCTCGGATATCATATGCAGACAGGCTGACTGACATTTGTCGACGTGGAACACCGTTGTAAAAGCCAGTAAAAGCGCCATATTGGAAACTATAAAGAAAGAGCAACCCTTGGGAGATCAACGCCAAGCTGATGCCTAAACCAAGAAAGGTTATGATTGTGGAACGCCGTCCCATGAGAATTAACCGGAAGTACAATTTAACTTTCTCTATGAGCTTCACCATTGGCCAACTATCCACAACCATTTTTAATTGATTTTGCTAACTTATAACATAGTTGAGAATAATTAAGCATTATGTGTCATTTGAAAAAAGTTTGACAAAGAGCAACAAGGAAGCAAAGAATGAGAGCAGCAGCTGAAAAATAGTGGATGGAAACAAAGTAATGACCCTCTCAAAGAAGCACAGAAGAACCTATGGAGAACATTGGACACCGGTGAAAGTCTTTCAAGAGTTTATTTTTCCGAAAATAAAAAACGAGCTAAATAACTACTTATGGGTGGATCTCTTTGCAGGAGAAGGAAATCTGATCCTCCCAATATTAGCAAGCATTTCAAAAGAAAATCGTGTGGAATTTTTCAAGGAGCATCTTTTTCTCTTTGATGTTCAAGAGCATTCTATCAACCAAGCCATCCTCAAGGCAGAAAAATGGGGCATCCCAAGAACAGTAGCAAAGCAAAATATCTTCAAAAAAGACACGCTACGTGATTTTCCAGCTTTTCTCCTTCAAAGAGAAAAACCAATTTATCATATTACTAACCCCCCATATCTTTACCTTGGGTATATTGCTAAACATAAGGAAACAAAAAAATATCTCGAATATTTCCAGGGGAAAAATAAAGGCTATCAAGACTTATATCAAGTGGCTTTAATAAATGACCTACGACACCAATTGGAAAAAATGATTTACATCATCCCATCAAACTTTCTTTTTGGGTATGCGGTTTCAAATAAGATACGAAAGGATATTTTATATCATTATTACATTAAAAAAACAATTATTTTTGAGAAAGTGATTTTTGATCATACAGGGACAAATGTCGTCGTTTGTTTCTTTGAACGAAAAAGTGAACCAAAACATGAACCCCAAACCTTTCCAGGAATAAAATTGAATGATGGTGGGATACAAAAAAGAACCTACAGTCTCTATCCGGAAGACCATTATCGTGCCGGCAATGAATTTACTACCTTTGTAAAACAAGCAAAGGCTCTATTACCATTAAAAATTAGTTTCTATTTAACAAAGGAAGAAGTACAACGAAATAGCGGTGAAAAAGAGTTAACAGTAATAGATGCAAATGCCTTTAAGGGGAAACAATATGAAAAAAAGAGCATTTTTGTCAATGAAAAACAATACGAGAAAGTAAAAAGGAACAGCTTATTTCTTAAAACAGTCGATTCCGGGACAAAAGAAGGTAGAGCAGGATTATATGAAATTGAAAAAGTCTTTAATGTTGATGGGATTTTGGTAACTAGAGCAAGATATAGAACACACCCGATACAAATCTTTATTGAACCACAAATGTCAAAAGATGACCAACATCTCATTAAAGATTATTTTAATACCATGTTAGAGTATTTCCGTGAAAAAACCGACAGCGAATTTATGACCACCTACAAATATTCAAAGAGCCGCTACACGCGCAAATATTTGGGGTTGAAACAAGCAAGACAATTGCTTGAAACATGCCCCATTAGAACCTTAAATGAAAAAGAAAAGAAACAACTGGAAAAACAGCTACAGAAAAAACAGTTTGTTTTAATTAATCCTAATTTTTTTTAATGAAAAAAAAATAAGGGAAAAAGAGGGAAAGTTTTGTTATTTTGAATTGTTAATAAATTATTTCCCCAGGATACTTTTCCAACCTGTTAAATTCATTTGTAAACCTAAAGCTTCTTCGTCTAGACCTAAAGCCAAACCAATATATTGAGTCAGATAGAGTGAGGGGATTTTCAAGTCCTTCTGGATCATCCGTCCGGCGACTTCTTGTGAATTTCCGAGTTGCTTTTGGCAGAAAGGACAAATGTTACAGATGCCATTATATCCTCTTTGCTTAATGATATCAACTTTTGTTCCTGCTGCAGTTAAAGATTTCTCTGGGTTTACGCCGATGATATTTGCTCCACAACAATCCAAGAGTTCTGGATAGGTTGGAGCTTTTGCACCTAGTACTTCTAAAATCTCTTGCATTTTTGTTGGCTGCTCCGCATCATCTGGTCGAGTAATTGTTGTCGGGCGAATTGCGTGACAACCATAGTGAGCGGCGATTTTAAGTTTCTTTAATTTGTGTTTAACATGCTTCTTTATTTTTTCAAGTCCGATGTCCTCATAAAGGATTGTCAGGATGTTTCGAACAGGCAATGGTTCATCATATTGCAGCCCTTCTTTTGCAAGAGCTTTATTCACTTTTTCTCTTAAATCCGGATGTTGAGAAAGCTCATATTCCAGTTCGGCAAGGCTCAAATCACACCCATTACAAATGGTTGCAATAGCATCAAAACCTTGCTTTCTAGCCAGAGCATGCACTCTTGCTGCAAGGAATGCCCATAACTCGTATTTTGTGTTTTTAATTGGCGTTCCACAACAATTCTGATCCTCAATGTCTGCATAATCGATTTTAAAATAAGTTAAAATCTCACGTGAGCTTAATTCGTTTTCATAGCTATCATTTTGAGATGTACAGCCGATGAAAAAACCATATTTCATTTTTGAACCTCCGATTCTTTTAGAGCCAGGATTTCATTTAGTCCAACAACTTTCAAAGCTTCTTTGAACTGAGTAGGGTTTTTAATCCCTCGTTCTGGAAGGTCGAGGTCATCTCTTGAAAGAAAGTCAAAATCAATGGTGGAAACTTCCCGCGGTTTTAAAATCGCTCCTTCCTCGCTAATTGTTTTTATCATTTCGGGATAGATTTTTGGTGGGCTTATCCCCCATGAGACGGCTATGTTTGTTAGGGACATTATTGTTTGCACTGGTGAGGTCTTTTGTGGGCAGCGTGTTTGGCAAGTATAGCAAGTGAAACAGTACCATAAAATTCCGGAGTTAATCAGCTCGTCAATAAAACCCATGTGCGCAGCAACTTGAATTTTATGCGGAGCAAATTCCTCGAATAATTTTGCAGCAGGACAACCATTTGTGCATTTTAAGCACGTATAACAATCTTCTGGTTTTGCCTCTTCGGAAATGGTTTTTATTTTGCTAATTATTTCAGTATCTCGTGTTGAGTATTCAATAGTATCCATTTTTTTCACCTTCATTTGTTCAAAGGATTTGGTCCCAGTTGTTTTAGCTGTTCAACCATTTCAGTGATGGTGTCTGCAAACTTGTTGCCTTCACCTGCTGAGATAAACGCAAGACGAAGGCGTTCTTTTTCAATCCCAATACTCTCAAAAAGTTTGTGTATAAGTTCTACGCGTTTTATTGTTTTATAGTTTTGATTAATGTAGTGGCAATCGCCTGGATGGCATGCTGCAATGAGCACACCATCCGCACCATTTTCTAGAGCATCGATTACAAATTGCGGGTCAACACGACCTGAACACATCGTGCGAATTATTCTGACATTATGCGGTACTTTTAACCTTGACAATCCTGCCAAGTC
>DXJV01000093.1 GCA_019056785.1 Candidatus Heimdallarchaeota archaeon
TTATAAAGAAGCAAAAAGAATGCTTCTGATTTCAAAATGCTTAGCAAGTTGGTTAGCTCTTTTTTCTTCCTCTCTTGGCACTTCTTTCATTCAATTTCTGGCAAAGATATTTAAGCTTTTAGCGGTATTTTCTTGTTAGACTGTAATTCATTTATTGTCTTTTTTTTATAGAGATAATTGTATGTCAAAAGCCGTTAAGATTTGTGAATTTTGCGGGGCTGAAAACAAGGCTTCTGCAAAGTTTTGTAATGAATGTGGTAAAACGCTGGCTGTTTCTGGCCAACCCGCTAAGCCATCTCAGACTTCTTCCTCTAAAGCCGCTCAGGCTTTTGGTTTAGAGATTGTTTCTTTAGTTGCGAGCATTCTGGGTTTTACTTGTTTGCCTTTCTTTGGTTTTATTATTGCCCTTGTGACCGGTTTCATGTCTGCCAATCCCAAGGAAAACAAATACGCTAAGGTTGGTATTATCATTGGCTCGTTAGGTTTGATTGTGCCTGTTATTGTTTTAGGCATTCTTGGAATTTTTGCTGGTGCTACAGCGAACACTGATGATTTAATCTGGATGTTGATTTTAGGGATCATTGGCTTGCTTGCTGCCGGTGTTAGTTTGTTCTTTTTCATTCGTTGGCTCCGAAAACCCGCCGCTTAAAAGCACTCGCTATTTGGAGGTTATTCCTTCCTCCCATTTTTTCCTTGTAGCACTAATGCCGGTTTTGATTTTTTCGCTGATAATCCCTCTTGGAGAAGCTGTTTGTCTTTTGCAAATGAACATTTAGCCCTCAACTCACTCTCCTTAAACACTAAACGGTGGTATCCTTTTTCGTTTATAAAGTAAAATTACTGTCACAAGTAACATCAATCCTGCTGTAGGTGTTAGAATTGCTATTAGCAGTTGTTTTTGCCCAGCTTCAGCGTTTGATTGGAAATTTACTTTGAAGATAAATATCCCACCAAAACGACTCTCTAGATAGAGTATGCTTCTAGCTGCATCGAAATGGACTCCAAAGCACATATGACTGGAAAATACTCCGATGATTTTCAAGTTTAAGAGGTTCGTAGCGTCCAGGACATAGAGCCAATCTCCTGCTGCTTCGAAGACATATTGCTGATAGATGAAAATATCCATCACGTTTTCATCATTTAGCGGTCCCCCCATTGGTTCTGTATTGAAATAATGTTGAGCGATTTTTTGTGGGTTTGTAATATTGGTTATATCTAAGATAAACAGCCCGTAACCACGTGTCCCCAGATATAATTGTGAATTATTAAGAGCTACACTATGCCCTGACATTTCTTTGTAAATTTTGTCCTCAAAATGTCCTATTTCCCTTGGCGCTTTAGGGTTGCTAATATCTAAAATCACAAGTGCATTGCCGTTTTCATTACTATTTGCAACAAAAGCGATATTACCTGCAACTCTAACATCCATAGCAAATAAGTCATTTGTATTGTAGTTTCCGATTTCTACTGGATTTTCGGGAACACTAACATTTACAATTACTAACCCTTTATTTCCCGACGCAAGAAAAGCTAAATCCCCATCAAAGACAATCTCCCAAACTATTCCCGTTCCTGACATATTCCCCACTTTTGTGATATTTGTTGGGTCGCTTACATCCAGAATTTCTAAATCGCCATACCTCCCCCCAAGAAAGAGGTAATTGTCACGCAAGGTGATGGCATTGAAGATGCCACTATCATAGACAAATTCTCCAAGTTTAACGGGATTGCTTGCATTGCTTACATCAATAATCGTGGGATTGTAACCAATGATCGAGTAGAGCTTTGTCTCTCTTACCTCCAGGCCCAATGCAACACTATATTTATCTTGTGGATAATGTGAGAGTAATTCTAAAACGCTTGTTTCATTGCTTTCTAATTGCGACTTTTGGTTTGGGTTTTGTTGATAAGCATAAGTGTTTACCTGCAGCACGGCAGTAGCGCTTGTCAGCACTAAAAAAAGAAGGAAGGATGTGATAAGGCGAGATTTTACCACACCTTTTAACAAGCCCTTTGGTTGTCGCATCGCTAATTCCTTTTGTGATGTAGGGGTATTTTTTATCGCACGCATAATTCTTCAATACATCCTTGTTTTATTTCTTGATAGTAGGTTTTAACTATTTTTAGTTTAGTTTAGCACAAACTCTATTTTCACCCACTCACTAACGACTTCGTCAATGCAGTCACTTCGTGTATCTACATATTGTGCTCGATATCTGAATTTCAAGCCGAGGGTACGACCAATAAGAAAACAAACAAATAATTTAAGATAATCTTGGATTTGAAACCCATAATTAATTTCATTCCTTTTCTATTTGTTGTTAAGTCTTTAAAGACTTAATTAATAATAGCCAGGAAGATTTTTAAAAATAACGTTTTTTTACAGTTAAATAGCTCTATCGAACATAGAGGGTTTTTCTAGAAATTTTTTTGAAGGGGGGTTTACTTATCTACCTAGCTTTAGTTTTTACATGGCTTGCGGGGGTTGATTATGTTTGTAATTGTCTTAAGCGTTCTTGAATTTTTTTTCCGGCACTACAGCGAACACTGTTGATTTACTTTGGCTGTTGATTCTAGGGATCATTGGTTTACTTGCTGCCAGTGTTAGTTTGTTCTTTTTCATTCATTGGCTGCGAAAAAAACCGGCTGCCTAAAAACGACTTCCTTTTTTGTTGGTAGTTGTTTTTTTTCTTTTGAAGAGTCCAATGGTTACAAGAATGCTTCCTATGGCGGTGCTTATTGCAAATGCTTCGATGATCATTCTTTGTCTCATTCCTTTTCCTATTGGCGCCTCGTTATAGTGGAGCAGTATTAATCCTTCTAGTTCTGCTGCTAAGTAGATAATATTGTCTTCTACTGTTAGTCCTTTTAAATTCACTCCGTATACTTTTCTTTCTATTGCTGTTTTTTCACTTATCTGGTAGTACTCTCCTATTTTTTCTGGATACGTTTTCTTTAGGTTGTAGATCATCAATCCTTGTTGGACATCTATCATGTAAATGTAGCTGTTTTCGTAAGTGATACTTTCGAGCAGGCTTTTTCCGTTCTTCGTTTTTAGGTAATATACTTTTTCTGTTTTGAGTTCTGCTGGTGCCTTCGTTACGTTTAACAGTACTTTTTCTAATCTTCCTTCGACAAAGGCTACATAGAGGTTATTCCTCTCTCTTGTTATCGCTGTTATTCTCGCTCCTTCCCAACCTTCGTAAGCTATTTTTTTTATTTCTGCTCCGTTTGTTGCGTTGAATATTTCCAGCCGGTTTTCTTTTAGTAGGTAGATTATTTTATCTTTTACTTCCAGCCTTTTTGTTAGTTCCCCTTCGAATTGGTATTCGGCTATTTTTGTCGGCTCCTTTTTTACTTGGCTAATATTTACTATTGTTAGTGTTGAGCTTACTGACAAGGATATCGAGTGATGATTTGTCAGTAGGTAGAGCCTTTCTCCTTCTATTAGCATTTTTGTATTTGTATATGTGAATGGCTCTACTTTGAGGTTGGTTGCCAGTTTCACCGGTTTAGCTGGTTCTTTCACATCGTATCGTATCAAGCTGCAAGTTTTCAAGTCTAGTACATAGGCTATGTTCTTATGTACTATCACGTCATAATAGAAGTTATTTACTTCGCTGATCCTTGCCAGTCTTTTTGGCTTATAGCTATTGCTAATATCCAGCACTTCTATTCCTCCCTTTCCATTCACTAAGTAAGCCACTGTCCCTTCCACGAAGGTTTTAAGCGCCCCACTGCCGCTGTATAAAGAGCCTTGCAGTTGGAACTTCTCCGGGTCGCCCTGTGTTTCGACAATTTTCAGTCCTTGCGAGTCTATGAAATAGAGATGTTCCTCTGTTATAAAGCTCCCCCTAATTCTTGCCCCCTCACATAAGTAGTCTCCCAGCTTTCTCAATTGTTCTGGCGTGGTGAAATTATAACACTGTATTCCTTGCTCCTCTGTACTCAAGTAAAGGATATTGTTGCTGATGAACGCACCATTTGGGTTATAGCTGAAGGCGTATTCTTTTTCAAGTATTTCTGGTTGCTCCGGCTCTGTCACGTTTATAATTGAAAGTTTATTATTCGTTAGTACTCCTACATAGTCTTCATTTCCCACTAAGAAGGTATTATAGCGTCCATAGACTGTTCCTACAGCCGCTTTTAGTTGTATCTTTTGTATATTCCTTATATCCAGTATTTCACTGTAACCTGTAAGGTTTACGTACAACAGCAAATCATTTTTCAAGAAGATGAAATGTCCCCCCCAATTACAAAAGCTGGCATCTTGATATTGTCCCGCTATTTCCGGCTTTTTCGGTTTTGTTATATCGAAAACGATTAGACTGTTGTTGTAATTGCCCACAAACAAATAATCATCCCTACAGGCTATTTGAATGCCACTATTATATCCTAAAGAAAGAGTTGTGGCTATTTTTGGAGTGCCAGCGATTCTTACATCTATTATGATTATTTCGTCTTGTCCGCTAGACTTGGTGTGGACCATATAAAGAAAGCCTCTGTGTACTTGCATACTTGAGTACAAGTAGTCGTCCAATGGCAAACAACTTTTAACATAGGGGTTACTTGGTTTTGAGACATCTGCTATTACCAGTGAGTTATATCTTCCTGGGAAACTTTCAGTAAGCAGATAAGCCATTGTTCTCTCCCCTAGACGTTTCTCTATATATAGCTCGTTTGGGGTGCCGAAATTGCTTCTATATTCTGACAGCTTTTTGCAATAAAGATTCCTCTCTTTTACCTCATAATGTTTTATCCCCGGCTCCTCCAAGAGCAAACCCCCTTCTACACCGCAACACCCTATGGCACTCGCCTTACCTCTTGCTAAATCACATGTTAGAGTAAATGTTAAGACTAGCAGAATGAACATCTTCTTCAAGAAGAAGCTCTTTTTCCAGCTCTTCACTCTCTTTCCTCTCCCCTTTTCACCATTGCCTTTTTTCTTTCTGTAGGTGATTGTTTTAGTGCTTTTTTGATAATTTGCTCTTCGCTTGTTTTGTTCCCCGATCAATCTCATCCTTTTACTCCCGTTTTTATCTTTGTGAAGAAAAACATATAAGTTTTACGATATATAGTGCAAGCGACATATTCCCGCCAAGAAAGCAAAAATCGAAAAAATTGAAGGTGAAACATGATAACACAAAAGGCGACTGTTCTATAGGGAGGAATGATTTGTACATAAAGGGGGGTTACCTCAAATTTTTAATGACAGGCAGAAACCATAGATAAAAGAGAGTTAGCAAAAAAGGCTTCTATGAGGAAAGGTAGTATTTGCTAACGATTCACTTATTGATTATTTAAGTAAGAAATAAAAGTAAGGGTAACAAGAGAAGATACTAAAAAATCTTTCCAACAATTTCTAACAATGTGAGAATAGAAATGCTACTAGCAATAAATATCCTTTGGATTATTCTAAGCTGTTTTTGTGCTTACCTTATTGGTGCTATTCCTTTCTCTGTCTGGATTGGGCGTCTTGTTAAAGGGGTAGATGTTCGAGACTACAATACCGGCAATCCTGGAGCGATCAATTCCATCAAGACTTTTGGCTTTGGTTTGGGGCTTTTTATCATGCTTCTCGACATTTCCAAGGGTTCTCTTGTTATATTCCTCATTGATCAGCTTTTTTCTCACTCGTCTTTTATCTCTCAAGATGGTAGTAATCCTTCGTATACTCTCATGTGCCTACTTGGCCCTTTCTTTGCCATTTTGGGACACAACTATTCTGTTTGGCTGAAATTCAAAGGTGGTCAAGGAATGGGTGTTTTTATGGGTACTCTTCTTTATGTTAATCCATTAATTTTCATAGCCTGTGGTTTGCTCATGCTTATTCCCTCCGGCTTGTTTAAGGCATCTGGCAGAGTTTCTGGAGCGACCGGTGTTCTCTCGAGTATTCCCATAGCGTTATTTCTACCTCTTGGCCCTCCCTGGTCCGGCGTTCATACTGACTGGCTTTTAGGTTCAGGTGGTTTTGTCCACTTAACCCAAGGCTTCTTAGTTGCTGCGATGGTTTTAGCTATGTTCTCTTCTTTGCTAATAGTTCTCTTCACAAGGTCACGTAGAGGTTCCACTAATTGGTTTTCAAAAAAATGAGAAAGGTGAAAGAGCTCTAGAGGAATCACGCCTTTTAAATCTCTTACCTTTCTATTGCTTCTAATTACACAGTGTTTGTGAATTTCAGCCAAGCCACTTCTTGTCAAAGTCACCAATGTAGCTTATGCATATTGCTTTTGGCCCTGTATAGACCCCCATGATTGGGCTTGCTTTTGAAAAGTGAATGTTCACACCATTCTTGTTTTTTTCTTTCAAAACCTCGAACATTTTTTGTGCCACTTTTTCGTGGTTAATATGGGTAATGAAGATATCATTTGTTTCACAGTGGTCTAATATTTGTGTACATAAAGCAGTCATTCCGGCTTCTAAGCCGCTTTCTCCTCTGAAAGCCTTTAAAGAATTGATCGTTCCCTCTTGAAAGTGTACTGTTGGGATAACATTAAAGGCTGCTCCCATTAGTCGCTTAGCGCCACCAATCCGGCCGCTCTTATAGAGATAGCGCAGATCGTTCATTACAAAAATTGTTCGGACTTGTGAATTAAGCGAACGCAATCGCTCCAAGATTTCTTCTTTGTTTTTACCTGCTTTGGCCATTTTTGCTGCTTCTAGCGCCTGGATTCCTGTACCGACCATTGTGTGCTTTGAGTCAAAGACAGTAATGTCCTTCTCGGGAAATTTCATCCTCGCAACTGTTATCGCTGTTTGGATAATCCCCGACATTGCTGCACTTAAGAAGATGGCAATCACTGAATCAGCTTTTTTTAGGGCTTCTTCAAATGCCATGGCAATTTCTCCAGGAGGAGGTAAAGAAGTCCGTGGAAAGTTTTTTTTCGTCACAGTCCTCAGCTTAGCGCAAAACTCTTCCAGAGAGATCGTACTTTTTTCATTATGCCAGACCCTATATGTCTCTTCACCAAAAAAAAGCCGGTATGGGACAATTGAGAGGTCATATTCATTAACCATTGTTTGTGAGAGGTCACAAACACCATCTGTTACAATTGCTACCTTTTGCATAGTTGCGTAAAGCTCCTTATAGTTAGTAATGGTTGAAAATCAAGCAGAAGCTTGTTACAAATGAGCTTTAGACAACCCCCTATTTATGTCTTGCGAGTTTGTACCTTTAGTAACGCCAATACTCTACAAAAAATGGATTGTAATAAAAATGATTTGTGTAACTGATCTTTTATTTGAGACTAACGCTTCCCCCTGTAATCTCTCTTAGCTTTTTCTTTTGAGAAACAAAAGATACTTTCGGTTTATCCCAACTATAATTTAGCTTGAAAAAACTTTCAGAGAGAATACTCGTGAGCTTTATTGTGCCAGGTTCATCGATTTCTTGTATAATTTAGTACCCTACCATAAATTTTATTTTAAAGAAGAGTGTCTCCTTTTCTTATTCAATAAAGAAAAAGCGTTGAATTAAGTATGATGCATAAACTAAGAAACTCTACTCTACTTGTTTTTATCTCCCTTTTGATCTTAGGTCAGTTAGGTGCTCCTCTTATGGTTTCTGGTTATGAAATTAGTGACATAACCGTTACTACAAAATGGACCTTTGATACTGGGACCCAAATTGAAACTTCTCCGGCAATAGGGGATTTATTGGGAGATAGCCACTACGAAATTGTTGTAGCAGATAACTATAACAAAACTATTTATTGCCTTGACTATCAAGGAAACTTACTTTGGAATGTCACTCTTCCGAAGATTATCGAGAGCAGTCCTGTTGTCCGGGACATAAATGAAGACGGGAACAACGAGGTTCTAATTGCGGCAACCGATTTCCTCTGTTATTCGAACCTTGGTGTCTTGCTCTGGAATGTTTCTATCTCGGGTGAAATTTTTAGAACGGAAGCCGCTGTTGCAGACATTAATAATGATGGTCATGATGAGGTAATTGTTCATACACAAAAATTTGTTTTTTGTTTGGATGGACAAGGCCACCAGCTTTGGAACTACACAACAACCGGCTCATTACAAGGAACGGCCCTTCTAGTTGATTTAAACAACGATAATCATCTCGAGGTTCTCCTCGGTAATGAGAATACAAATGTCACTTGCTTGAATGATGCCGGCAGCTATGTTTGGCATTATTATTCTAGAAAGTATATTAGTGGTTCAATCCAAGCAGCTGATTTAGGGAATGATGGGAAAATTGAAGTCCTTTTTGGTGCGCAAGATACGTTCTTTTGCTTAAATGCTACCGGTTTCCAACAATGGAACTATACTATTCCTTCAACCACTTGGGGTTTTAGTAAGAGCACTCCAACTATTGGCGATTTGACAAATAATGGAAAGTTTGAGATCCTCATTGGTGATTTAGATGGGTATCTCTATTGTATTGAAGAGAATGGCTCTCTTCTTTGGCACTATGATTTAGGGAACCTCCTCATAACTCAACCTCGGCTTTACGACTTTAATGCCGATGGTACCTTTGAGATTGTTATAACAAACGACCGTCTCCATTTCCTCTATGCTAATGGTACCACAATTAGCGACTATTCGATGTCACCTATTTATTCCGACCCCATCCTTTTTGACTTTGATTTGAATGGCAAGGTGGACCTTGTAATTAACTCCTACCCACATTCGACTATCCTAACTGACTTAACTGTCGAAGAAAATACTCCCAGCCCCACTCCCAGCCCGAGCCCGAGCCCCAGCCCCAGTCCAAGCCCTTCAACCAGCGACACAGGTATAGGTGCTGCTGTTGTTATAGCCTCGCTTATTAGTAGTATGGCTCTATTCGTCATCTTACGTAAAAGGAAGTACCTTTAGACGAGAACATTTTAAGTAACAGACTAAAAAACATCTTTAGATTAGAGAAAAAGTCTCATCCTCTTTTTCTCTTTCTTTTCTTCTTTTTCAAAAAAAGCCAATTACTTGTTTTATTTTAATCATTTCTTTTAATTGAGCTTTTTCGAGAAACTTTTCTGAAAGATGCGTATTAATCATCAACAACAACTTCATGACCGAGCGGGCAAATAGCAGTAGCATAATCAAAGAAACCATCGTCGATGATCATTTGGTAATTAGTCCAATGGTCTTTACAATAAGCCGCTTGGCACTTCGGGCAGTAAAACGAAATATTATCTCTGTAATCTCTGTAAAAGTCAAGAAACCGTTCGGTCAGTAATAATTGCCTTATTCTCTCACTCTCCTGTTCGCTGATGGCTCTTGTTGCTCTTTGGAACGGGCCAATAATCTCGAGTGTCCAATTATTCTGAGGTACGTTTTGCATCTGTTTTTTATCACTTATTTTTATTGCTCTTTTTCTTGTTCTTTTTCTTTTCAGTCGGATTTTTCCGGCATTCCTCTGACAGAGAGCACATTTGTATTTGTATTGTATCCTTTTTGTTATTGTTTTGCCCTTCTATTCTTACTCTTCGTTTATCTCTAGAATGGTTATCTAAATGATTTTCAGCACATTTTTTTGAGTAATTATTCTTTTTTATTTTTTGTGTATAAATTGATGAGGTGTGAGAGGTTATCCGACTAATCACTTTTCGGGAAGGGCTCGGGGATAAACTCGTCCTTGGCGCTAAACGGTTCTCTGAATAATTCAATGAAGATATGCAAAAATTAGTCAAGCATGTGAAAGGGCTCGATTTAATCAATGGTGATCCCCGAAGCATAAAGGCTTATGGTTTAACGTATACAATTGCTTCTTGCGGAGGGAACCATTTGTGCGCTTAACCCTTTTTCGAGTTAACTGGTAGAAAAGCAAAGAAACGATTTGGTACTGAAAAAGCAGTTGAGCAGCTGGTGGAAGAAGGAATGGTGGCGTTGGTGGTCTATTCAGAAAAGATCGCTTTATTGACCGACTTGCTCACCACGTGTAAGAACATTGGCCTTTGTATGGACATTCTCAACTTTGAGAATACTGCCAGACTTTAACTGATGCTACAGGAATATATTACTCACTCACCTACCTTCAAAAAAACATGAACGATTCAATCGATCTCCGAAGAAAACTCAATGAAGAATTTGGTTTGAAGCCGGATGATGACGCCTTAATTGAACGCTTTTAAAAGAGCCACTCAAATATGGATCAACAAAAGGTTTGCTTGTGGACGGTGAGAGAATGTTAAAAAATACTATCAATTACATAATTGGAAGAGATAGTCGATCGGTTCTGCTGTTTTGTAATTCATATTCTGTTTCATACGTTTTCTTCACCACCTCAGAAACCAAGTTGGTGAAAACTTCTTTAGTATCTTTTGTTACAACTCGAGATAATTTTTCTCCAAGGCCCACTTTTTCAACTTCAGTTATTTCTTCTTTGGTGTGTTTTGCGATTAATTTTGCAATTTTTTTCCGGCTTTTTTTTGAATGTTCGTTATTATTGCTTGTAGTTTTTCTTTAGTAATAATTGTTTCTAAACCATCTTCAAGTTCTTCTTCAATTTCTTCCATCACTTCATCAAAGATGGTTTTTGCCAATCCTTCGAGTTCAGACATTGTAGCAACTCGTGGGTGATTTTCATGGGAGATGTTCAATTATACGCGATAAACTTTTTTATTTATCCATGCTCGCTGAAGTGAAGGACAA
>DXJV01000035.1 GCA_019056785.1 Candidatus Heimdallarchaeota archaeon
CAGATTCATAAGCTGGCACGAGATGTTCTCAATACCCGCGACCTCTACCTTATTGGTCGTGGTGTTGCTTACCCCATTGCCATGGAAGGGGAACTCAAAATTAAAGAGATTGCTTACCTTCATGCAGATGCTTTGGCTGGTGGTGAACTTAAACACCATACTTTGGCGTTAATTGCTCCTGGCGTTCCCTGCATTGCTCTCGTTCCTAATGACGACACTAAAGATGACATGCTGAATAATATCATGCAAATTAAGGCTCGTGGGGGAATTATTATTGGTATTGCTTCCGAACCCCATCCCTCCTTCGATCATTTCATTGCCATCCCCTCTTCTCCCTTAAGTCCCTTATTGATGGTTCCTGTGCTTCAGCTTCTTGCCTATCATCTTGCTGTTTTGCGTGGAAATGATCCTGACTTTCCTCGTCACCTTGCTAAGTCTGTTACTGTCCTCTAACCTTCTTTTTTTCTTATCCCTTTTCCATGGGTTCTTTGTACGAAAAAGATTCGCATCCTCGATGCTTAATTTTCTTTTTGATTTATTTAGATTTTATTTTATCATTTTAACGCTTTTATCAACAATAGGTTTATATATGAAAGCCGGACACAAGATTATAATATACAAGATGTAGTGGTTTGTGCCTAAAAAAACACTAGGAGTAGTATATCTCCCGAAAAGTGAGTGAAAAAACTCCATAAAAAACAGGTGAAATTTAAATGAAATGCCCGTATTGCGGAAGCCCCAACACTCGTGTGATAGACAAAAGGCTATCAGAGGACATGAAATACAATAGGCGACGCAGAGAATGTATGCAATGTAAAAAACGATTTACAACCTATGAGCGGGTTGAGGATATAAAACTAACAGTAGTAAAGAAAGACAAACGTCGGGAGCCATTCGATCGAGAAAAGATCAAGCGAGGAATACAAAAGGCTTGCGAAAAACGGCCGATAAGTATCGAAGAAATCGATGAGATTGTTGACGAGATTGAGGGCGAGCTCCGGCAATATGACGAGGTTGAGATAGATTCCCAGGTTATCGGGGAACTTATTATGGAGAAACTTCGGGAGCTGGATGAAGTTGCCTATATTCGTTTTGCATCGGTCTATCGACGGTTTACAGACATTGCCTCCTTTATGAAAGAGCTTGAAAAGTTGAAAGTTGTGAAGGAAGTCAGTGTCAAAGGGCACGACTCGACTGAGCTCCTCTTGATGGTTGCCGGCGACACCCGAGAAGAAATTTCCAGCTGGGATAAATCAAAGATAACTCAAGCATTAATGCGCGAAGCGGGATTGCCAAAAGTTGAAGCTGAAATAATTGCTAATGAGGTTGAGCGTAAAATCTTTGCCTCGGGCATTCAAACCATCTCTGTGGATTTGATTCGTAGCCTAGTTGATAATGAATTGTTTGTACGGGGATATGATACCAAGTTACAACAACAAAGGATTTTGGGTATTCCTACCTTCGACCTCAAACAATTGATACTTTCCAAGAGCAAAGAGAACAGCAATGTTGTTGCCAACAATCCCGAAGCGGTTAATCTTGCCATTGCTGAAACTATCTTGAAGAAGTATGCACTTCAAGAGCTCTTCAGTCCTGAAGTGGCAAATGCTCATCGTAAAGGGCGCATTTATCTCCATGATCTCGGTTTCCCGGTGCGAGTCTATTGTTCCGCTCATAGTTTAGAATATATTAAGAAGTATGGTTTGAAACTCTTGAATCTTTCAACCATTTCCCGCCCAGCAAATCATGCCGATACTCTTACGGGACATCTTAATACTTTCCTAGCATCCATGCAAGCCTATTATGCAGGTGCGTTGGGTCTTGCTTATCTTAATATCTTTTATGCCCCCTATTTTGTTGGGGTGCCTTACAAACAGATCAAGCAAGAAGCACAAAGGTTGATTTATTCTTGTAGCCAAAATGCCTTCTCCCGTGGTGGGCAGACATTATTCGTGGACTTCAACATCCATCTTGGAATTCCCAATTATCTCCGGGACATTCCAGCCATTGGACCTGGTGGAAAGTACACCGGTAAAACCTATGCCCATTATGAAAAAGAAGCGCAGCTGTTTGCCAAGGCGCTAATGGAAGTTTGGATGGAAGGCGACGCTCAAGGAAAAGTCTTCCCCTTCCCGAAGTTTGACTTGCATGTGGATCAGACGAGCTTTGATGACCCCGAGCAGTTCAAGCTCTTACAGTATGCTTGTAAGGTTGCTTCTGAAAATGGTTCCACTTACTTTATCTTTGACCGGGACGAGGTCAACTTGTCCATGTGTTGCAGACTAAAAACTACCATTCGAGACACCTATATGATTGAACACCCAGAAAGCATGCGCTATTGTGGTTTCCAAAACGTGAGTATTAACTTGCCACAGGCAGCTTATCGTGCTGGGAAAGGTAATATCAATGACTGTATCAGTCAAATAAAAGAAGCAATGGACATTGCTATGGAAGCACATCTCCAAAAGAAAGCTTTTATCCACAAATTGATGACCACTGAAAACGGCACCCTCTGGCAGATAGGCAAAACCGCCGAAGACGGGCGCCCTTATGTGGATCTTGAAAAAGCGACCTATATTATTGGCGTCATCGGTCTCAACGAATGTGTTCAATATCTTATCGATGAAGAGCTTCATGAGAGTGAAGAAGCCTACAAATTGGGTTTGCGAATCATTGCTGCCATGAATCTTAAAGCAAAAGAGTTGGAGAAAAAGTATGGCTTGAAAGTCACTCTCGAGGAAACTCCAGGAGAAAGCGCGCCATACAAATTTGCTCGCACAGACATTCGTGAATTTCCAGAGAGCATCCATTACGTAAAGGGTGACCTGGACACCGGAGCAATTTACTATTCCAACAGTGCGCACTTTGCTGCAGAAGCACCAATTGATATTATTGAACGGATCACTAAACAAGGACGATTTAATACTTTAATTGAAAGTGGCTCTATTACCCACATCTTTATTGGTGAGCAAAAAATCGATCCTGCATCCATCCTCAATCTTGTGAAGAAGAGCTGGCTTCATACTCAAAGTGCACAAATTGTCTTCTCACCGGAATTCACGATTTGTAGAGATTGTGGAAAGGTAAGTCGGGGATATGGCAGAGCCATGAGTGAAATGGCTCAGTAATTGAGTGGGAAAAAATCTAACAGAACTAATAGAGGAATAAACCAAAATGGCTAAAATCGAACCCGAACCGAGAAAAATAACAGAATTAGAAACAACAATAGAAGCAAAAGAAAGTCACAACGCAGGTGATCAGCTGAAACCACGCTGTCCATACTGTGGCTCTGAAAATGTCTACGGTATGAGTAGAGTTGTGGGCTATTTCAGTATCATTGAAAATTGGAATCGCTCTAAAAAAGCCGAGTTAAAGAGAAGGCAACAAGGCAATTATTGGTTTGACAACAAGTCCTAAATTGCCTTGTTTGTTTTTTCCCCTTCTCTTCTTCCTTTTATTTTCATTAATTCCTTCCTTATGTTGATGGCCCCTAATCCGCTGGAGTTTGTCTTTGGCAACAACAAATTTAAATAGTGATGTTTCCTCAAAGAATATGCCATACAAGATGTAGTGGGTAGCACTGAAAAAAACACTAGAACTGGTGGTTACCTTCACTTATTCACTTTACTCTAAAAATATTCATGAAAAACGAGGGAAAAATGATGACAACGAAATTAAAAATCTTCACAAAAAAAGATTGCCCGAATTGCCCCTTGGCAAAAAAGATTGGAAAAAAATTGGAAGGCCAGGGTGCAAATATCGAATGGTTTGATTTAGATGAGGAGATAGGTTTAACCGAAGGAGTCTACTTCGATGTAATGGCGACTCCAACATTAATCCTCACTGATGAAAACGATAATGAACTTCTTGCGTGGCGTGGAGAAGTGCCACCCATTGAAACATTACAAAAAGAATTAAAACTGTAAGAGATGAAATAGACGCTTGCCAGACCTAGAAATTAAAGGCTATAGACAATCATCATTAATTGAATGGCCGGGATTGTTAGTTGACAGTATCTTTCTTGCGGGATGTGATTTCCGCTGCGGGTACTGCCACAATCCTGATTTAATAACTGTTGACAAAGTAGAGAGCTATGACGTCAATGAAGTATTAGCAGAAATAGATAATAGAGCTAAAACAAAATGGCTGGATGGCATTTCCATCACTGGTGGAGAGCCAACCCTCAGTAAACGCTTGCCAGAGTTTCTCAGCATCCTTAAAAAGATGGGATTAAAAACAAAAATAGATACTAATGGGCATCATCCTGCTGTAGTGAAACGATTGCTTGATGAAGGACTACTTGACTATATTGCTATGGATGTAAAAGCCACCCCTGAGAAATATCCTTTAGCTGTGAATATAAAAGTCGACTTGAAGAAAATAAGGAAAACCATTTCTTTAATTATTAATTCCGGCATTGAACATGAGTTCCGAACGACTGTTGTTCCGACCATCGTTGAGCCTGAAATGGACATTCCTATTATCGCAGAGATGATTACAGGGGCGAAAAGATATTACTTGCAACAATTCCGACCAATACGCTGTCTTGATAAAAAATTCGAATCTTTAGAACCCTATTCCTTAACACGATTGGAAGCCGCCTGGAAGAAAGTAAAAGACAAATTTGAAGTCTGTGAGATCCGTTAGACGCCCGTGCTTTTATAAGCTCTCAGGCTATTTTTTTTTTATAACTGGAAAATTGTATTCTTTCGTAGCTTTTAAAAGTGGTGATAGTTGTTAGAGGTCTAAGAGGTTGAAAACGTGACTAAAATTAAACAATTAAAACACAATGGCATATTAGTTGTCCGCTACGAGCCAAAGGGACTTTCAATTACAATCAAAGGTAAACCTCATAAATTGACGCCGAAGCAAGAGGAAATGGCTCTTGCTTGGGTGAGAAAACTTTCAACTCCTTATGTTGAGGACCCGGTGTTTTGCAAGAACTTTTTCGAGGATTTCAGTAAAGAGTTAGGTATTGAGGGGCTTACTGACGAAGATATCGATTTTTCAGAAGTTATTGATTATGTTGAAAGAGAGCGCCAAAAGAAAGAAGCAATGAGCAAAGAAGAGAAGAAAGCCGCTCGGGAAGCGCGCAAGAAAAAACGCGAAGAATTGAAAGCTCATTATGGAACTGCAATCCTCGATGGACAAGAAGTTGAAATCTCGAATTGGACTGCTGAACCTAGTAGTATTTTTATGGGGCGCGGTGAACACCCCTTGCGTGGCCGTTGGAAAGAAGGACCAACTGAAAAAGACATTACGCTTAATTTAAGTCCGGATGCTCCTGTGCCTGAAGGAGATTGGAAAGAAATTGTTTGGAATCCTGACTGTTTGTGGGTTGCCAAATGGGAGGATAAATTAACAGGAAAGACAAAATACGTTTGGCTTTCAGATAGTACACCCATTAAACAGAACCGAGAAATCGAGAAATATGATAAGGCGCGAAAAGTTGGCGATAACCTCAAGAAAATTCGAAAAGCAATCCTCGAAGGGATAAAGTCTCCGGATAAACGAACACGCAAAGTTGCGGCAGCATGTTATATTATTGATAAAATTAACATGCGTGTCGGAGATGAGAAAGATGAAGATGAAGCTGATACTGTTGGCGCTACGACTCTAAGACCTGAGCACATAAAAATTGATGGAAACAAGGTGACGTTCCATTTTCTTGGGAAAGATTCGGTCGAATGGCATAAAGAAGCAGTATTTCCAGATGAAGTAATTGCTGTGTTACGAGAGTTAATTGAAGAAGCTAAACAGAGCCCAGATGATAAGCCTCAAATTTTTTCAGATGTTGGGAGTAGGCATGTTAATGCTTTTCTGGGCGAAATTGTTGATGGCTTAACAGCAAAAGTCTTTCGTACATATCATGCTTCGAACGTCGTTCGACAAGCTCTTGATGAAAGTGATGTCTCAGAGACTGACCCTGATTTTGTGAAAAAAGAGGCTGCAGTAATGGCAAACCGTGAAGCGGCAATTATCTGCAATCATATGAAACAAGAGCCAAAGAATTTTGAAAATAGATTACAGCGCTTCAGAGAACGAAAATTGAAGGCCAAGGAACGGATCGAAAAAGCCATTGCAAACCGGCAACAGAGAGAAGCCCGATTAGTGGAGTTAAAAGAAAAGTTACAGGAACGGAAAGCCCAACTTAAAGAGCAAGAATCATTGTTAGCTCAAAGAAAAGCAGACTTGCTTGAGCTCAAGAGCCTTCCCAAACCTGACTCGGCAAAGGAGCAAGCACGGTTGAAAAAAGCAATTGAACGGGCGAAAAAGAAGGTGGAAACCCAAAAGAAACGAGTGGAAAGTGCCAAGAAGAGAATTGAAACGGTGAAAGGACAAATAGACCGGGCGAAGAACAGTCTTGGTACCGCCAAAGAGCGGATCTACAAGGCCGAACTGGCGCTTCGGAAAATTGAATCTCAAGAGCGGATTAGTAAAAAAACGAAGCGTCTTAACCTCGGGACAAGTCTGAAATCGTATATTGACCCCCGTATTTATTACAATTGGGGAAAAGAAGTTGATTATAATTGGCGAGATTTCTATTCAAAAACCCTTCAGAAGAAATTTTCTTGGTTAGAAAGAGGAGAAAACAATAAAGAATAACCTTTTTAGCATTAAAAAAAAGTTTAAAACTAAGAAAACTACCTCAACAAGCTATCAAAAATGATCCCTCTCAAGTATTTTTTTAAGAATTGTAAGAAATAGCACGACGAAAAAGGTTGGTTATCTCGTGGCAGAATTGAAAATAAATCTGGAAACAAAGGAGAAAGTCATCTTTGCCCACTCTGTGGATCTTCTTGGCTGTTATGCCTATGCCGACAGTAAAAGTGCAGCCATCGATGGTATTCTTAAAGACTCAAAAGAATATTGTGAATGGTTGCAAAAGCTCGAGCTGTCTCCTGAATTGAAACTCATTATCAAAGAATTGTTAAAAGGCATAACTGATGTTAATATCATTGAAGAGGTAAAAATGCTCCCGGAAAGCAGCAACATTCAGGAGCATTCAA
This sequence comes from Candidatus Heimdallarchaeota archaeon, assembly GCA_019056785.1. Lineage (GTDB taxonomy): Archaea > Asgardarchaeota > Heimdallarchaeia > JABLTI01 > JABLTI01 > JABLTI01. Next base: position 7,011 of record DXJV01000035.1, read on the forward strand.
CATTATTTAATTCAGAGCGTGAAGAGCTTTCTCAGGAAACATTTGAAACTTATTTATCGATTATTAACAAATTGCCTGAAGAATTGATGCGTATCATTTTTCAATTAACCAATGAAGAGCTGGAACGTAAGGGGTTAGAGGAGCAAGAGTCCATTAAAGATGAATTGAAGGCCCTTTATCAAACTGAAATCGATTTGATGAAGAAATTTGGCGAAGAAGTAGAGCGAAAGTTTTATGAGATAATTAACTTAACACGAGATGAACTCGAATCGCTTTCAATTCTCGAACGTGTGGTAAAAGTTCGACAGGGAGCAATTGCTCTCCTACGTCAATATTTCTCCCAACTTCAACAAGAAGTTAGAATAAGTCCTGAAGGAGAAGCGAATGTCCCTGGTGAAGAATGGTCCTTAAAGAAGATCTTGCGAATCTTCATTGAACATGAACGGGAGAAAATCAAGAAAATTGCTGAGCTGGTCGACTCATTAGAACGATCAAACGAACAACTAACAGCTTAAAAATGGGCAAGCTCTTTTTCTGTTTTTGAAAATTGGTCAGAAAGTCCCAATAAGCAATTAATAACTGACCAACGCTCTTTCATCTATGTTAAGCTTACCACAAGAAGACCTTTTCCATCTGAATCAAAAAAGTGAAGAAGCAATGTTCAGGTTATCATTTACTCTCAATTATAAATGATAACAATTTCTCACAGCTCCAACTAAGGAAAATCTCAAACCGGAGGAGAGTTATTATTCTCCTCCGCTTATTTTTGCCCCTTAAAAACCGACAAATTATTGCTAAGAAAAAAATATAAGTCTTTGAACCAAGTTAGACTCGACATATAATTAACCAAATTTGTAAAGAGGCTTTAAATAGTTGAAAGGAAAAATCTGTCTTGTTACCGGTGGGACTTCTGGTATCGGTTTAGAAATTGCCACTGGACTGGTGGAGCAAGGAGCAACAGTTATTATCACAGGAAGAAATGAGGAATTAGGTGTACAAATTGTCAAAGATTTGCAATCCAAGACGAAAAATGGATTCATCGAATTGATGGTCGCGGACTTTGCAAGGCAAAAAGAAGTTCGAAAATTGGCTAAACGCATTAAACAGCGCTATGATCACTTGAATGTTCTAATTAACAATGCCGGTTTATATCAACCAACTTTTACTTTGATGGAAGATGGTATTGAACAAACTTTTGCTGTTAATTACATAGCTCCTTTTCTTTTAACCCATGAATTACTCAAGTTGTTACAAAAAGGACATCCGAGCAGAATCATTAATATGAGTTCTTCATTCCATTGGAAAGGCTTTTTAGATTTTGAGGATTTGAATCTTTCAAAAAATAAATACTCTGGTATGCAAGCCTATATGAATTCTAAATTGGCCTTAATTTTGTTTACTTACTATCTGGCTAAAAAAGTAGAACGTAGGGGTATTACTGTTAATGCCGTCCATCCCGGGATTGTGAAAACAAATCTCCCACGAAGTCGGAAGTTTTATTCCTTTCTCTTAAAAATCAATCCCTTCTTTATCTCTGCAAAGAAAGGTGCCGAAACACCACTTTATTTAGCATCTGCAAAAGAAGTGGAAAACATCACTGGCAAATATTTCGTACGTAAAAAAGTTCGCAAAACGAAAAAAATCACCTATGATGTTAATGTACAGAAACAGCTGTGGGATGTAAGTTTGAAATTAGCCAAAATCAAAAAGCCAAAAGTTTGACGATCCAAGTTTTTGTTAACCTCTATTGCCTTTTTCCTTTTTTTTACTTCTTCCCTTCTAGTTACAAAAAGTGCTATCTGTTTCATTCATTTACTAACTTGCAATTTTTCCTCTAAAGGTAAAAAAAAGCAAAGAAGAACCTTTCAAGCACTCAAACGAGATGGTTAGCTCCCTCTTCTTTACTCAAAAGTTAGTTATTAGCAATAGAATTTTAAAAAGCAAACCAGATTCTAGCCCCAGACTGTTTATACTGATTAACAGCTCTAACCTATTTCCAACTATTCAATCAATTTGGAGTAATACTAACTATGAAAGAACTAGCAATAGTAACAGATGGCGTTTGTGACCTTACAAACGAAATAATCGAAAAATATGGAATTGAAACCATTCCTTACCGTATTCTTTTTGGGCAAGAAACCTATCGCGTTTGGCACAACGATAAATTTACTATCAGCCTGGAAGAATTCTGTTCGAAGCTTGCAACAACCTCAAAAGAGACTCTCCCCAGAACTTCTCTCCCTTCACCGGCGGAGTTTAAGCAGGCTTTTGATGAAGCCCTTAAAAGCGCTCAAAATGTTATTGCAGTCCTTCTTACTTCAGGAATGTCTGGTGCCGTTCAAACAGCCCAAATGGTCGTCAAAAATTTCTACAATAATGGCAATGTCACTATTTTCGATTCTCAGCAAACGATGACGGGAACCGGCATCCAAGCTTTGGAAGCAGCTAAAATGGTTGCAGATGGTAAGAGTAAAAGTGAGATTTTAAATCGTTTGGAAGCCCTTCAACTAAGGGTTCGTACTCTCTTGGTGATGAATGACCTAGATTATCTCGAGAAACAAGGACGTCTGGGTCCCATTGAGAACATCCGTAAAAAGAATCCCGATCTTATTCCTGCAATTCATATGAAAGATGGCATATTACATCCATTGACCATTTTCCAAAATGAGGATGACTTGATTACCAGATTTGAAAATTTTGCAAAGAAAATTGCACAGCAGAATGAAACCGGTGATATCTTTCTCACACATATTAATCATCAAAAAGTAACCAAAATTATTTACGATATTCTTGTTGATTCAGCTCTTGATGGAACAACTATCTACTATTATCCTGCTAGCGCTATTCTCGGTGTTTATTCAGGCCCCCATTCCATTGGTCTAAGTTATATTGGGAATTTTGATAGTAGCTGGTTGTAGATTTTTTCCCTCTACAATCTCTTTTTTTTTTAATTTTTGAATTTCTGTTCGCCTTTCTCAGCGATTTTCCATGCAGCTGATTTGCTTTTCAACTTAATAGTATGGAGCATTCGAACAACCAATCCTAGTCCAAGGATAAAAATACTTAATGCTGCTTTTAATTGGAGAAAAGTTTCATTTAGAATTAAGGGGTTTTGCGGTAAGAAGTTCCATGGCGGTACAAAAGGGATTAGTGCCATTGCAATCACATCTAGCAATGCTACGATAAAAGATGCTATTCTAACTGTAAATTTCTTTGATGCCATCAATAATGTTATCAAAATGACATGAATCAGGAATACCAAAGGATTGAGATAAATCAAAACCCCCATAAACACCCCTAATCCTTGTCCACCATTAAATTTTAGGAAGACAGAGTAGCTGTGACCAATAGCACAAAAGAGTGGTCCGAGTAAACATACAAAGGTATGCCAGAAATTGTTTGGCCCTTGAGAGCTAAAATGCTCGAGCGAAAAAATGTGATCTATAAGAGCTATAACGACTGTTCCTTTGAAGAAGTCGAGTAGCATTATTGGAACGCCTAGCAGCATACCATAAGTTAAGATAGCATTCATCCCGCCGGGATTCCCTACATTATGTTTACGTAAGTCAATTCCTTTGGCAAGTTTTCCCAGCCAGATTGAAAAGGGAATTGACCCTATAACATAGGAACCCATTAATGCCAATATCATCCATAAATAATCTATTACTGCCATAATTTTCACATCGATGGAAATTGATAGGAATATTATTTTTATTCGAAAAAACAGTTCTTCCTTCTTAATTCTTTTGTAGTTAATCAATATTTGAGAAAGAAAATTGTTGTGTTTGCTCTAATTGAAATCGATTGTGCTGGTATCCAAACTCGACTCTGTTTGTTCTAAAGTTTCTGTTTGTTCTTTCTCCAAATTTACTTTCTGAGCTACCATTTCTTTTTGTTGAAGACCAATTTTATATGTGAGGTCGATAGGAATTTTCTTTGGGAGGCCATAGGGCAAGAACTTCGAAACTAGTTTGGAGACTTCCTCATAATTCATTTTTTCGTCGAAATTTTCCATGATGTTTCGTAAACCTCGATGGATTTGAATTGTTGGGTATTTACAGCAGATGAAACCACTAAAATTACTTTTTTTCACAAGAATTAATGAATAATCCCCTAAATCGATTTCCTTTGGGAAGACTTCCTCTCCTACAATTTCTGAGCCAAAAGCAGCAATGGCAGTTGCTACTCCTGAGACGAGATGTTCATTTATGTAATGTGGCGAAGATAAAAATCCTTGATAAAGGTTTAAACCATGTTTATTATAGATGTTTATTGAAATAACTATTGATGATCCATACAAAGCCTTTTTTTTGCCGGTAACCATACCAATTGTTAAGAGGATAAGCCCTACACTTGCAGCAATTAATTCAGCATGTAAAAAGCTTTTTCCAAAGAATTTGAAATATCTCATAGCATAAAATATTATGCTGAAATAAAAACCAATAATCACTCCTGCAATCATAATGCGTGTCCCAAGACGATATTCTTTTCCAATTAATTTATGCTGGCGGATCAAATGGACTAAGAACAAGCTTCCAGAAAGAAGCACACCTCCTGCCAAGCAGACTATCCAACCAATGTTTGCATGAAGTTTGCTAAATTCCAAATTGGAATCGTATGTGACATACACTGCCTTTGTTGAGAGTGTTAAAGCAATTACTCCTCCAACGAACGCACAAATAATATACACCATAAATTGTTTTATTTTTTCTTGATATGTTAATGAATTAATAAACAAGCCACTAAATACCATAGCCAATGCAATAGTTATTGTTGAGCTTATTGCGAAATAATATGGTGTGGAATATGGGCCATCTGATGGTTTACTGGTAATGACTTGTAATAGGTCTGAAATAATCCAAAGGGACACTAGTAATTCCATTAAAAAGAAAAATAGCACCGCAGTATTTTTCAAGCTCCATTGCTTCGCGAAAATAATGCTCATGCTAGTAAGAATTATTACAAGTGAAATCCCGCTGTAGATTATAGACAAATAATTCATAAAAGAATCTTCACCTTTTCAATTATATAATTTCCTCTTTGGCTCAAATCGATAAAAATGCCTTTTGCTCTGGTTCTTTTGATTTGTCTATTTGGTGAAAAGGGAAGCTTAAAATGGCGTTATAGTACATGTATATTCATACCATTTAGGTTGAAACCTATGACTGATATTAGAAAAATAGTTCAAGAAAGCCTTTTTGAGCTTGATAAAGAAAGTTGTTTCATAATTTTGTTAACCCTTGTAATGCTTACCTATTTAGAGGAACCTTTGAATAGAGCGCGGTTCTTCAATTATAATAAGAAATTAGAGTTATATTTTGACTCGAAAGACATCAATCGTTTTACTCGAGTGAAAGAATTGTCACATATCATTGCCAACCAATTGAAATTAGCAAAGGTGCAAGGTTTTGAACGTTTTCTGCAGCTTCTCGTTGAAAAGAACTTGGTGATAAGGGAGAGGGAAGAGCCAGTAGAGGGAATGGCCTGGAAGGGTTTTGGTGGGGTGCATTCACATTATTCCATAAGTGAGCTTGGAAAAGCGTTCCTTGTCTTACAAACAGCTTTAAGATGTAAAAGCATTAATATCGGTACTGTGCAGATAACAAGTGATTGGGATGAAGTTTTAGAGGCTCAAATTGCTCTCATTGTTCAAGCATTTGTCCAAAAACGGCTGGTGCTGGAAAAGCTTCCAGACATTTTCAGTACCCGACGACCGGCTACAAGTTTTATCACTCAACTTATCTTCGAATTTGTTGCTGGGGCTTCTAAGGCTGTTACTCATGAACAGATTCGAAAATTCATTTGGGACAAAGCCGGAGAAATACATATTGGTGAAATTCCTGAAGCACTTGAACGTTTACAGCCTTTGCTTACGCTGTCTAAGACCACTGTCAGTTTGAATTCAAAAGGACGAAAAGTTCGTGCTGGGTATGCCACTTTTATCATTGAAGTTGCAATTGCTGTTGATGATATGGAAATTGTACAATCTCTCTATTCTGCTGACAATTTTAGCAAAAGCTCGCAAGAGATCCTAAAACAATTCTCACTCTGGCTGTAACAAAAAGTCTCGAGAAAAATTACCCTTTGCCAGGTTCTTTACAGAAATTGCTTGTAATCGACTGCCAGTGCAGCGCCGGCTTTAATGATTCGCTCTTTAATTGTCTCCAGTTCAGTCAAGCTTTTAGAAATATCTACAACTACAAACCATTCGGCTGATTGCCCTCTTCGTAATGTTTGCGATTGGCTCGAGAGAAGGTCGATCCTATTTTCGGCAAGAATAGATGCTGCTTTTGCCAGTGAGCCAGGTTTGTCGGTTAAAGTGATTTTTATTTCATATAATTCTGCTTCCGGGTCAGCAAATGGAATTATCCGAATCTCTCGTTTCTCGAGGTCACCAATAAGCATTACATGCATTCCCTCTGCTATTCCGAGGGTTTCCCGAAGGGAGGTTGTCAGGGTTACTCTTCCCCGGTTGTCGACCCGAACGATGTCTACTATACGCATTTTTTTAGTCGTCCTTAGTAATTCTCAGTTATATTTCAACTTCCAACTATTTAAAAAAGCTCTCGCTCTAAAGGAGAGAAAAAAAGTTCTGCTTAAGTGGGCACTGGAGCGTCTTAACCTGTGTTTCTAAAGGTGATCAGATGGACCGGCTTTAACTTTAACCAATTATTGCAGACCCTTCATAGGTGGAATCTGCTTGCGGTGGGCCGTAGGGGAGAAAATTATCGATTAGTTTCACTATTTCTTTGAATGTCATCTCAGGTTTGTAATTCTTCATAATCCTCCGAAGGCCAGTATGGATCTGATAAGAAGGATATTTACAAGCAATAAATCCAACAAATTTCCCTTCTTTCACGAGAATAAGAGAATAATCTCCAAGATCGATTTCCCGTGGAAATACTTCCTCACCAATTATTTCCGAAGCAAAAGTGGCAATTGCTGACGCAACACCCGCGACTAAATGTTGATTCATCGAATGGCGTCTAATAAAGAATCCTTGAAAACGATTAATGCCGGTATCATCGTAAATGTTGATTGAAATTACTCGCGAGGTTCCATACAAAGCAGTTTTGCCACCGATGAGCATTCCAACGGTAATTAAAAATGTCCCTATACTTGTCGAAACCAATTCAAGGTGCAAGAACAGCTTCACATGCGTTAAATATCTGACAGCATAGAGAACGATACTCCCGTAAAAGGCAATTACGACGCCTGCAAGGATAAAATTAATGCTTAATTTGTGTTTCTGTGTGATAATGCGTTTTTGTCGGATGACGTGCCACATTAAGAACGACCCGGCTAAAATTACTCCCCCAGCAAGACATACTAACCATACAAGATTTGCTGACGATTTCGAGATATCTAAGGTGCTATCATATGTTACTTTAAAAACATCACGTGAGAGAGTAACAGCTATTACTCCGCCTATAAGTGAAAAGATAAAGAGTAGAGCAGTTTGTTTTAATGGTATTTCCCCACTTAACGAACTCGCAAAAAGACCCGTTGAAATCATTGCCAATCCATTCGAAATGATTCCAATCGTAATGAAAATTGTCGGTAATGTTTGATCAGCTGGGTTGCTGAAAATCACCTGAAGTAACCCACAAATAACCCAAATGGCAATAAACCCTTCCAGACCCAGAAAATAGAAAACAGGAGGGGATTTTAGACTCCATTGTTTAATAACCAAAGTAATTATACTTACCAACAATAATGCAAGAGAGATTGAGCTATAGATTATTGATAAGATATTCATAACAGAATATCGGCGATTCTAAATAAATAATTTGTTCTTTGAGGCAAAGCGTGAGTAACAACGATTTCCTTTTAGAGTCTCGAGGAAGTAGGAACATAGATGCAAGAGATATAGTGGCAAAACTCAAGCGCATAGCATCATCTTAGAATTGAAGTGAAATATTGAGCAAGGGCAACTTTATTCTGACTTATTTAATTATTTATGTTGAAATTGCAGTCAAAATTGAGCGGTTAATAGTTCATTTGAATTATAATTAATTTGGGACAGGGGCAGAATCGCCCCCGTCACAGGAAAAGGGAGTTATTTTATTGGGGAGAGAGAGGTTTTATGGGATTCGGAGAGCAACAATAAAAAGAAGTCTTATAATTGCTCTCCAATAGAATATCTCTTTATACCTTTATAAATACTTAACAGTTTAGAAACAAAGGTTTCCATGGTAATTAAACTATAGTTTTTAGCTGTGTTTTTTTATATCTTAAGTGTTCCACCAAAATAAAAAAGGCATTTCTATTTCAATCAATTTCCTTTTGGACAACTTCACCGTTTGGTTCTTTTTCCTGAAAAATAATCCCTGAAAATCGCTGGATTTCTGTTTGTAAATCTTTCCAGCAATCTTTAGGCAACCAAGCTTTCTGGCAAGTATGTTCGAGAAATTCTTTAACATTCCATTTCCATTCTACCGGCACTTGTGGGAGTAGGAGTCCACTTGCTCCCCCACGTCTGATAATAAGTCCATCTCTCCCAATTTTTATTTTCTCAAGGTATTCTTCTGGTCTCTGAACCTCGAGGCGTTTAGGTGGTGTGAGAATAGTTACTTCCACAACAATTTCTTTTAGTTCTTCTATCTCAACTGCCGGAAAGCGTGGATCATTTACTGCGGCACTTTTTGCTGCTTCAATTGTTGCTTCGATAAGCGGGTAAACAGGTAATGGAAAACCAATACATCCTCGTAATTCTTTTTGCCCATTTTTTCTGACTTTATTTAATGTAACAAACACACCTGATTTTTGTAATAACTTCTGGGAAGGGTCTGTGGGTGTTTTTAGGATTTTCTGGAACGTTAAATAGTGTACAATTGATTTTCTTGCAAGCGAAACCAAATACTCTCCATCCTCAAGTGAATAAACCGGCTCATCATCCTTACTTTGATTCATTTTTTTTATTACCTCTTGAAAAGTTTATTTTACATTAAGTGATTTCCCAACTTTTATCTTTTAATTTTAGGTGTCTTTTTCTATGTTTAAAGATTTCCTACAAAATTCCAGCATTTGTGCCATTTCTTTCCAATGTGGCCCTTTCCAGTAGATTTGTCGGCAATTTGGATTTTTACATTGCCAGAATTTAGTATAGGTCGCTCTCGTTTGCGGTTTAAGTTGGTCGGTAATTTTCCGTTTGGATACAACTTTAATGGGTGCATTACAAACAGTGCATCTTGGCAAGCTTCTCGTTGGCAAGTGTAATTTTATACCTGTAAATTGATGCAAAAGAATCAATCGTTCTTCGATGGTTGGGGCATCTACTGTGATCGTCAATATTCCTGCTTTCTTTGCTTTTTGTTTAAGGTTTTCATCTCGAGTTATAAGAATGCGTTTTTCTTTAGCTGCTCGTAGTAAATAGTCTTCATCTGTAAAATCTTGGTCGAAAAGCGTATCGTATCCTAAAATTCTCAGCCATTTTGCCAAACGATAATACATCCGGTCAACAATGAATTTCATATTCCGTTTGTTCTTTTTCCTCGCGAGCAAAGCATTCCTCGACCTTTTCAGTCTTCTTCTGTAGGGTGTACTCTCTCTTCAGAAATTTTAACTTTGCTTTTGAGTAATTTGCCGGTTCGTGCTTTTAAGATGATATGGCCTTCATCTTTTACATGTGCACCATTTACAAAAACATGTTTCAATGTTACTGCAGAGTGGAACCCATCAAAAGGGGACCATTTAGCTTTTGACTGGAATTCTTCGGCTCTAATGATAGTCTTTTCTTTGGCAAGAACAATTACATCTGCAAAATTTCCTGCGAGTAACTCACCTCGATCCGCTACCCCTAAAAATTGGGCGGGATTTTTTGTTAACTTTGGAATTAGCCCTTCAAAAGAAATTTTTCCTTTAAATGCTGCTGTAAACATAAGTGGAAGTAACGTTTCCAATCCTGCTATGCCTGAAGCAGCATGTTCGAACTCACAAAATTTCTCCTTGTATCGATGAGGGGCATGGTCCGTTGCAATTATTTTTATTTTATTTTCTATGAGGGCTTGCCAGAGTGCTTTTTGATCCGTAGTGGTTCGCAAAGGTGGAAGGCATTTTGCTAGTCCCTGCTGTTTTTGCAACTCTTTCTCTGTTAGAAAGAGATAATGAGGACAAACTTCACTTGAGAGGTTTGTTTTTTTGGAATACTCTTCTAAAACGTCCGTAGTTTTTTTAGAGGAAATATGCGCACAATGTAAACGAGCCTTGCTCTCCTCATTTAATATAATAAAATCCTTTAATGCCTGTGCTTCTACTTGTGGTGGATGCGCTTTCAAAAAGGCGGCTATTGCCGGAAGGTTGGATGAATAAAGTTCTGCTTCTTTCTCAGCTGCATTGGCGGCATCAGCATGGATGATTAATGGTAAACTTGTTAGAGCAATTTTAGCCATATATTGTTGTAGCTGTTCATCTTTCTTGTGTGGGTAAAGGGTTGCTGAAGGATAAATTTTGAACCCAAAAATGCCTCCTCTTGCTAATGAAAAAATTTCCTCGAGGGTTTCAGGGAGAAGGGAGTAAAAACCAACATTCACCGCCGCTTTCCCAACTACCAATGCTTCTTTCTTTTTTAATTGTTTGAGAGAATTCATAGCTGGCTTGTTATTGGGCATATCAACAACTGTCGTCACTCCGCCGGCAAGTGCAGCCTTAGTTCCAGTTTCCACCGTCTCTTTCTGTTTCTGGTCAAAATCCCGCAGATGAACATGAATGTCAATTAATCCCGGGAGAATTAATGCTCCTTTTACATTAATTCTCAAAGAAGCTTTAGGAAGGGAGGGCTCTTTTCCAACTTTGAGGATACTCTCCCCCTCTATTGCTATACCTCCTTCCTTAAATCCTTCAGAGGTGAAGATTTTCCCATTAACTATGGTTAAATCAATCGTCAAATTGGAACCTCAGCGTTACTAGTGTAAAGTCTAAATTGCCGTGAGAAAAAAAGGAGCAACCCTCCCGTTTTAGATTTTCTCTTCAGCAACCAAACGAGTGATATCAGTTAATGTGATCAGTCCCACGAGGTTTTCATTATCATCAACAACAAATATGCCTTTATATTTGGTTTCTTCGAAAATTTCTGCTGCCTTGCAAAGTGGTTCTTTCGCATTAATTGTTGGTGGGTCTGTTTTCATAATATTTCCAACGTAGAAGTCGTGGATTCTGTTTTTTTGATGCTTAATAGGGACTTGTTCTCGGAACCGAGCTAAAGCATCTGCAAGGGATTCATCATCTATTATCCCCACTATTTTTGTTCCGTTCATTACAGGTAAAATGCTGAATTTTTTCTCCATCATAATGTTTCTGGCAGCAATTACCCGTTCGCTTTCGGTGATTTGTATGACTTCTTCTATCATAATGTCCTTTACTTTAATTTTCTTACAGTTTTTAAGTAGTTTAATAAAATCAATCTTTTTCAAGAGCCCTTTAATGTTGCTCTCATCTTCCATCACTACCAGACTTGAGATTCTATTCTCCAGCATTATTTTCGCAGCATCAACAACATCCGCGTCAGGGGCTATAGAAATAATGGGATAGGACATTGCAGCTGAAATGTGCATTGATTTCGGGGAAATTCCTTCGGTTTTATGGGAACCCATTCTATTAGCAACATCTCTGAAGGAGATAACGCCAATGACTTTATCATCTTGGGTTACAATTAAACGCCCAACGTCTTTCTTTTTGCGCAAGATGCTCAGAGCATCAATTAATTTCTGATCCTTGTCAATTGTTATAAAATCCGTTGACATTATTTCTGAGACTTTCATGTATCGTCCTCCAAAATTCTTTCACTCTTTATTATCTCTTTTTCTAATTTTTTTCCTAATTCAATCTTCCTATTACTATAAACCTTTCTTACTTATTTATACAGGTCGTTATAACAATCGCTACAAATTGGCTGATCATCTGTGTCATACAACGGCGAACCTTCACAATACTCACCACAGTGGGAGCAATAGAAACCCAAAGAAAGGCCTGAGTGCTCTTCATCTTCACTCTCTCTGTCCAACGCTTCTTCCATATCATAGTCAAAAGGACCTTCTGTTGCTTTATTGCCAAAACCAATTTTTTCATATTCAAACGCTATTTCTAAAAGGCTTGGGGCAACATGGAGCAGATCGCGATAGGTTACAATTCCAACACAGAGATTGTTTTCAACGATAATTAATCGCCGGATGTTCATTCTTGCCATAAGTTCCATTGCTTTGGTAAGTTCCATTGCCGGTGAAGCGGTGATAACGGGTTTGGTGGCTATCTCAGCAACAGTTGTTTTTGCCGGGTCTTTTCCTTCTGCAACAACACGAGTAACAATGTCGCGTTCGGTGAGGATTCCCAGGGGGTTCTTATCTTTGGTGGAGCCTTTCAAGATGATACTTCCTACCTTATTTTGTTTCATAAGTTGAGCCGCTTTCCTTACTGACTCGTTCGTGCTAACAGCGATAATGTTGGAAGTCATGATGTCTGCGAGAACCATTTTTAACCGTGAGTGATTATTGGAATCGTTACGCATGTTGTACAACCCTTCTATGAAGTTCTTGTTACTATTATTTCGTTATTATTATAATAAACTGTTGTGAAGGAAATTAATTTTTTAGCCAAAAATTGTTAAAGAAGTAAAAAAAACTGTTTTTTATTTCACCTTTTCAGCGAAAATTCGTACGTTTTAGAAAGATTTTTTGCTTCGAGATGCCTATCATAAGCTCGTGTCAATGAAGAAATCTGACAAGATGACTCAGGAGTAATTGCTTGGCTAGCAACCTGAAAATGATGGATCATAGTTACTCTGAGACACACAAATAAAATCCGTTCTAATTAATCTCCCCTTTTTTTATTTACATCTCAAGATTATTCACTCTAAACACCTTTTTGTTCTTCACTACAAACTTGTTGAGAAAGAGAAATTGGTGTCGAGGGCGGGCTTCGATCCCGCGGCCTCCTGATGTCCCATCAAATCTGGCCCTTTATTTTTTCGATTTGATTATGAGTCAGGCGCCCATTTTAGCAAATGAACACGCATGGACATCTGAAACCAAGCTAGGCCACCTCGACACGGCAGCTAAAATGGTTACCATTTTGTTTTCATACTCCATTTTAAGCATTTCTCTTTTTTCGATAAAACCGGCATTTCTTCAAAACAAGAGAAAAATTTTTACCGTTAAACCCATTAAATTCTTATTAGGCATTCTATTTAATTAATCAATAATTAATATGTGAGAATTGATAAATTTGACTGAAAAAAAACTAACGAAAGAAGAACTTCTGAAAAAGGCCGAACAACCTAGTAAAGAAGCTATGAAATTGCATCCCTATTATCAAGGGAAGATGCAGACAGTGCCTAAGGCCGCTGTCTGGGGATTCGATGCTTTTAGTGTGTGGTACACTCCAGGCGTCGCAAAACCTTGTTTAGCAATAAAAGAAAACAAAAACGAGGTCTACCGTCATACGAATAAGGGAAATATGATCGCTGTTGTTTCTGATGGCACACGTGTTTTAGGGTTAGGGGATATTGGCCCCGAAGCAGCAATGCCTGTGATGGATGGAAAAAGCCTTCTCTTTAAATATCTAGGTGGTGTTGATGCAGTCCCTATTTGTTTAGATACAAAGGATCCGGAAAAAATCATCCAAACC
>DXJV01000069.1 GCA_019056785.1 Candidatus Heimdallarchaeota archaeon
GCTGAAAGGAATGATTCGCTTGGAAAAGGGCCCTTTTATGGTGCTCCATTCCCTCTTGAAGCTATTTTGGAAGGGAAAAAAGAGTTGGTGATCTATTTTGGGCGCGCTCAAAAATACGTGAAGGGGACAGATGCTGTTATTGCTGTAGCAAGACATGACAAAAAGCGGCACTATATGATTATTTGCAGTGGCTCCAAAAGTGAATTGCAATGGCATTTATCAATGATGACGGGTTTGGAAAATGTCACTTTAGCATGGGAACATAATTCAAAACTCGTTCTTGGAGTAGTTCAATTGGCAGAAACAAATCCTAAAGTTAGAAGCTATGCTTTGTTTTTATCACGAAGAGAACCAATGGGCCTTGTCAGTCGAGAAGTTGTTCTTATGCAAGATCGTGGGACTGTTCTCCCCATTGTTTCAAATCTTTGCGGTTTCGATGATAAATGGCAAAGAGAATTTAGCTTTGTAGTTACCAATCCCTCCTATGGAGAAGAAAAGGGTAGTCATTTTCAAGAAAAGAACTCTCAAATGAGCCCACAGGAAGAACTGTTCATTAATGACCAATGCATTAAAGAAACTTTAGAGGCCTTAGATTCCTTAAGTAAATTACCAGTAGAAGAGTTGCAAGAGCGCGTGTCGAAATACAAAGCAGCAATTAAACAAGTCTACAATCAAAATCGTTATTGGAGTTTTTATTTGCAAATAATAGAAAAACTCATACCTGAAATAGTGCCAATTGTAGATAGCATTATAGAAAAAAATGGTTTAGAGCGCCTGCCAAATATTTAACAAAAAATCCTCCTACAGCTTAAATCTTTTACTATTTTGCTACAAGGCATAAATTTATTTTCCAAATAGGCTTTTTAGAGAATAATATTACAATAACATAATTTTTAATAGCTTAGTAAAAAATTAGATGGGGCAACAATCTTGACTGGACCTGTAAAAGATGAGAATTCATCATCAAGTCACAAGAAATCAGAAAAAGGGTCTAATCGAGATACAATTAGTAATGAAGAACAATTAGCTTTTGAAAAAGAGCAATTATCAAAACGTCTCATCGAAATAGAGCGACGCGCTTTAGGTCTTTTTGAACTAACAAATGATGCCATTTTCTTCCTTGATCTAGAGGGTAATCTATTGGATGTTAATCAACGTGCAGCAGAAATACTGGGTTATAATCGTCATGACATTATTGGAACTTCTATTTTCAATTATATTGCAGATGAGGATCAAAAAGATGCAAAAAACCGGTTAAAGGCATTGATTTCAGGTGAAATTTTACCAATCTATTGTCGCTGGTTTAAAAGAAAAGATGGCTCAAAATTTCCTGCTGAAATAAACGTTGCTTTAGTTCAGGATGAAGAAGGGAAACCTACCTATATTCAAAGTGCAGTTAGAGATATTAGTGAACGACATGCTGTTGAGGAGACTTTAAAAAGAGAGCGTGAAGCATTCAATTTACTAGCCAAGGCATCCATTCTTTCAACTGACCTGGTTGATCTCTGTAAGCGAATTGCCTTTAGTATCTGTCGAGTCTTAGATTTTGATGCAGCAGCTATAAGAGTTTTTGAAAAATCAACTTCTCTTTTGAAAGTAATCGCAACTCATGGCATTAGAGAAAAAACCGCTTACCTTGAACCAACTAAACTCTCGGACCCAAATTATATTTATACCTTAAGTGCACGACTAAAACGTGAAATTATAATGTCACGATTTGAAGAGCAATCACTAATCGCTCAATATAAAGAGAAATTACGTTCTGTTGGGATACACGAACTCATTACTTGGCCGATTTTAGATAATAAAAATGATCTTTTAGGAGTAATTCAATTAGCCTCCTATCACCCCAAAGTTGTCTCTGAGCATGATTTCCAATTCTTTGAAACCTTAGCAAGAATGTTTACTCTTGCCTTTGAACGGAAGCTGGGTGAAGAAGCTCTTAAAGAAAGCGAGGAACGGTATCGTTCTTTTGCTCAGAATTTCCAAGGTATTGCTTTTCGGGTAAAAAAAGATTGGACGCCTGTCTTTTTCCATGGTGCTGTTGAGGCTCTTACGGGCTATAGAGAAGCTGATTTCTTAAAAAGAGAACCTGAATGGAATGAAATCATTTACCCCGCAGATCGAGATATAGTTTTGAAGGAACGAAAGGCTTTACAAACAACACCAAATAAGTCTAGCACTCTGGAATACCGAATTATCCGGAAAAATGGGCAAATTAAATGGGTTCAAGAAATCTCTCAGAATATCTGTGATGAGTCAAATAAAATACTTCATATTCAAGGAGCAATCTATGATATCACCGAGCGAAAGAGAAATGAATCAATCCTTGAAATTCAAAAGGACCTTGGAATAAAATTAAGTACGATTACAAATCTTCAAACAGCATTGGAGTGTGTTTTGGAGACAGCAATGGATATTGATGTTTTTGATTGCGGGTGTGTATATCTTGTCGATAAAGAAACTGGTTTTATCTATCCAACAGCGAAAAAAGCGTTAAGTGATGAGTTTATAGATGAGATTACTTATTATTCCTCGAACTCTCCATTCACTCATGCTGTCCTAACAGGAAAAGCGTTTTACCAGGAATATGATGACTTACAGGTCAATTTTGAAGAAGAATCTTTCAAAGAAGAAAAAATACGCTCTTTAACCATTCAACCAATTTATTCGGATGAAGACCATATCATTTCTATCCTTGTGCTTTGTTCACATAAAATAGATCATATCCCTCTTTCAACAAGGCATGCTATCGAATTACTAGTTGCCCAGATAGAAGGAGCCATACAACGGATAGATGTTGAGGAAGCTTTACGAGAAAGCAATGAAAAATATCGTACATTCGTTCAAAACTTCCAAGGAATTGCTTATCGAATGGATATTGATTATAAACCCATTTTCATTGATGGTGCTTGTGAAGCAATTCTCGGGCTGTCTGTAGAAGAGATGCTTTCAGGGAAATATAAACGGGAAGATTATATCCATCCATATGACATTGATAAATTAAATAAGAAAATGCAAGAATCCCTTCAAAATCCACAGAAAAACTGGCAAATGGAATACCGGATAATTACTAAAGATGGTAAAATTAAATGGATTTTAGATAGTTGGCAAGTTTTAGTTGATAATGAGAATAATCCTATTGGTTATCAAGGGTCTATCCAGGACATCTCTGAAAAGAAGGTCGCACAAGATGAACTCCAAAAATTATATGAGGACCTCGAACGGCGAGTAAATGAACGGACTGACCAAATTTCTGAAATCAACAAAGAATTGGTCGCTTTTTCATATTCAGTTTCTCATGATTTGCGAACCCCCTTAAGGCACATAGGTGGCTTTGCTCAATTATTGCAAAAACGTGTTGCATCAATGGAAAACAAAGATGAACGCATTGAAGGTTATTGTCAAAAAATTCTAAATTCCGTTGAAGAAATGAATGCCCTTATTGATGGTCTTCTAACTTACTCGCGGATGAGTCGGGTAGAAATGGTGCGAATAAAGGTGAATCTCACTGAACTCGTTCATGACGTTTTAAATGACTTCCAAATTGAACTGAAAAATCGTAAAGTAGATATTAGAGTTGACATCCTTCCTGAAGTCGTTGGTGACCCCTCCTTACTTCGGCTTGTGCTTGTTAATCTGATAGCCAATGCTTTGAAATTCACCAAAACAAAGGAGTTAGCTGTTATTGAGATTGGGCAAAAACCGTTCCAGGATCCTGAAAAAGTGACGATTTATATTCGGGATAATGGTGTTGGCTTCGATATGAAGTACTATGAACGTTTATTTGGCGTGTTCCAACGATTGCATAAACAAGAGGAATTTGAAGGAACGGGAATTGGATTGGCAACTGTTCAACGAGTCATTCGTCGAATGGGAGGAAATATTTGGGCAGAAGGGGAAGTGGGCCAAGGAGCAACTTTTTATTTCACCCTTCCTAAAGCAGACAAAAATCTTAAAAAAAATGACTAGCTGATTTCTGTTCGCCATTGTTTCAAGTTGTCTACAAAAATTTTTCTGTCGTCTTTTTGTTCTAAATTGTCTAATAATTCGAGCAAGCTATCTTGAACTAGATAAATGTTTCTTGAAGAAGTGGGATAGCTAAGAGTAAAGTCAAGTAACGGAAAATATTTCTCCATTAATTCATCATTTGCTTCGATTAGCTTGGAAAACAACCCATTTGGAATTGGGAGCTCTTTTACCCACGCATTTGCTTCAGTGATGCTTACTCTCTCATCATGAACAAGATAAAATGATGCGAGGGCAATATTTTCTAAAGCCCTTTTACAATGTGTATAAACACTTTGATGGTTCAAATATTTCCGAGCTTCAATAGCCTTCTGATATTCAGCAATTGCTGTAGAAATCAGATTAATCATTAATTGAGGGTCATCAATCATTTTTTTACCAAGCCTTTTTCTTTGCTTAAATTAATCTATGCATTCCCTGTAAAATCATTTTTCTATCCAACTAATAATATAGCGCTTTAAATGGGATTTCTCGTTCTCTTTTTCCGCTATTTTCTGCCAAGAGCCTTTTATATTCTGTTCTTGCACACATAAATCGAAATGACATAAAGCAATTCCAATGTCAAGAAGTTTTAATTTCGGAAACTTTGTTGGAGTAATCTTTTCTGTTGTTTCAATATAAAAGTGGAACATTTTCTCATCCTTTATAATGCGCCATGGCTGTGAATTGCGACTCGAGGGCGCCCAGCGAACCATTTCAAGAGTTTCAGAAAACTTTCCCGCGGCTTCTCGTGAAAGAGTATGGAAGAAATCTTTCTGAAAGAAAAAGTGTTTCCAACTTTTCCTGCGTTTAGATCTAATTGCAAGAGAAATTATTGAGTCTCTTATTCCTGTTGTATTTGTTGGATAACCAACGGGAGAAATAGCTGGAATTATTTCGTCGTTTTTTAATTCAATGACTTTTGCAAGGTAATCATTACGAAAAGTTTGTCCAAGCCAACAAGTGCCCAAATCAAGTTCTGTGGCTTTTAAAATTACTTGCTCAAAAGTATACCCATAATCAATAACTGTTTCTGGAGTTGCTTGGGGGATGACGCCAACGAGAAACATCTTGGCCCCACGTACCATTCGATAAGTAAGTTTATTGCTATCCGGAATTTCATCAGGGAGTTTTACAAGTTTATACTTAATTTCAGTGTTGAAAAGTCCCTTCAGGGGTTTTTTGATTGCGTGTTCTAAAATCCTCAAAGTTTGTTTCTTAATCGGAACGTTTTGATATTTCCTGCATGATGAGCGTTTTCGAATTATATTAAAAACTGATTCTTGAAATTTCATTTGGTCATTCACAAAACAAGAAGTGCCCCTTGGCTATTTAAAACCTCACTTTTAATCGTTTAGAACATACGGCTTTCTCAGAATTGATTATTGTATAACCTCTTTTTCATTTATTCTCGGAAATTGTTAAAGACTCAAGAATAGTCAAGAGAATTCTCTCGTCATAAATTTTTTTCGAAATTCCTCCTTTAAGAGTTGTTTGGTGATTAAAATTGACATGTCATTTCTGTTTTTATTAACCGAAAGGCGAAGAATAGGAGAGGTTTGTTCTCGTTTATAGTAGAACACCTTAAAGAAACCTGCAGTGCCTTCACTATATGGTTCTCTTCTTCCGAGGCTCACTATCAATTCTTTCTCGCCATCGTTATCAAGATCAAAAGTGTCAACATCCCAATTAAAGGAGTCATTCCCCCATAAAACAATCGGTCGAATGGTTGAAATATTGAATCGTGAATGGGAGAGAGGAATAATTCCAAAGTCATCCCCTAAATTTTGAAAAATTACAATGTCGCCCCAAGTATTTGCCCCTTGACGGGTTCGCATAGCATAGATAGCAATGTCATCAAAACCATCTTTATTATAATCCCATGGTTGAGGACTAGAGTATACCCATATGTAGGGATAGGTCCAATCAAAATTAAAATCGATTGTTCTTATCGTCCAACTGGCACCTTCTTTTACAAAATAGAGGAAACCATTCAGTCCTATGCCTTCAACTGCCACAGTATTTGCCAAGCCAAAAACAATTGCTTCTGCACCATTGGTAGCATTTCCATCGAAATTCCCTCGATTGGCTGGAAAAAGTTCAACACCACCCATCCACCAGCTTTGTTCCTCTTGAAAAGCATAGGTGTGGTTGACATCAGCTGCTACTCTGCGATAAAAAACAATTTTACTGGCAAGAATGGCATTATGTTCATCACGAAAGGTTCCCCACATCATTAAGTCTAACCCTGGACTATCATCATAGAGATTAGTTACCGTAGCTCGTGCTTGTAATCTATCTGAGAGGTTCATTTCAGCCGGGTCCCAATACAACTCTCGGTAACTATCTGAAAGGTTATCATAAAGCCAAAAACGTTTCAGGTAAAAGGGTTCTTGATTGTGAGGTTCAGCTCCTATAATGGTTTTCGTAACAAATCGATAATCAAATGGATAAAATCCCTCTTCAGGTTGCTCTAGAAGAAAGACATGTCCAAAATATTTGTTATCATTAAAACGATTACATGTCACCAAAATGTGATAACCATCCTTTAAGGGGCCGGAAAAAGAACGCGGAACAAAAGAGGGAATAATCATTATCCCACCAGTTAAGTTTTCAGCCCAAGCGCCATAAAATAGCGGTTTTGGCTCCCACAAAGACCCTGCGTTTGGATCAATATAGATTACTCCGGGAAAGGGTCTACTTGAATAAGCATGATTTGGCGGGTAGTTTATAATATCAGCCATTGTAACGATCTCTTGCAAACCATCACCATCAATATCCTCATCAACTATCCCTTTAACAGGCCAGGTATAGGACTGATTGCCTGAAAAGTCAAATCGGGGGTGAAGGGTTTCTACTCCCCAGTCACCTTGCTCATTCTGATAATGACGAAAAATTCCAGCAACACCATGAGAATAACTCCCAATCATTTCAAGAGTGCCATTGCCGGTGAAATCTCCAAAGCTAACTGTTTGCTGAAAATCATCCTTCATTGGTACACCTATCTCGTGCCAATCCTCAGGCGGTTCCTGCCATGGTCCATTAGCCGTTGTTGAAGTTTTATTATGGAAAGTCAAATAACCAATTAAAACGCCTAAACTAGTACAACTTAAACTCAAAATAATAACTATTGAAAAAAATTGTTGCCGGTTCATCATAATTTTAAACTTGGGTCTTTCTGATTAATAAACTATCTTCCCGAAAAAGAATCGTTCATTAAAAATGGGAGGATGTTATTTAAATTAGTAGTAAAATAAGACTTTGAAGGTTTATTTCCATTATGAATTTCTTAAGGTTCTTACTGAAAACTACAAACTCTTGTTATTTTCTGAAAGGCAAACGTTTAGTAATTATTTGAGGGATTTCTTAAAACGTCGATTGGTCTTTCACAAAACTAGGGCCCCCCTTCCGGATATTTAAAATCTCACTTTTAAGTCACTTAAACACTACACTAAAAAGAAAAAAGAGAAAGGAAAGAAAGCTTCGCAGAATGATTAAAGCTTCAAGACTCTCAAAAAAGTTTTATCTGCTTTCATTTCCATTGGGAACAAATATTATACCATCTTCTAAACGTAATATTTGATCTGTCTTTTCCCAGACTCGAGGGTCATGAGAAACAATTACCACAGTAACACCCATTTCGCGATTAAGGCTGCGTAGAAGGGCAATGATTTCATCGCCATTCTTTGAATCGAGGTTTCCGGTGGGTTCGTCAGCAAAAATAATTGAAGGATTATTAATTAGTGCTCGGGCGATTGCAATTCTTTGTTTTTCACCCCCACTAAGTTCCTTGGGTTTGTGTTTGGCTCTTTGCTCAAGTCCAACCATTGCCAGGGTTTTCAAAGCTCGTTCACGGTCTGTTTTTGAAATGCCATCGGGAATGAGTGGCAACAGAACGTTCTCTAAAGCCGAGAGTGTTGGGATTAAGAGGAAATCTTGAAACACGAAGCCAATTTCTGTTTTCCGTATGGTCGCAAGTTTTCCTTCAGAGAGGCCAGTAATTTCAATCTCCTTTAGAAAGGCTTCCCCCGAAGTAGCAGAGTCCATACACCCAAGAATGTTGAGCAGTGTGCTTTTTCCTGAGCCGCTAGGACCTGCAATTGAGACCATTTTTCCTTGTTCAATACCAAAGGAAACATTGTTTAATGCCACAACTTCAGATGGCTCGCCTTTATTGTAAATCTTAGTTAAATTATAGGTTCTGATGATATATTTCTCAAGATCATGCCTTTTGGTGAGTTCAATATGATTTATGTGTTCTGTCATTTTTTAACCTCCTTGATAACTAAAGTCCTCGAATAACTTCCATTGGTTTCACCCGTGCAGCTCGAATGCCAGGGATTAACCCAGCAATAAGGCCAAAACCAATGCCTAACGCAAGCACTTGGAGGGCAATTTGCCATGTAATAACAATGAAGGTTTCAGTTGCTCCGCGTTGTGCAATAAAGATTAACCCTGCGCCAAAACCAAAACCAATGAGGGCGCCAACAAGTCCGATAATTATTGATTCGAGAATAATTGTAAAAAGAATGGTTCTATTCTTCCAACCGGTGGCTTTCATAATGGCAAATTCTTTCATTCGTTCTGTAACACCCATTAATTGGGCGACAATTATGGCCATGCCCCCTGCAACAATAACAATAACTGTCAGAATTATTTGAACTGTGTTGAAGTTTTGCATCACGGAAGAAGCATCTTGCATAGCTTCGCCGATAAGTTCAATTTGTAGCTTTGGTTCCAACGCTTCGAGCTCTTCAGCATATTTTTCAGTTGTTTCCAGGCTCGAAGAATCGAAGCGAATATTGACATAATTGTAACCAGTCAATTCATACGGTAAAAATAGGTTATTTAACATTCGACCCGTAGCAACAGACATTACAATTGTTGGATGAAGCATTGCAAGGGTGTCCTGTGAGGTGTCAAAAATTCCTACGACTGTTAGAGGAATAGCATAGGTAAAGTTAATTTGAAAGTCAATCGTTTGGCCAACAACAAAGAACCCATTAGAATCACTGGTAAGAAAATCAGCAACAATAATTTCAAAGTTAGTCTGATAAACGCGCCCTTCGATAATTCGTGTAGTGGGCCCCTCAAATTGTGCATCATTGATGGGGTTGATCCCTCGAGCGTTTAAAGCAACAGTGGCCATTCCCGGCCGATGGGGAGAACTAGCAGTGATGTTTTCACTGAATTGCTCAAACCCTTGGACATAAATAATTGGACTAATTGCCTCTATTTTTTCGCTATTTTCAATGGTCATAATTGTATCTGTAATATTTTCTGGCAATTGTGAAATTGTTATGTCCTTATTATACTCTGTCACTCGAACATCACCAAGGGTTTCAGCAATGGTGTTGTCCAATAATTGATTAAATCCTGCAGAAGCAGAAGAAAGCGTGACCATTAATCCTACTCCTATCGCAATACCGGTAATAGAAAGAGCAGTTACTAACTTTTTTCGAAACGTATTCTTCACCACAAAACTAATGGTTTGAAAGCTCATTTTTCTTTTTCTCCTTTGTGAATCATTTTTTGTTTATAATGTGTTTAGTTTTTGTTTATACAAGTATAAACAAATGGCAATCTTTATATAAACCTTTGGAAATAGTTCTATTTAGATGAGCATGAGTGACGAAGTGGTTAAGTTAAAAAAAGAGCAAAGAAGAGAGTCAATATTACAAACGTCATTGGTTGTCCTAGCAGAAAAGGGTATAGAGGGAACAACGATGCGAGAGATTGCTCGTCTCGAGAAGATTTCGGAAACGTTGTTATACCGCTTTTTTAAAAACAAATACGAAATTCTCATAGCCATCTTTCAAAGTTATGTCTTAAAGACAATTGAAAAATTAAATGAGTTTCGAGAGACAATTAAAGGAATGATCCCAGATCCAGAACAAACATTACCAATAATAGTAAAATTAGCGAAAAAAAAATTGACTGAAAACGAACCATTAATTTCATTCATTCAAAAAGAAGGACCTCATCTTCCGGAGCATTTTCAACACATTAGAACAATGGCAAAGGTAGACATTCAATTCAGAAAGCAAATCGTAGAAAAAATTCAGGAATTGAGAATCGATCAAGCATTTAACGATTATTTTGAGCGGTGTAAAAACGCCGGGAATTTGCGTGAGGATGTTGATATTAATGTGTTGACGAATTTATTTTTACGACTTCTCATTTCCCCTATGAGAGTGAATTTTTTTACTGAGGAAGGGAACATGCCAGTGCTGTCTGAGCAACAAAGAGAACAGCTAATAATGCAACAGATCGATATCATTCTTAAGGGGATAGTCCCTCAAAAAAGGCGTATGGTAAAGTAAGGTGTTTTATTAGAAACACGCTTACCGAAAAAGAATCGTTTATTAAAAGGAAGTATGTTATTGTAAATGAGTTTAACATAAACTAAAACCTTTGAAGGTTTTTTTCATGAGTGAAGAGGCAAAAGCATTATTAAGACGATTAAAAAAAGAGAAAAAGATTAACAAGCAAATAGAGCTCATTCAGAAATTGCAGGCCTATAATAATGAAGAGATTGTTACCCATGTCCTCCTTGTTCATTTAGAGCGAAAGGATCATGATGCTTTTCGCACTGAAGTCCTAAATGCCCTTAACCCAAAAGATGAATTTATAATCAAACCTTTGAGCCAAATACTTTTTAACAAGGATGAACCTCTGACAATAAGACAAAAAGTTGTAATGTTACTGGGACAGAACGGTTCGAAAAAAGCTTTAAGCACTTTACTTACTGCTGCTAAGAAAATAAAGGACCCACTATTGCTTGATAACATTATCCTTGGATTGACCTATTTTGAAGATAAAAAGGTCGAAAAGCCTCTTCTTAAAGCCTTAGAGAATGAGGATTTACGATTGCAAGTGCTCACCGGATTGGCTCGGAATGAAAACCTTCTATTAAAATCTTATCCTCTCATTAAAGCTGCATTAAACCTTTCGATAACCAAAAGCTTTGAAAAACTCCACTATGAAAAAATACTTGAGACACTTTTAGCTGAATTTGGCTATCAAACAAAAGAAGAGCTCCTGGCAGCTATTAGCGATAAAAGCATTATGAAAAAAATTACCGCTTATAATAAAAAACAAACAGAAATTGCTGCAACATTGAAAAAAATCCGATAGGGAATAATTTTTCTTTAATATTTTTCCCAAAATTAACATTTTGCAGCTAACTCTATTTTTAAATACTAAAACGTTCAATGACTATTTAATGTTTAAAAGGAATGAAACAGAAGCCACATAAAAGCTAAAATCATTCATCACAAAAACCTTCCACTAGAAAAAACCACTGCATTGATTTGGCTCTAAACTCCTGTTCTGCCCTTGAAAACGATTTAACTTTGTTCAAATCCCACTCATAAAAAAACCAGTCCGGTACCCCAAGGCTGGACTGGTTTTCCACACATTCTGGAGTTTTTTCTATTATGACTTGTTTTTTTCATGTGGAAAGGGTGGGAGACTTTAATGTTCGCTTAATTTTTCTGTGGAAAGCATAAGTTGAGCAATGTTGCTGGGAGTAAAGAACCCATCAAAGTCACCAAAGCGTTGGATATATTCGATGATATGATTTGAGTTCTGTGTTGGTAGTGTGAAAATTTGTTTAATGCCTTCTTCTTCGCTTCCGATTACTTTTTCAGTCGTAAATTTTATTCCCCTTGCTTTCTGGATTTTAACCACTTTCTCAATGTCTTTGACTTCGTAAGCAAAATGATGAATACGATTACCGTATTTCTGACAGTATTTTTCTACGACAGAATCTTCTGAAAGCCCTTCGCTAATAACGATAATTAGTAATGTGTCAGCCATTTTTAAACAGGTTGTAGTAGCATTTGAAGAGACAACTTTAAAACTTTTGAATAATTTATAAGGAAGAATGTTCATAAGTTCGGCCATTAACGCTTCACGTGTCCCCATTTTCACACGATAGGCGATATGATCTAATCGAACAATAAACTGATCAACGCCAGAGGCATTGCGTTCTTCCCCTATTTTTTGAAATGTTTTCATCAAATAAACACCGAAATTGATTGTCAAATTTCTATTTGAAAAATAGCTTTTAGTTGTATTTAATCTATTGCCATAGAAAATTAAGAAAGGGTATTACAAAAATTAAAAAAAGTCCCTTGGTAAATAAGGAATGGCGAATTTAGGAAAAAAGCCGGCTATTCAACATGTCAATTTATGATAAAGCTCAAAAAGACGTTTGCAATAGTCTTTTAATAGTTATTTAATGGAGAAACAACTATTGAAGTTTTCAAAAGAAATAGAGAATTTTTTACTGGAAGAAGCGAAAAGTCGCTTCCTAAAATACGTTCAAATTCATACGACCTCTGATGAAAATTCCACTTCTGACCCCTCAACTGACAGGCAATTTGACCTTGCAAAAATCCTTGCTTCCGAATTAAAAGAGCTTGGTTGTAGAAAAGTCATCTTAGACGAATATTGTTATGTTTATGGTTTTCTTGATGCAACAAAAGGCTACGAAGATGTTCAAGCTATTGGCTTAATTGCTCACATGGACACTTCCCCCGCCGAGAAAGGAAAGAATGTTCAACCGGTTATTCATGAAAATTATGACGGCAAAGTCATCAAGTATCCCAAGAACCCAGAGCTTATTTTAACACCAGAGGATTCTCCAGAATTAAAGAAATTTATTGGTATGGATATTATCACCTCTTCTGGGGACACCTTATTAGGCGCTGATGACAAAGCTGGCATTGCTGAGATTATGGCTGCTGTGGCTGCTTGGCAAAAGTTCCCCTTCCTAGACCATGGGCCAATAGTTATTTGCTTTACGCCTGATGAAGAGATTGGACGTGGAACGAAAAACATTAACCTCGAGTATCTCCCTGCCTATTGTTATACATTTGATGGGGGTGAAATAGGAGAACTTGAGATAGAATGTTTTGATGCATGGAAAGCGAACATTCAATTCAATGGCATAAGTGTCCATCCTGGTTATGCAAAGAATCGCATGGTAAATGCAATTGAAATTGCTTGCAGATTTGTTTCGCAAATTCCCGAAGCTGAAACACCGCAACACACTGAAAACCGAGAAGGGTTCTATCATCTTTATCACTTGGAAGGTGACTGTGTTAAAGCAAAGGCAGTTCTCATTTTGAGGGATTTTGAGAGCAAAAATAATAAAAAGCGCATCAAATACCTCGAACAATTAATAGCAACCTTTGAGACACGTTATCCTGGTTTAAAGATTGACCTTACAACAGAGCATTCATATGAAAATATGATTGTTTATCTAAAAAAGCATCAGCAAGTGATCCAAAAAGCGGCCCAAGCGATCAAACAAGCAGGCATTGAATTAAAAGAAACAATCATTCGTGGAGGGACAGATGGCGCAAGATTAAGTGCGAGGGGTGTTCCAACACCAAATATCTTTGCAGGGGGATTGCTCTTTCATTCACTGAAAGAATATGTCCCTGTACAAGCACTGGAAAAAGCAGCTGAAGTTATCCTCTATTTAGCTGGAAATTGGTTGGAAGAAAAGCAAGCCAAGAAGTAGTTGCAATAGAAACTGGTACTTCACCGAGTAATGCCGGTGAAACTACCCGCTTCTTTCACTTTTTTGCCTTTTTTCCAAAAACCCCCCTCTGGGGGAAATAGGCTTTCAAAATGTTTAATTATATAAAATGCCTTTTTTTAAAAAGAAATAATGAGCCATTAGACTTTATAATATAAAAAAATCCTCTTAGTGAGATGTGAAACATGAGTGAGAAGAAATCAACCAAGAAATCAAGCGAAAGTAAAGCATCAACAAGTAAAAGTAAAACAACCTCAAGTAAGAGTAAAACAACAACAAAAAGCAAAAAAAGTGCAACGACAAAAAAAAGTAAAACATCAAAACGTCCAGCAACAAAAGCAAAGACTGCCAAACCAAAGAAAGAAGATTTAAAAGATATTGATGACACCCTGATTTTAAATGGTATCTCTCTCATTGAAGAAAACAAACTGGAAGCAGCGTTAGAATGCTTCGAGGACTTTTCAAAGACTTATCCGCAGAATCCCTTTGGATGGTACTACCTTGGCTATACAAAAATGTTGCAAGATAAAAAGAAAGACGCGATGAGACATTTTAAGAAAGCCACAAAATTAGACAAAAAATTCATGCCAAGTTTATATTATCAGGGGCTTATTGAATTTGAAAATAATAATTTTGAGAAAGCATTAAAGATTTTCGATGATATGATGCTGAAATTCTCCACAGATGAGATCAAAGAAAGCGGTTTTAATATCCCTTATTTTGTCGCGATCTGTTATCATTATTTGGGAAACCTCGAACGTGCTGAAGAATTCTTTTTGTTTGCATATAATCTTTCTCCGGAGGACCCTGTTGTTCTCTATTATAAGGGCTTCAATGAGTTAGCTTTAAGAAAATACGATTTTGCCATTGAAACATTCAAGACTTTACTATATATTGATATCAATAATCAGATGTTCTGGGATTTATTTAAAGGCTATAGCTATTTCTATCATCAACAAGAAGATAAAAAGAAAGCCGAAGAATAAGAGGGAAAGAGCGATTGAATTTCAATTTCGGTGCAGTTGAAAAACTGTTGTGAACCTTCTTTTGGTGAAAGAAATGGCAAAAAGAGACACAAAAGAAACCTCTCTAATGGAACAAGAAAAGGTTTTGGGCCTTATTCAAAAGCTAGATGTTAATGTTTTTCGTTTCTTGAAAAAACGTCTCGAGAAAAAAAAGAGAGAATATAAAAGAAAGGCTGCCAAAAGAAAAAAATTTCTAAAATCCTCGCATGTAAAACGATTCGATGAAAGAGAACGACTTAAGCTTGGTGTTCTCCCTCAAATGATCTATCAAGCTATGAGTAAAGGACTCCCTCTTCGTGAGCCAAAAAGAAAGAAACATAGTGAGCCAGAAATAGCCCCTCTTCTTTATCAGACAATTGGAACATCGCTTTTAACAAAACCCCTTCCCATTAGAAATGAAGAAATACCATTTGAGTTACCTTTTGAACCAACAATTAAATATGTCCCTGATATGTTATACCTCCAACGTGTTGATGCCGACAGCACAAAGATGCTGGTGAAAATGGTCGTAAGCTGGGGGTTTCTTGAGGAGAATCGCTTGACGTTTTTCTTGAATGAAAAAGGCGAAGAAATTAGTGAGAATCGTGTTCTCGTTTTTAATGCTGATAAAACCCTACAAGGTCTCTACCCACTTCGGCATGCTTCACATTTCCAAAACGACGATGAAGAAACTGCAAAAGCACTTTTTGTCAGCTTAATGGTAAATTTACGACCAAATAGTCGCTACTTTTACCGAATTGAGTGTTATGATAAAAAGACAAAAAAGCTCTTCGCAGCAACAAATAACATTGCTTTTCGAACCGCTTTCGTTTTGAAAGAAGATAATTATCCCCTCTTTCTCAATGTTAGCTCAGATTTACACGGCGGTCGTGGCGGAAAATTTTTGCGAGGAAAAGTAAAGGGAAAAATTCCCACCGGCAATCTAGTTCTTGCACATGTTTTCAACGCCCTGGCAACCACAGAAAAAGAAATAACGTTCAATACCGGTTATTCCATTTCTATTGCCACGGGAGATTTAACAGACAATGCTTCCTACTCAGAATATTGGATTGATTTGTTCAAACGCTGTTCAGTATTATGGAATCATGTGCCACTATTAACGAGCATTGGCAATCACGACTATTATTGTGGAGGAAGGGGGCGGGGAAACGTTATCGGCGGCCTGGAAGAAGATTGTAGGTATTTCCATCGGTACATTTCCAATCCCAATAGTTGTTCCGGCAATTTGCCTGAGCATTGGTATGCCTTAGAGCTTGGAAATGTTTTTGCTATCTTTTTAGATACTAATGGGCTTGGCTGGGGAAAATACGAAATTGCTTGTGGGTCTGAGCAATGGTTGTGGTTAGAAGCAGAACTCAAGAACTGGCGAGCGCGGCAGCAAAACGATCCAAAAACACCGCAGTTTTGTTTTGTCTTTCTCCACTCAGCAATCATGAGTTTGGGTTTTTGGGGCCGGGGTTTTAATAGCGGAAATGATGAAAAAGCGCAGTCCTATCTTACACCTCTTTTTAGGAAATATGGGGTAGATATGGTTTTCTGTGGGCATGACCACATTTACCAACGATCCACTTGGATGGGTACTGTTTATCTAGAAAATGGGCGTCATGGTGGCACTACGCGACCCTTCTTTTATTGGAAAAAGCGACAAGCAGTATATGATATTGAAAAAACTTGTAATAATTGGAACACTCGGATTTACACAACAATTTATGTTCCTCAAAATAAAGCTGCATTAACACCAGAACAACAAAAGAGATTCGAAGATTTCAAAAAAGAAGTGAAAAAAACACTACTCGAACAACCAACAGCTTGCAACTATTTTTTTGGCACGCGAAAAACAAATCAGAAAATTGGAGAATTATTTGACAGGCATTTCGAGTTAAAAACAAAACTTGTTGAAGACTTTATCCTGCCCAAACTTGAGGGACATGTTTGGTTACGGGCATACGCCTTAGAAAGTGATTACTCGCCAAACAAACGAGAACTTTTTGATATGGCATTTGTTGCTCCAAAAACATCCAATGAAATAAGAAAAAGGAATTATGTCCTTTCTTGCCCCGAAAAAGTGGTGGAATAACTCCCTTTTTTCGCCCAATCTTACTCTTTTTTATTAGAAGAAAATTTTTTAGGAAGGAAAAGCTTCCGTAGTTTAAATCGAGTATAATTTCTGGGTGACAAACCTTGACAGACATCAAAAAGAAATTACTGATACCAGAAGAACGGTTAAAAGCCATCAACGAATTCTTTCTAAAGGAAAACAATTCATTAGTTGATGACTTACTTGCCATCGTTGAGAAATATGGCGGCGTAGATGAAATCAATAAGAAAGCCATGGAAGCACGAAAAATTGACAATCTGTTGGCTCGCTTAGAAAAGAAAAACCCACAATATGTAAAGGACTTAAATTGGGTTATTGAACAGCGCGATAAAGAAGCTTTTATTAGCATTGCAGACTACCGCCGGAAAATTCTCGGACAAGAGGCTGATAAGATAGCATTTGACAAGTCCTACGCGGTTACGCTTGAAATAAGTGCTTGCCAATATTTCCCTTTCTTTGTTACTCAAGCAAAGCAAGCTGTTGCAAAACAGGAATTGATGCCTGCGAGATTTATTCGTGTACGACGGATGAAGGAACAAGAAGAAGATGGCGATCTCTTGGCAATGACAGCAGCTATGCAAATTATTGGCGCCTCATGGGTCGAGACTTTAGACACGAAAGGGACAGCTCCTGGGCCAGACGGTCTACCTGTGAATATCCATCTTGGTGGTCCGGAAACGATTACAGGCTACTTTGGTGGTGTGGGGCAACCAAATGATTTTGCTTTGAAATGGATTGATGAGTTCCTTTATTATTATACTAACTATGGCACGCCTTCAGTGCTTAATATCAATCCCGGCACTGTTTTGTTAGGGTATATGCTATATAAATTGGGCGTGAATATGGAATTCAAAATCTCCGTCTATATGGGAAATGACAACCCATACTCTTGTCTTTGGACATTGTTAACTGCAAAGCTCTTCAGTAGAGATGATGGGACAACACCCCTCATAGGTTTCAACCTCTCAAACTCTGTCAATAATAAAACAATGGAATTAACTGCTCAATTTAGAAAGGACTTTGGCTTCGAAGACATTGTTCGATTTGAGCACCATATTACCGAGACATGGAAGAGTATTGTTCGACAACCATATGACCGAACAGAAGAGCTGGTTGAACTAGCAAAGAAGGTTAAAAACATAAGTGCAAAACATGAAGGTGGAAAGCGTGAGATTGAAGAAAAACGTGAACGCCCCTCAGACATTCTCGACTATTTCCGAGCAAAAGATGAAATAATCAAAGCCGGAGACATGGAACACATGTTGACTAATTATCTTGACAAGCATCAAGCGCTTAATATTACTGCTGAAACACTGACTCGGAATAAACTTACATTTCTTGCAGCACAAAAACTGCATAAATAAATTCAATTGGAGATGAAAAAACAATTGGGAAAGAAATTCGTACCTGGAGGAGTAAGCCCTGCATTAGTTACTCCTTTTACAAAACAAGATGAATTTGATGAAGAAGCTTATCGCCGGTTAATACGGTTCGTCATTGACGACCTGGGCGTAACTGGTATCGTTCCTGCGGGTTCCACAGGAGAATTTTCCTCACTGTTCTTTGAAGAGCAGAAACGCGTCATAGAGGTTGCTGTCGATGAAGCAAATGGCAAAGTTGATGTAATGGCCGGAACAGGAACAAGTGGGACGAAACGCACACTTGAAATGACCAAGCATGCTCTGGATGTTGGGGCAGATGCAGCGTTAATTATTACACCGTATTATATGAAACCAACACAAAGAGGCCTTTTCCTTCATTACTCAAAAATCGCCGACAAAGTTGATATGCCAATCATGCTTTATCAATTGCCAGCATTAACGGACGTAGTGCTTCCGCGGATGGTCGTTGAAGATCTCGCTGTAGAGCATGAGAACATCGTTGGGATGAAATGCTCGTGGGGAAACATGGCCTACCTCATGGAGATCCTCGAACGGGTAAAACCCGTTGCACCAAATTTCAAAATTCTCTGTGGTTGGGATGAAATAGTCTTCCCGGCTCTTGCAGCTGGTGTGGATGGTTGTATCCTTGCTTCAGCGAATATAATTGGCGACCACTGGGTGAAGATCAAGAAATTGGTTGATAGCGGGAAGCTATTCGAAGCACGAAAAGCCGAGATGGAAATACACAAGATAACAAGGATCATTGTAAAAACGGGTGCAGCTGGAACAAAAGAAGCACTTAATATGATGGGCATTAAAGTTCGGAAACCACGCTTGCCGCTCGAAATTGGTGGAAGTATTAGCCATGAACTTCGCTCAGAACTACGTTTAGAGTTAGAACGCATCGGAAAGGTCAAAATAGAACCAATTGTCGCCTTACCAGAAGAACCAGCAAAAATCGAAGAACGCTTTGGGCAAGTGGATGTTACTGCAGAAACAATTCTTCAAAACAAATTGCTTGTTGGCGAAGGATTTTTTGGCGGGGACAGACCTGAAATGGCTCACATTGACTTGTTAATCGGACCGAAAGATGGCCCCGTTGGGGAAGCTTTTGCCAAAGCATTAGCAATGGTGAAGGATGACCCCTCGAAAATAGAAGGCCACGAACCTCTCCTCGCTCTTCTCGAGACAAACGAAGCTGTAAAACCAGAAACCATTTTGATACCAAAAGTTTTCATTCGAAACCTGCGACAAGCATCGATGGTCTTCGGACCCGTTCAAGCCGGCGTTGCTAAAGCCGTCATACAATGTGTGAAAGACGGCTTCCTACCGGAAAAGTATGTTAATGACTTGGTCATAATTGCTTCGGTATTTGTTCATCCACATGCAGTCTCAAGAAATCGGGTCTATGTCAATAACCGGAAAGCTACTGTGATGGCAATCCGCAAAGCAGTCGAAAACAAACCGGATCTTGACTTTCTATTCGAATCTCCTGCGCGCCATCCATTAAAGAATGAACCCTAAAGGTTGTTCATTCTCTAATTTTTCTTTTTTATTTCTCTTTTTCTTCTCTTTCTTCTTACTCATTTTATGCTCCAAAAAAGAATCCTTTTAAAGAAGAAGTCAATAAATAGCATTAACACTCATATTGAGAATTTCCACCTATTTCAACAATTGATGGCAGTAAGAATGTTTCCAAAGGACTTGCCATCACATAGGAGATTTATTTAAAATGTACCTATGGTTAAAGATACTAACAATTGTTTATTTAGTGAGTATTGCAATTAGCTTGCTCTACTATTTCTTCATCAGCTTGAATCATAAAGAAGTGCTGAATGATGCTTATTTGCTGAAAGTTGATCGAGAACCGTTTGTAAGTATCATTTTACCAACTTTGAATGAGGAGAATAATATCGAGAAGTGTTTGCAATCGCTTCGGTCACAAAATTATTCGAATTTTGAGATCATCCTATCAGATGGTGGCTCAAAAGACAAAACAGTAAAACTAGCGAAAAAATATGTGGATAAAATAATTATAAAAGATGATACGCCTGATGAATGGATTGGTAAGAATTACGGTTGCCATCTCGGCTATGAGCAAGCACAAGGAGAGATTTTGCTTTTTACAGATGCAGATACAGTTCATGCTCCTGATGCATTGCGGATTTTCGTCAGTAAATTACTCGAGAAAAGAGCCGGCTTAGTAACAGTTTTCCCTTATCAAAACTTAAGGCGATGGTGGGAAAGTATTGTCCCAATTTACTTCTTTCTATCGCACTTAACATCTGGTGGCTTGAAAAAAGTGAATGACCCCAGAGAAAATGATAGTTTCTTGGGTATAGGACAATATTTGCTGTTCACAAGAGAAGCTTACGAAGAGATAGGTGGGCATTTGCGCTTAAAGGGCTCCATTATAGAAGATTATGCTTTTGCACGGATTGTCAAAAAAGAATTACAAGCGCTATTTTATACCCCCAGCGACAAACTTGTAAGGGCACAAATGTATCCAGAGTCATTCCGACATTGTTGGACGGGCTTCAAAAAGGTTCTCTATGCTGGAACAAAATTAACACCCCCTCGACGAATAACTATTACATTACTGTTTTGCTTAGCAACGATTTTTTCTCCGGTAATGATAACCTTGATCGCTATTTACCAAACGCCTCATTCTTTTTGGTTGCTAACAATGGTAATTGGCTATGTGTTCATTATTTTAGCCTTTGCTTTTTATTGGAATAATAAAGGACGGCATTTTTGGGTGACGTATTTCTTTTTCCCGTTCCTGATGCTCTTTTTCATATTCACATTAATTGCTTCCACATTAGAAATTTTGATTAGTAAAACAACCACTTGGAAAGGGCGAAAATACAAGCCTGATTTGCGTGCGGGTTTGAATGATTTTGAAAATAAAAAAGAGGAGGACTTTCCGGCAAGTGCTCCGAAGGTGAAATTAAAGAGCAATCAATAATGGCTTTTAACGCCGGTTCCATTTTTTTCTTTTATGAAATAGTTAGAGGATCATCTCTTTATTGCCTTAATCCAGAAAGTAGTTTCATGTGAAAAATTTAAAAACACTCTAAAGAATAATTCAAGAAACGTGCTTTTTGCATGAATTCAACTATTATATCAATAAGAAATATCTGCGAGAAAAATGTCTTAGCAATTGTAACTCTGAATAACAATAAAGCGGGCCATTTTTTGAGATAGGTATTTCTCAAGAGGAGAAAGTCACTATTGTTCCCCCTATGGTTTGCCATATTGACTTGTATTTATCTATTGTTAGTAATTATAATAACTGTTTATTATATTATTATCAGCACGAAAAGAACAGAACTCTTTACTGATGATTTTCTTTTACGAAAAAAGCATGAACCTTTTGTTAGTATTATTGTCCCGACATTTAATGAAGAAAAGAACATCGAAAAGTGCTTAAGTTCTCTAAAAACCTGAATTACTCTCGTTTTGAAATAATTGTTTCAGATGGTGGCTCGACAGATGATACGCCCTTCTTAGCAGAACAATACACTGATAAAGTATTGGTTGAATCTTCAGTTCCTGAAGGATGGATTGGGAAAAATTATGGTTGCCATCTGGCTGCAGAAATAGCACAAGGAGAGCTACTACTTTTTACCGATGTGGACACACGACATACCCCAAATTCGCTGCAGATTGCAGTTAGCAATTTATTGGAAAAAAAGGTTGATCTCTTAACGATTTTTCCGTATCAGAAATTATCTCGTTGGTAGGAAAGCATTATCCCGCTCTATTATTTTCTCTCATTGTTTGTTTCAGGCGGGATAAAAAAAGTGAATGATGCAAAAAATGACGACAATTTTGTGGCAATAGGTCAATATTTGCTTTTCACGAAAAAAGGGTACAAGCAAATTGGCGGCTATGAAAGAATAAAAGGCTCAATAATTGATGATTATGCTTTCGCTCGGTTAGTAAAAAAAGAACTTCGTTCTCTCTATTATCTCGATTGTAGTAAATTAGTGTACACAGAAATGTACCCAGATTCGCTCTCACATTGTTGGTCTGGTTTGAAGAAATTTCTCTATGCAGGTGTAAAAATAACGCCGGCACGACGAATCGCCGTCACTATTGTGATGATTCTCTGGACGCTCTTAGCACCATTGATGATTATATTAACAAGTCTATATAGTGATTCTTGGGGGCTTTTAGGAACAATTGTTTTCAGCTATGCCCTATTGTTGCTCGAGTTTAACCTTTACTGGCAAAACAAAGGCTCTCATCGATGGCTCATTTACCTCTTCTTCCCAGTTCAAATGATGATGTTCATTGTTTTAATGCTAACATCTTTAGTGGAAAGCACTGTCATAAAAACAACTACGTGGAAAGGACGAAAATATTCTCCTGACCTTTCTGCCGGGCTAGATGATTTTGAATCTCCCAACCCCTCCAATGAATTGTTCTCAGCACAAAGTCAATACAATCAACGGTAAGTTTTATTTTTGTTGGCACAATTATTGTGAGAGGAGCCGTTCTCGAGCTTTTTTGAGCATTTCCAAATCTCTTTCAGTGTGAAAACCACTTTGTTCCCAGACTTTCTGTAAATCAATTAAGGGTGTTATTTCGAGGAGTTTTTTAAGATTGATCCGCATAAGCAATTCTTTTGTGAAAGGGCGTTTAGCTTCTAAATCCACTATCGCTTCAAGAAACATTTGTGCTTTTTTAGCATTCAATACTGAACTGATGAGCAATGCTTCATCATAGGAGTCAAACCCTAAAAAATAGCAAGTATCATCGAATAAAACAGGCTTGTTATTAATTGGCCAGACCAAAGAAAAGACAAAGCTCTTGCTTAATCCGGCTTTTGCCACTTTAAATTTCTTAAAAGCATAATTGCCAATGCCAAAAATTGCGAATTTATTGTTCTTAGGATAAACCTTAGACTTCCGTTTGGTGAAAAAACTCTCATGTAAGTTAAGGTACTGCCATGTCTTAGGGCAGCGCATTTGAAGTGTCTCGTCTTGTAAGTTCTTCTGAGTAATTAATAAAAATCTATTTGTGGTTTTTATTTCGAATTTTTTCAAATCTGAACCTTTTAAGAGGGGATAAATATTCTCATTCTCAAGTTCAATGTTTTCATTTAACTTGTTTGAATAGCATTTTAATGTTGCATTAAATGTCAATTCAAGGATTTTACTACAATCGTGTTTTACTCCTTGTCTCCATTCAAAAGAAGAAATACCTTCAAATTCTCTGACCTTCTCAAATTTGGCAATGTCTGAAACAAAAATGTTATCCACCCAACCCATTTTCCGGAACAAAGAGGGATTCTCTTCACTAAATTTACCAAAGGAGCAATTGAGCTCTTTCTGTCCTGGAGAGAGGTCAGCTACAAATAGCGATGCATTCGCGGTTTTTCCAAAAATCCCTTGTGTGTCAATTTTTAATGCCCGGATATTTGAAAGATCATAACTTGCTTTCGGGAGGAATTTCAAGAGATTGCGTATAACAGAATTTTTAGTTAGTATGGCAATCTTACCTGAAAATGCAGAGAATTGTTTTAACAAGCGATGGATGATAACTTCTGTTAGGTCAAAATTGCTCTTCCCTGTAATAGCCGCAATCCCTTTCGTCTGTTTATAATTACTTTTTGGGATATGGATAGCTGCTTTTAATTTTGATAATTCGGCTGCAGTAACCCATGGAGGGTTGCCAATAATGAGTAATTTTCTATGAGATGCTTTAAACAGTTCTTCGTTAAATTGATGATAAAAAATATTATCTAAATGTAAATAGAACTTGGTTTTTACTTGTGGGTGATTTTGGGAGGTTTTTAGCAGTTGGAGAAGAGCGTTCCAACGGTGGTGGGGTTGAATCTCGAGTCCATAAACGAACAAAGCCTTTGGAAAAAAACTGCAAATAGGGAGAAGAAAATTCCCATCACCAAAAGTGGGTTCTAAGATAATTTCAGGAGAAAAGCCCTCACTTTCAAGAAAGTGATAAATCTTCCGGACGAAATTTGTGGGTGTTTGAACATCCCCCCATGAGCGCTTTATCCTTTCTGATTGCTTTAGTTGTGGTTTTTTAACATACTCAAGGAAGGCTTGAACTTCTGTAAATGCTGTAAAAAAATGTATGATGTTAGCCCATTCTTCAATCAGTTTATTTGCTCTCTCGAGGTTTTTTACACGCTGCAAATCAGCGAGAAATTTATTGAGGGCGGGATCAACTTGTTTGGGCTTATACATTACAATTCACAGTAGCAACTTTTAAGATTTCAATTAATTTAGGAAATCTTCGAATAAATATCTTCTGTGTCATGTTTACGAA
The DNA here is from genome assembly GCA_019056785.1 of Candidatus Heimdallarchaeota archaeon. Taxonomy (GTDB): domain Archaea; phylum Asgardarchaeota; class Heimdallarchaeia; order JABLTI01; family JABLTI01; genus JABLTI01. Next base: position 24,367 of record DXJV01000069.1, read on the forward strand.
AAAATAATAAAGGACAACCACCGACAATAAAGATGGTGAACAGGTGCTTTTTAGCTATTAAGTCCTAGAACATAAAGAGCAATTCGAGTTGAAAGTAGATGGTAGATATAATTGAAACAGAAGAAATACTAACTGGTTTACAGGATAGTAATCCGAACAAGCGTAATGAGCTGATCGACAAATTAACTCAATTGCGTAATTCTGATATTGTAACATATCTTATCTCTCTCTTAAAACAGGATGTTATTCACTGGCAAGTAAAAGAAGGAGCATGTAAAGCCCTAGGGCGAATCGGCGATAAAAGTGCCACAGAAGCATTGATTGCCTCTTTAGATGATGACAATGAAATTGTTCGTTATCAAGCAGTAAATGCTCTTGGCAAACTGGGCGATAAACGAGCTGTTCCAAAATTGCTGTCAATTTTGCAAAAAAAGGAAGAACAATTGGTCAGGTCAGAGGCTGTGAAAGCCTTGGGAATGATTGGTGACCCGAGCGCCTTGAAAATCGTCTTAAATATCCTGAAAAAAGAAGAGGACCGTTTTATCAAATATCACTCTGTAACTACTTTGGGAAAACTGGGTGATAAACGAGCATTAAAAGAGCTGCAAAAAATTGCTAAAACATCAACAGATGATCGGCTAGTATTGCGTGCACTCGAGGCTATAGAAAACATCGAGAAACGTATGAATAAACTGAAAGTTGTTGCTGGATAGACAATCTCGGAGCGTTATTAATAACTTTCTTAATTTTTATATGCACAGTTTCAGTAGTTCAGTCAAGGGGAACAATTCTCTTGTTATTCCTTAATTGGCACATTCCAATTGTATGGATCATCGATTTTTCCGTATTGAATGCTGGTTAACTTTTCATAAATTGTCTTGGTGATTTCTCCAACCTGGTTATTATTAATAACATATTTCTTGCCGTTATAGACAAGTTTTCCGACAGGGGCAATAGATGCTGCTGTTCCTGCTCCAAAAGCTTCAGTGAGGTTTTCACTATTTATAGATTCGATAATAGTATCAATTGAAAGGGGTTGTTCTTTAACTTTGTAGCCATTGTCTCTAGCAAGAGTAATAACACTGTCCCGGGTGACACCTCGAAGAATTGTCCCTTCTAAAGGCGCAGTGTAAATAACATCATCAATAACGAAGAATTGATTCATTGTCCCTACTTCTTCAACATATTTGTGCTCTATCGCATCCAACCAAAGAACTTGATCGCAACCGGCTTTCAGGGCATTCTGTAGTGCTAATAAGCTGGCAGCATAATTTCCACCAGTTTTTGCTTCACCAGTGCCGCCTTTTACAGCACGAATATATTCTGGTTCAACAAAAATACTGATGGGTTTGAATCCTTCACTGAAATAGGGGCCAACAGGAGAAAGGATGATATAAAATAAATATTCTTTAGAACTGCGTAAGCCAATGGCTGCTTCTGTAGCAATCTCGGTTGGGCGGATATACAGAGCAGAACCAAACACCGTAGGAACCCAATGGCGTTCTAAAGATATCAATCGATGAATTGCTTCAAGAAAATATTCTTTTGGTAAAGGTTCCATTGCCATTCGTTTTGCAGAGGTAATCAACCGTTCAGCATTCATCTCGGGTCGAAAGAGTGAGGCGCCATGTGTTCTAGTCTGGTAAAAAGCTTTCATCCCCTCGAAAATTTCTTGCCCATAATGAAAGACCATACTCGCAGGTGAAAGGCTGAGATTTTCAAACGGCTGGATCCGGGCGTTTTGCCAGTTTCAATTCTTTGCTTCCATTAAAAACATGTGGTCGGTGAAAATGCGGCCAAAACCAAGTTTCTCAATTTTCTCAGGTAATTTTCTTCGCTGCTCTTCTGGGAGGAGTTTTTTTTCAATATCCATTCTATTTCGCCATAGAACTTTTAACATTTGAATTCTAAAATTTTTAGTTCTACAAACTAAAGTTTTTGCAATTTTAGTCCTCGATGTAAAGAATTTCGTGAGCTTCTTTTAACCGTTTAATTATCGGGATTCCTTGCGGGCACTTTTCTTCGCATTCACCACATTCAATGCAAGCAGTTGCGTTTTTCCATTGAGAATTAGGTTCTTTTCCTATCATAGAGTAATATTGTTTAGCCAAATCCCAGCCGTAGACTTGCCAATGTATTAGTTGTTTTAAAATCTTGGTAATATTTACACCATGTTCGCATGGCATACAATAACCACATTGTGTACAAATCAGGTCTGACAAGCGCTTGTATGTTTCGCTGATTTTTTGAACTCGTTCTTTCTCCTTAGCTGTCAAAGTGATTGTTGGACTATTGGCTAAAGCAAGGTTTTCCCTTACCATGGCCTTATTTCCCATCCCTGAAAGGGCAACAGAGATGTTTGGGTTTGACCAGACATGTTTAAATGCCAGGTCGACAAATGTCTTCTTCCCGGGCGTGAGGTAGTTCACTAATTCTTTTGGTGGCTCTAAGGCTAACCTTCCACCGGCAACAGGCCCCATCACGCACACACCCAACCCTTTCTTTGCTGCGTATTCTATTACTTCAGCATTTGTATTATCAATAATATTGTATTGTAGTAAGATAACCTCGAAGATTCCGACATCTATGAGTTCCATTATATTTTCAACTGAATCATGTGACGAAAGCCCAATATGCCTAATTTTTCCTTCCCGTTTTGCTTCTTTGGCTTTTTCTAGTAAATCAAATTTCAACACGATTTCTTCATATTGCTGTTTTTTCAAGCTGTGGAAAAGATAGACATCAATATGGTCTGTTTGGAGGCGTTTTAATTCTTCCTCGAGGAAATTAAGATAATCTTCTTCACTTTTCACTTTCCAGATGGGATTTTTGGTCATTAAAGTGACTTTTTCACGGTAGCCATCTTGAAGTGCTTTCCCTACCAAAACTTCACCCTGCTCGCGATGGTAAACATAGGCGGTATCAATATAATTGACCCCTCCATCAATTGCTTGCCGGATGATCTTTATGGCCTCTGCTTCATTAATAGCTGCAGGGTTTTCAGGGTCAGTTGTAGGGAGTCGCATTGCCCCAAAACCAAGAACCGAAGCTTTTATACTTGTTTTTCCGAGTAACCGGTAATGCATAATAAGGATTCATTTTTTCTAGAATTAATTAACTTTTCTTTCTACTTAAAAGCCTTCTTTCATCTGAGACTATAAATAAAATTAATAAAATCCGTTTTTCATTTTATAACCGGTATACTGTTTATTTCCAACAATTACTAGCTGTAGTGAGAAAAATGACCGTTGCAGAAAATAGTCAAGGCGAAACATTACGGATTCGTTCGTCAACTGATGTTGATAAATTCGTTTTATCCTTTAGGCAAGATGCACCAAATTTCTATGCTGAAGGTGTATGTGATGTTTTTTATGTCCCTGTAGAAGGTGGACAATTACGAGTCTTTCACCATAAACCAAAAAAGGTGAAAGCAAAGCGCCCCATTGTTTTTGTGCCAGGGTTTGGTACGACTCCTTGGAGTTGGCAAGAATTTCATCGCGCACATCATGGTTTGGCTGAATATTTCTATATAGAAACACGTGATAAGAAATCTTCCATCATTAAAAGAAACCGCAAAACAGATATGACAATTGAACGGTTGGCAAAGGATATTGCTGAAGTAATTGATTATCTGGGATTGCGAGACAAAGATTTCGTTCTTATTGCTACTTGTTTGTCAGGAGGGGTATTACTAACAGGCCTAATCAAGAAAACTCTAAAGGCACCAACGGTGGTTGTTTTTGATCCATTCACAAAATGGACCCAGAATCGGTTTGTTGTAAAATTTATTATGCCCATTCTTCCCCCCATCTTTTTAACTGTCTTTAAAAAAATCATCGGAATGCTCATCATTGCTAATATGAAAAACAAAGCACAAAAAGAGCGAAATATGGATACAATTGAGAGCGCTGTCGCTTGGAAATGGCGGAAATTTAGTATGCAGAATGTAAATTTTGACATTACCAATGAGTTTCAAACAATAGAGCAAGTTGTGTATGTTTTTCATGGTCCAAAAGACAAATATCATCCAGAAGGAACATTCGAACACGTAGCAAAAGCTATTCCTAATGCCCATTTCTTCCTGATGAAAACATCTGATGCCCTTCGAGAGCTATTGGTTGGTGTCATTGCAACCGAATTTGCCTTTATAACGAAAGAGGATGGCATTCCTACCAGCTTACGAGAATTTGAGGTCCCATTGTAAACTCTTGGAATAATCGCTATAATAAGAAAAAGATGGAAGTTAAATGCTTCCATTTTTTGTGCTTTCTTTATTGGTATCCTTAATAATAATGCCCCCTTTCTTTCCAATTTGATATTCTGTTCCTTTAAACATGCCAATAAATGCCATTAGATATTTTGGAAAGATTGCAAGGGAGATTCCGATTACAAAAAGGCCGGTGATAAAAGGATTGCTCATGTGTGTAAGAACCATCCATGGAGGTGAGAATCGTAAGAAAAAGGCGATGGGTGTGCCAATGAAAATTGCCAGAAATTGCGATGGGCGAACATAACGTGTTAGTGCTAAAAATACTACCATACTGAAAATGAAAATTAACAGCAAAAGGGGGTTGGTTAACACAAGAAAGCTAACCGTGACAGCGATCCCACGGCCACCTTGAAATTTAAGGAAAATAGGATAATTATGGCCTAAAATAACTGCCATCGCTACAAAAATGTAGATAAGATTGTGTTTTGTTATTTCCCAATATTTGCCTGCACAGGCCAATGGTGTGTTATCAAATGGAATGGCAAGAACTGCAATAATAGTTGCTAAGCCTTTATAAAAGTCCAAGCCTCCTGCTAAAAGCCCCCAATTAAAACCACTTTTAACCATAACATTTAAACCACCAACATTTCCAAGTCCAGTTTTTCGCAAATCTTCTCCAGTACGCCATTTAGCGATAATATACGAAAAAGGAATGGAACCAATAAAATATGCGATAATTGGACAAATAATTATCCATATCCAATGATCAATAGCTGCCATAGTTGTTATCACCTAGTTTTTTTATTGTAATTTGTGTTTGGGTTCTTCTTTAATTATTTTTTTGCTTCTATGTTTAAAGAGTGATGATAAATTGTGTCACACTTTTCGCATATGTCTTTTTCTAACGGGCGTTTAAATTAAAAAGCACAGAATGTTTAAAAAAGACCATTAATTTTTTACCATTAGAAACAACTATTTAATAGTAGATTCGATATATACCTATACATCTGCTTATTGCTTATTGATTAAAATGGCCAAGATATCTTTTGATAAAGTTAAAAAAAGTCTGAAAATTGATGATTTCCTTTCAGCTAAGAAATTCATCGAAACCATAGAACTAGAGTCTCTCTCTCCAAAAGAAAAAATATCCTGGTTATTATTGAAAGGGGAAATTCAACTTGGCCTTGGGCAGCTGGAAGAAGCACAGCAATTTGTGGAGGAAGCCCTAAAGAAGAGTGTTGATCTTAGTGCAACCGAGCAAATCGTTGATTCTTATATTTTAAAATTGAGGTTCATGAGCACTTTAGCTCGAGATGAAAAATTCCTTTTAATACTTAACGTTGCCGAACGAAGTTTAGGAGACATCTCGGAGAAAAGTTCCAAGGGATACTTGACACGAAAAGCTCACTTACAAGTCATCAAAGGAGGTTTTTTTGAGAAAAAAGGGAATTATGATGACGCTATGAGTCTTTATGAGTCAGCTTTACAAACATACAAAAAACTCAAACTTGATAAAGAGGTACTTTCAACACAATCGAAAATTGTGGGCGTTTTTAGTCGAAAAGGTGAATATGAAGCTGCGTTGTCTATTCTTTCTGAAATTTTGCCAAAAGCAAAGAAGCTGCCATTTAAGAGGGTTCTTATGAACATCTACAATCGGGCCGGTATAGTTAGTGTTAGAAACGGTCAAATCAATCAGGCTAAAGAATACTATGCTGCTGCCTTAGAGATTGCGTTAAAACTTGGGAATCAACGTTCTTGTGCAGGATTCCTTAACAACCTTGGGCTCGTTCATTTTCAGTTAGGGGATTATCATTCTGCAATTGATTATTTCGAGAGATCATTGGCAAATCTAACGCCCCCACGAGATGACTTTTTAATTGCGATAATAAATTACAATCTTGCTATAATCTATCGCGAACAAGGAAAATTGGACAAATCGCTCGAAAAAATGTTGATTGGGCTAGAAGTTGCCCAAAAAGAAGGGAATATTACAAATATTATGGATTTTATGAACAGCATTGGTAAAGTTTATCACCTGAAAGGTGATTTTGACGAAGCCTTAAAATATCTACAATTAGCTTATCAAGTTCGAGACAAAAACCCAAACAAACTCTCCATTTCTAGAACAGTATACTATTTGATCAATCTCAGTATTGATTTAAACAAAATTGCTCTTGCAAAGGATTATTTTGCAGATTTAAAAAGGCTTGCTAAAAATGAAAAGAACTTGATCCTGCAACAAAGAACTCAAATTGCTGAAGCATTGCTTTTGAAACTCGAAACACGTTCTCGATATCGAGTACGAGCAGAAGAATTGTTTAATGAAATCATTAATGGACCAATAATTGATAATGAATTATATGTAGATGCTTTGTTAAATCTAACAGAAATGCTTCTATTAGAGCTTAAAATGACCGGCAACGAAGAATTACTCCAGGAAGTGAAGGAACTTACTACGAAGCTTTTGAAAATGGCTGAAAAGCAATCCTTATCTTCCTTGCTTGCCGAAGTTTATTGGCTTCAGTCCCAAATTGCTTTATTAGAGTCCGATATCCCCCGTTCACGACGTCTTTTAAGTCAAGCAGAAAGCATAGCTGCGGAACTAGGCTTTAAACGGCTTGGTTATCACATTGCTCAACAGCATGACCGGCTCTTAGATCAAATTGAAAGCTGGGAATTTTTAATGACACAAAATGCTCCTCTAATTGAGCGAATGGAAACTATCAAGCTTGATGAATTTCTTTTAGAACTTTTCAAACGAAGGGCTTTCGACATTCCTCCTCTCCCGGCTGAGGAACCCATTATGTTACTCCTTCTCAATGAGAGTGGGGCGCCCATTTTTTCGAAGAACTTCACAAGTGAAGAACGACGTATCGATGATGCCTTGATAAGCGGCTTTTTAACTGCAATAAATGCTTTCCTTTCTGAAACCCTCGAGTCGAAAGGGATCGTGGAACGAATTAAATATAATGAATATAATATGATCATCCAATCTTTTGATTCATTTATGCTTTGCTATATTTTTATAGGGCAATCTTTTTCAGCGATGCAGCATGTCACCAACATTATTAATTTCATTAAAAAAGACGATGCTTTAAGGCAAAGCCTTCTGGAACAGTGCGAGTCAGCAAAACCTCTCAACCGGCAAAAAGAACTCCAACTTCAGAAAATTATCGATTCTGTTTTTCTTTCGCCCATATGAACCCACTCCCTTGTGCTGCTTTTCTAATGACTTAATTGCTTCAATGACCCTTACGCTTTCTTTGCATGTTAAAGTATTCCTTTATATAGTTGAAGCTCAAATAGCTATTATAGGAAATTACTCTAAATACGAAGAAGAGTTTTGCAAATTTTTAGATTGATTTTCTGGGTGCCAAACATGCATACGCAAGAAGAAAGCGAACGAAGTGGCTATATAAGAATCACTGAGAATCACAACCTTTTATACTACAACCTTCCTAATAGTATCGTTGAAAAATTACGCTTATCAAAAAATGATTACCTAGAATACGATGTTCGTGGAGAGCACTTTTACATTCGGAAAAAAGGCAGTGAAAGTTTTCCAGAGATTAATGACAATCTTTTCCGTGGTTTACGTGTTGAACGGTCTATCACCCAGAATAATACTCGCTTACGAACAAACCTCCCTAAAGAGGTAGCTCAATCATTATCTATACAAAAAGGTGATGTGCTTGAGTTTACTCTTACAGGCGAGGTGGTAATTGGAAAGAAAAAGAATAAACTAACGAAAAACACTCAAAAAGAAATTCAGGAGAAAAAACCTTGAGAATAAGAGAAAAAATAATGGTGACTTTTATCATTTTATTGATAATGCCACCTGTAATTATGATCTCTGTTTCAAGCATTAGGATTTCACGAATCTCGAAAAATAATGCAAGCGATTCTGCTGAAGCCTTACTATCGGAAGAGTTGGAACATCTCCAAAGGCTAGCAACAGACGAGTCACAGAAGATCAATGAATTGTTCAGCCAAATCGTCGCAGAAGTGACGATGCTGGATACTTTTGCTGAGCAATTGTTTAACGGTGAAATAGCCATTGAACCGTATCGTTCTTACTGGTGGGATGATGCTGCCGAATTGGCAGAAACCGGGCGGAGCATACCGGGGCAACATTATAATGCAACCTACGACTCAAACATTTCCTTTGATGTTAGTTGTTATTATATGCCCCGAGACAAAATTAGTAGTGCTCTTGGTGGAGATCCGTTTAACTGGACGCCTAAATTGGAATATTATCTGAACGTTTCGTCAAATCTTGATATAGCGTTTAAAAACATGCATCTCGCCAATCCAAACTACATTTGGATTTATGCCGCCTTTGCCGACCCAACCTATTCGCTTTTTAGGAATTATCCTTATGATTCAATGGCTTGGACCCAAGAAGATGAAAATGGTAATCCAGTTTCCCCTGAAGATGATTGGGACCCACTCGAATATGATTGGTACACAAATGCTGCTAATATTGTAGATAACAGCACTGCGTTTACTTCACCATATTTTGATCCCATAGGTTTGATCATTTCTGTAGGGCGACCGGTACGTTATACTAATGGGACACTCATTGGTGTTGTTAGTGTTGACATTACCATTGAAACAATGCAACAGAGCATTCTTAATCTTGATGTAAGTAAGAATGGTTATGCATTCTTGGTTGATGAGAATGGTGACACTATTACTCATCCTGACTTGGTCAACGAATTTATTCCGATTATCGATTTAGAAATGACAGATGCATCTGCAACAGAACGAACAGCTTTTCAAGATATTATTAATGATATGCGCCTTGGTTTAACAGGACAAGAGAGCTTCACGAAGAACGGCGCCAAATGGTACATTTCTTATAGTCCAGTAAGCACTACAAAATATTCCCTTGCCTTAGTTGTTCCAGAAGATGACATTCTTGAGCCTGTTTACCAATTGCGAGATGACATTCTTAGAAGAAGCTTGAACAATGTTCTAGTTTCAATTGGTTTATTGGTTTTAGCCTTTATTTTCATTGTCGTTATTTCTGTGAACGTTTCGCGCCGAACGGTGAAACCAATTCAAGATTTCATCGACTTCTCAGAGCGCATTGCTAAAGGAGACTTGTCTACTGAACTTGATGAGGATAAAATTCTCCCAAGAGAAATTAAGGGATTGCATTCGGCTTTAGATGGACTCCTCACAGCACTGCGGTTTGGAAACACAGACTATTATGGAGGCAATCTAGATAGAGCATATAATAACTATCTTAAAGCCTTGAAACTGTTCGAAACAACCAACGATGAAGCCGGTATTGGTGTTTGTCTAAACAATCTTGGCAATGTCTACCGAGAGTGGGGTGACTTAAACCAAGCAAAGGATTTCTATGCAAAAGCTATTGTGGTTGCTGAAAAGCTTGGAGAACGTCCTTCTCTTGCTTCGCGCTATAATAACTACGGCTTAGTACTCCTTGATTCAGGAGATTATGAGGGCGCAAAAGACTATTTGGAAAAAGCTCTGGCAATAAATGAAGAGCTTAACAGAGTTCGAGGGCGCGTTCTCTGTCTAAACAATCTCGGTCTTGTACACTTCAAATTAGGCAATGTGAAACTTGCCTTCAAGTATTATCAAGAAGCCCTCAAGTTGGCAAAAGATGACGACTTCCTTAGAGGTGTTGCGCACAGTCACTTGAATTTAGCAATGTTCTATCTTGAACAGTACGATGTTCCAAGTGCAAGGTCTCATCTAGAACAAGCATTAGAAAATGCGAAATTGGTTAACGATGTTTTGCTTGTCGAAGAGATACTCCAGCGCGCACAGATGATTGACCGTGATCTCGATGACCATTCCACTCGAGAACAAATACAAACAATATTAGACCAGCTACGTGGTGGTACAGCTCCAAGAAAAACAGTACTCTATATTCTTGACTACAGCGGCTCAATGAGCGGCTCGCGTAATCGAGCATCTATTCGTGGCTCTCTCGACCTTTTGAAAACGGCTATCAAAGACAAAGACTCTGTTGGTATTATTACGTTCCATACAAGGAGTCAGGTTGTTTTACCCATTACTCCAGTTAAAAACCAGCGCACAAATATTACCAATACATTCAAAATGCTTAGTCGACCAAATGGCAATACAGCCCTTTGGGATGCTGTTTATGATGGTATTGTGCAACTTGAGCAACTAGGTTCAGGCCAAAAATGGTTAGTCGTTTTAACTGATGGTGAAGACAACTCGAGTCAACGAACTTCTCGTGATGTGATTCGAAAACTCGAGAAGATGAAAGCCAAACCCAATCTTGTTGTTATAAGCGTTGGGGACATCGGTCAAGACGAAGCCGTTCTTATGAGCTTATGTGATGCAGTTGATGGAACGTTTATCAAGATCTCCGGAACAAGAAGTGTCCATAAGGAGATTGAGAAAGCGTTCAAAACAGTAGGACAATTAATGTCCCAGGCCCAGGTCTCAGTTGAAGGACTGGTGCTCGACGATCTATGAGGTGATGAACAAATGGGACTGAAAAAATTCATACAAAGTAGAAGCATCAGAACCAATATCATGGTTAGTTTTGTGCTCCTCTCACTATTATTCATTGGTGGAACTGGCGGGTTATCTTATCTTTTGTTTAAGCGTGCCGGCCAGGAAACGATAAGCGATAGCACAAGTGCTCTTGAGAAGCAAATAACTGAAAATATCAAAATTACTGCGGAAAAGAATGCAGAAATCATCTTTCAAAAGCTCTCCAATGCAGAATCGATGGTTAGATATGAGGCTTCTAATTTAGAATACCTCTTCTCTGATGAGAACCGCTTTGGACCACGATATACTTACTATGACTATTGGTTTGAATACAATCTCTCAAACACACCGGCAGATACACATTACGATCCTTCTTACGGCATTCAAGTGAGTTATGATTATGCCAGCTATTATTTTGAGGGTTCAAATTCAACTCACTATTTACCCCAGAATTCCTTACAGAACAAAACCCTCAACACTGTTGCTGCGATGGATTATGTTTTTAAGGAGATCCATAACAATGCGCCTGAATTCCGCTGGCTCTATATTGCCTTCGAATTGGCTGGTATCGATTTGTTCATCAATTACCCCGGTAGTGTTCTCTTGGGTGATGATGCAGAACGAAACAACGAACCTTATGAACCACATTTGGAGCCGTGGTATATAGATGTCAAAAGCGGTGACGGCCGGATTGTTTTCACCGAGCCTTATTTTGACGAATTTGATGGTGTGCCCCTGATAACAATTGGTCGCGTGGCAAAATTCAGCAACGGTACAGATATTGGGGTGATTTGTGGCGACATCTCCATTGAAGACATGGTGAATAAAATTGTTAATATCACTATCTTAGAGACAGGTTATGCCGCACTCATTAATTCCGATGGCTTGGTGGTTGCTCATCCAGAGTCTGCGCCGTCAATTGCTGACCCTAACTTCCCCTATATAAATGAAGTGGAAGTGAATTCAGACGACACATCAGCTCTCAATGCAACAGCGCTTTCCTTGATAACCTCTGGTGGTTCGGGGATTATTAAATACACCCGCAACGGCCAGGAACGATTCCTCGCTTATCAACCTGTAGGAAAAGGCGACTACATTAGCTTAATTATCCTCCCGGTCGATGAAGCGTTGGCCGGAATTGAACCAGTAGTCACAAGAATGAACAATGGTATTCGCACAAACCAAAACACCATTTGGATAATTGTTGCATCCAGTTTTGTAATAGGTATCACTGTAGGGCTAATTTTGACTGCATATATTACACGACCATTTACGCATCTTATTCAAGTGGCACGCTCGTTATCCACAAGGCGCGCAAGGAAAGACATAGAGCAAGGCTTGATGATGAAGATCGACCAACGGCTTTTAGAGAGCAACGACGAACTTGGCGAACTTACGAGAGCCTTTAAAGGCATGTTAGAATCGGTACAAGAAGCCGAACGGGAGAAAAACCATTAAAACCTTCTCCCCTTTATTTTTCTTGGAGAAAAAGTATGACTTGGACAATAGCAGATAGTAAGCTTGTTTATGGTGTTAATCAAAAGGACCTTTCCCACCTAGATATTTCTTCTAATGGAAAACTCGAATTAGTTATTGATGGAAAGAAAATCACTTTTGAGGAAATTGTTCGTCATTTTTGTACGACAACGAAGTATCAGGATTGTTCTTTTGCAATCCGTCTTCCACAATTAATTGTGAGTCAGATCAAGAAATTATTTACTTCTTTTAGAGTTGCCCGTGAAAAATATTCTTATAAAGGCAGCTACCATCCCATCTACCCAATTAAAGTGAACCATTCCAAATTCATAATCGATACGATTCGAAAAGCTCACCCCAATTATGCCTTTGAATCGGGCACAAAATCAGAATTTATTCTGTTAAAAGAAGTCTTGAAAGATGAGAAGCATCGTTTAATTATGTGTAATGGCAATAAAGACCATGAGTTCCTTGAAGAGATGAAAATTGCAATACGGGAAGGGTATACAATTTGCCTTTCAATAGAATCGGTGCAGGAATTAAAAGACACGTTAACAATTTTACCTCGCAAGGGTTTTCAACTTGCATTTCGCATTAAACCTTATGTATCCTTACATGGCCATTGGGGGACCTCTAGTAGTCGACATTCGAAGTTTGGACTTGCTATTGGCGAACTTGTTGAAGTGATGAATCTGCTTAAAGAGAGAAAGGCAACTTCACTTTTGACAACCCTTCATGCCCACCCCGGTTCACAAATCACGAGTCTCCATGACATCGAAAATTACGCCCATTTCATGGCAACTGTTTTTCGTCTATTGCATGAGAATGGTCTTACAAACTTGCGAGCTATTAATTTCGGGGGTGGCTTGCCTATTGATTATGATAATCGTCTTGATAGCCTTTTTATGAAAAAATATGCTGATATTTTGGTAAAGGTTCTTGCCCAAGAATTACCTGCATTGCAACCTGAACTTTTAACTGAATCAGGGCGAGCTATTACAGCACTTTCTACAATTGTGGTTGTAAAAACAATAGACAGGTATGCTGTCTTTCCTGAAAGTGCCATTGACGAACAACTTAAGAACCATTTTTGGTCAAAAGCGAAAACATTACTTCATGCGAAAAGTTCGAAAGAAGTTCTTGCTAACTGGCAGCAATGGGAAGACAGCCAATTGGTTTTGGACTCACTCCAACATTTGCATGATTTTGAGCATGTCACTCTTCTGTTAAAACGAAAGCTACGCGAAGAATTCTTTCAACATAATGATTATCTCGAGTATCTTAATACTCCCGCAGCTAAGAGTTTGTTGAAACCTGAATATACTGTCCAAGGGAATTTTTCTATTTTTAATTCAATCTGTGATCTGGTTCTTGTAAGTCAGTATTTCCCGGTGATCCCGCTAAACAATTTACACCTTCAGCCGGAAACTCTTGTGAGACTTTTTGATATAACCTGCGATTCAGATGGTGTGGTAGATGTTTACAATGCCCCTGTGTCTGAGAAAAAGCTGGCAACAAAGGATCATTTTCAATTAACTTTCCCTAAAGAGTTAACCCTTGGAGGTATACCTGTCGGAAAAAAAGATGAGTTAATCGATAGCTATTTTGTTATTCCTCTTGCCGGAGCTTATCAAGATATTATTGAATTTGATCATAACCTTCTTGGCGATTTACCCGATGTGCTTGTCACAGCCAGAACTGATTGGCAAATAACATTACTAACTGGTGCAGAATCAATTGGCGATATTTTGGAGGATCTGGGTTATCATTTTCCAAATAGTAACGATCCCTATTTTGATAATGGCGGGAAATAAAAGCCGGTTTAGAACATTAAACTTGCCAGAAAAATGTGCTTGTGTTCGATTAATAACAATCTCAAGAATTATAAAGTACATGAAATGGTAAATTATTTGTTCTATTGGAGATGTCCTCTTGGCTCATGATCAACCTTTATTTCAAAAAGTTGGAAACAAAATTTATTTCGATGGGCAAGATTTGACATTGCTCGTTTCCGAGAAAGTAAAAACACCTGTCTATCTTTTTAGCGAAAGGGAACTCCACCGTAATATAGATCGACTGCAAAATGCGTTTAGAAAAAATTATCCTAATGTTTCGATAGCCTATTCAATGAAGAATAACAGCCTTCCGGAAATTGTTAGTATCATTGCCCAACGACTCGAGTCATTTGAAATAAATTCTTTGAAGGAACTACAAATTCTCGAGATGCTTGCGAAAAAAAACGGTTCAAAATTCCACCCTATCACAACAACACTTTACAAGCCACCAGAATTTATTGCAAAAATGATTTCCAGCGAATTTTTCAGTGAACCTCTTTTTGCTATTGATTCTTTTCAAGATTTCCGAATAGTAAAGAAGGTTGCAGAGCAATTTAAAAAGCGGGTTAACGTTCTTGTTCGTGTAAATCCCGGGCTCGAGACTTCTTCCCGTGATGCAGTGTTTGCTTCTGCTGGGCTTAATTCGAAATGTGGCTTGCCAATTGGCACCATTGCTTCTTTAATGGAAATGAATAAAACCTCACTTACAAACACAATTTTAACTGAACCTCCTGTTGAACAAACAAAAGAAACTGCTGAATATATAATCCAAGAAATTAGCAAAAGTAACTGGCTAAACTTGCAGGGACTTCATTTTCATACCGGAAGTCAAATAACTGATTTAGATTATTTTAACAATGTTTACGAAATTGCTGCACTCTTTTACAAATGGGTGAAAAACGAATTCGCAACGGAACTTACGATTCTAGACCTCGGAGGTGGCTATCCTGTACAATACTCACCAGCAGATAAGGTTCCTTCTTTGGATGCCATTGCAAATTGTCTCAGCACGCATTTGAAGAAGCATGCTATCGCCCCAGAAGTCATCCTCGAAAGTGGGCGATATATTACTGCAAGTGCCGGGATATTATTAACGACAGTCAAATTAATAAAACAACTTCTAACTGGGCAGAGACTTGCTGTGTTGGACTTCTCTGTTTACAGCGACTTGTTGGATACGCTCACTGCAAAGTGGTTTTATCAACCGATTCTCGTGAATAACCTTCCCCAAGAAACGCAAACTAATCCTGGGATCTGTTATGAGCTTGTGGGTTGCACAAACGATGTTTTGGATCGTTTGCCCTCTTATCTTGATACATCAAGTAGTAGTTTTTCTGAAAATATCAATGGGCATTGTTTTCCTCGAGAGCTAAAGGAAGGAGATTTAATCGCCATTAAAAATGCAGGTGCTTATACTACTTGTTTCAATTCTGAGTATAGTGGTAAACCTATCTCAGCGAAATTTATTCTTAAAAAATGACCTTTTCTTTCATATATACGGTCTTATTTAAATTGCTAAGTAGTCCTATTTATTGTGAGACTTATGACATATCGTGATAGGCGATTATTGAATCTTGTTTTGCTTATTGTCGTTGTAGCAATGATAACTGTTACAGCTTTAGCCATTATTATTACAAATGCCATTATCAATCACTGGGGCTTCTTTGAGATTTCATTGTCAATCGGAATAACTTTGATAATTATTGGTGGGCTTGGGGTTTTTGGTAGTTATCTCGGAGCTTATTCTGTCTCCAGTTTTGCAGCTCATGCGCGTTATCCCGAAATGGCAACAGTAGAGTCAAACTATGCTTTTAAACGCCGACAGAAATTCCCAATTATAAGTATTGCATTAATGGCTCTTGGCGCCATCTTTGCCGGCATTGGCTTGATTGGGATATTCTGAAGATTTGGCTAATAATCCTGTTTTGTTTTTAGCGAAGATAACAATCTTTTTTTATCTTTAGTTTTCTCATCAGCTGATTTCAATGAAGAAAGAATTTTTTGATGCCAACCAAAAGCTTTGGGATGAATACGCCCTTGCCCATTTCAGTTCCAACTTTTATAATGTTAAAGGATTCCTCAATGGGGAAACAACTTTAAAATCTTTTGAACTCGAGGAATTAACTGACGTAAAGAGTAAAACGTTGTTGCATTTACAATGCCATTTTGGTTTGGACACTCTTTCATGGGCTCGAGAAGGAGCAATTGTTACAGGAGTAGACTTTTCTCTGGAAGCAATTCGTCTTGCTAAACAACTCGCAGAAAAAGCACACCTTAAAGCAACCTTCATCCAATCCGATGTCTACAAGCTCCCTGAAAAACTAAGCAAGAAATTCGACATTGTGTATACCTCTTTCGGAGTCATCGTCTGGCTACCTGATCTAATTAAATGGGCTCGAGTCATTAGTCACTTTCTCAAACCTAGGGGGAAGTTTTACTTTGCAGAATTCCATCCTTTCGTTCAGATTTTCGATGAAGAAGACCCTTCCGGTTTAAAATTAAAGTATGATTACTTCCCAAATGCAGAACCTCACATTTTTGAAAACTCGAGTGGTGGCTCATATGCAACAAGTGATGAGCGTATTAAACAACCTGTTTCTTACGAATGGCAGCATTCTCTCTCTGAAATTTTCAATTCGTTAATTAAGGCAGGACTCAGAATAGACTCCTTTAATGAATACCCTATCACCTTTTTCCCACAATTCCCCTTTGCAGTAAAACAAGAAGATGGTACCTGGCATTTACCTTCCCTCCCAGCTAAGCTTCCGCTTACCTTCTCTCTTCTTGCCACCAAAGTTTAATTTCTCAGTTTTTTCAACCACAAAACCTTTTTATTTAGCTAAGTAATAATTTAATGTTTGTTGAAAAAAGCTGAATGAATAGTAATCTATCCATATTACAAGGATATTACAATCATATCTATATGGGTTCGTCCTTCAATAGTGAACAGGTCTTTAATAATCACTAAAAGAGAGCGCGTAAAAAAATGGAAGAGTCTCAAGAAGAGTTTAATAAAGAATTAATTAAAACGCTTCAAAAACTCGTGAGCCCAAAACGCTTAAATCACATCTATGATCGGGTGATTTCTCTACAAACAAACAAAAAAACTCTGGAACATCAACAATATGTTTTGGGAATCATTCAAGATTATATCAAAGAAATTGATGGCTATTTAAGCGAGCGGTAATTGTAAGTTAAAAAAGAAGGGAATAGAAGGACAGCATTTGTCCTCCTCTTTTTCCTATCTAACCTGTTTTGCTTGAGTTTTTAGCAATTGTTTTCTCATTGGTTTCTATATCGCTTGATTTCTTCTGGAGTTTAAGAGCAGGTTTCTTCTTGGCATACATGTACTCCTTAATGGATTTGATATGTGCTTGATAGTATTTCGATTGTTTAAGAAGATAACTTCTAATGGCGGGCCGGAAAAGCACTATCAGTGGTTTTAACCAGCGGAACCGCTTTTTAATATCATGGAGAAGGTCATCAAAAGTTCGCCGTTGAAAGTGTAAAAGTTGTTGGGTCTCTGTAGTGTCCATATACCCACAATGGAATGGCTCTGTGCCAAAAGCCTCTTCTGGAAGCCGGCCAATACCCATTTCATCAAGAATTCTTCCGACATATTCACTGTATGGTACACGACATTGTTCACCACCGCCAATGTGAAGGATTTTTCCCCATACCTTAGTGCTTTCAATAGCATTTGCTAAAGCAAAACCAGTGTCTAAAGTGTGGCACAATTCCATTGGCGTGTCCAAGGGAACATCGAACATTATGGGATCAAGTTTCAGATCAAATGGTGGGATTGCTGCAAAGCGGAAAATAACATATGTTAGTCCAGACTCTTTTAGCATTTTTTCACATTTGATCTTATGTCTCGCATAATGATCATGGGGACTTGGTTTGATTTCATCTGTCGTTTTAATGATATAGTCAAATCCCTTTTCTCGGACATCACCATACACTGCAACAGATGACGAGAAAATAATCTTTGGCGGTTTCTTTTGTTGCTTGGCAGCGATAATGATGTTTTCTGTTCCGCCTACATTCACAGGTTCCGCTATTTCAGGGTGTTTATTTGCAAATGGGGGGATGATTGCTCCCAGATGGATGATTACATCTACTCCATTCACTGCTCGTTCTACATCAACGTAATTGGTTAAATCGCCCCAAAAAATCTCAACTTTTTCATTTAAACGTTTATACTTTTTCGCAAGTCGCTTGTTCCTTTTTGTGGGGAGATCAAAGCATCGAATGGTACGCTCTCGTTTTACTAGCTCATTTAATGTACTGGTGCCGACATTTCCAAATGCACCGGTTAATAATATTTTCATTTTTTTATTACATGCCTCCGTATTGCTTGAAGCATTTTGAACTCTGACTAGGTTTCTCTTGTGTTTCTATTTTTGCAATAGCTTCATGAGTACATGTAAATTTCCAGGCTCTTCTTCTAGAGCCTTGTTTACACCACCATTCAATTGCTGTAATAATTAGAATCCAAGGACCTAACTCAAGGCTTTTCTTCTTTTTTTATTGGTGGTAATAATTTTGGTATAACGCTATAATCATTAGTAAAGCCTAATTGGTTAGACCTCTAACTGATATTGTTATCTTAAGTATATAAACCTTGGCAAATGTCATAAAATAGGGAAAAGTAATTTTTGAGGGATTGAAAGATAAATAAGGGAAAAGGAAAAGTAAGCAAGTGATGAAAATGTCTCCTACAAAAGTTGGTTCGAGAGGCTTTGTCTTTACGTTTGACGATTTGTCAACCCCTGAAGTAGCCTGTCCAACAAATGTTTATTTAATTGATGGAAAAAAGCACATTTTTTTATGTGACACGTTCCTTGGCCCCCAGTCGATGGAACAAATTATTGCTTTTATGAAGAGGGAATTAGAAGAGAAACCTCTGGTGATTTTTAATTCTCATTATGATTATGACCATCATTGGGGTAACTGTGCGTTCTCTAAGTATGAAATGATCCTTAGTAGCAAGTTTTGTTATGAACGAATGGCTGCTGTGGGCGAAGCCGAGCTCAAATTATACGAAAAATGGAAAAGAGGTAATGTGAAGATAGTGCTGCCTACAAAGGTATTCGAAAAGGATTACACTTTTCCGGATGATGGCGTAAAATTTTTCCACTCACCCGGGCATACCCATGATTCTTCCTCTTGTTATGATGAGGTTGACAAGATTCTCTTTGCGGCAGATAATGTTGAAGAACCAATTCCTTATGTTCGCTCCGATTTGGAAGGCATTCAAACCTATCTTAAAACTTTGAAAGGATATCTCGAGTATGATTTTACAACCCTCATTCCGGGGCATGGTTCTATTTCTGACCAACGACTTCTCAAAACCAATCTCTCCTATCTGGCAAACCTTCTAGATGAGAATGATGGCAGTCTGAACCTTCTCTTGAAGGACGATCATTCCAAAGCTATTCACTTGCAAAACCTATATACAATAGCCGAAGAATATGTTAAAAAAAGCAAGAACAATTTAGCGATAAAATTCTTGCAAAGAACAATTGAGTTTGCGAATAAAGAACATCTTCTCGATGCTTCAATTATAACGAAACTCGAAGGAAAAATTTCCAATTTAAAGAAATAACACTTCTCGGGCATATATCTTCCGGAAAAATAGCAAATAGCTATTTTTCTGGAAATTTTTTTAAAAATTAACTTTCGTATCACAAATACTCCCAACAAGAATTATTTAAAGGAGAATAAATATTTACGTTTATGAATCTTCAACGATTTCCATATATTCGCATACTTCTTGTAAGCTTTGGTTATTTTACAAATAACCTTACCTGGTCAGCTTACAATGTCTTCGTTCCTTTCTTTCTTAGCCAAAATTTCAAAGCAATCCTCGGTGAAGATTCAGCAATAATTAATACTCTTGTTGCCATTGTAATGATTTTGGATAATATTGCCTCAATTATTATTCAACCATATATTGGGCAGTTAAGTGATCGAACATGGATTCCAAAGTTAGGGCGTCGCATGCCCTTTGTAATCATCGGTTTGCCTTTGGCAGCATTTTTCTTTGGTTTAATTGGCTCTTTTCATTCTGTCTTATGGATCTTACTTGTAGCAATTTGTGGTTTCAATATTTGTATGGCTTTTTACAAGTCACCTGTTATGAGTCTTATTCCAGATATGCTTCCTCAAGATTATCGGAGTCAGGGCTCAGGGGTATTAAATGTTGTTGGTGGCGTTGCCAGCATTACTGGA
>DXJV01000043.1 GCA_019056785.1 Candidatus Heimdallarchaeota archaeon
ATCTAGTAACAACAGGGACCGCCGGTTTTCCTGGTTGAGTAAAGTGCTTTGCTCCTGGAATGTTTACATAGTCAAATACTTTTCCGGTGGCATTCACTGTGATACGGTACATGCCGTAAAAATCTGTATCAACACAGAATCCCATTGTATCTCTCGATTTTGCCATAGTTTTTAGTCTCTCGCCAACAGCACTTTGTTTAAAAGAAACCCATACCCCACCATTTGCAATAGGAGTTTCTGTTGGCTTGAAATCTGAGGACTTCCCTAAAAAATCCTCTTTTAATTTTACTTTTAGTAAGTAATCTAGACTTGGTTTATTTTCGACTCTAGGATTACTAGTTACTAAAAGTATGGAAGGAAAAAAACAAGAAAAGATTAAGGTTAATTTGATAGCATGCATAATCTTGTTTTTATTAACAAGAAACATAAAAAAAACACCTTTGCAAAAAACTATGTTTAATGTTTGATTTATTTTTTTTGTTCAGAAAATCACAAGTAAACTATTCTTAATTTACTTTTTTTATTGTGCTTGTTCTTTTTTTGTATAAAGAAGAAAAGAGAATAGGTTATTTTCTCTTTTTTCTCAATGATAGAAATAACAAAACTATTACAAAAGATGGAAGCATGAATCCTATTGGTGTTTTGCCTGTTGACTGGGGCGGTGTTGTTGGGGGTGGTGATGGCGTATATACAGTGAAAGAATAATAAAGATTATTATTATTATTCGTGGCAATATTTTGATTTGGGGAGGCATCAAAAGCGCATACATAATATTCGATGAAGCTATTATTGCTGAATGTTCCGATTGTTGCTGAATAAGTGTTGTTTGTGCTTAAAAACATGATGAGACTAACCCAAGATCCGCCATTTTTTCTGTAAAAGAGTGTTACGTTATTAATGCCATTCTCGTCAATGGCAATACAGCTTATAGTGATGCTTTGTGTGGAGTTTGGAGTATCAGGAGTATGTGTTACTGAATGAATTGTCGGAGCAGATATATCACTTGAGCTGATGATAAAGTTGTAATAAGTTCCACTATTGTTATTTACTGCAAAATTATGATTGGGCGAGCTGTCAAATGTTACAAAGTAATAGTCAATAAAGTCATTATAAGCGAATATTCCTATTTCAATTTCATATGTGAACCCTGTCATGTGTGTCATGCTTAAATTGTTCCAAGAATTCTTATTAACCCTATAAATTAGAAAGACAGCTTGAACACCATTTTCATCTGTGACGTTACAATAGATGGTTATACTTTCATTGTCAGTTGGGTTTATCGGCTCGTTGGAAATTGCAGTAATATCCGGTCCAATAATATCACTTGAAACAACAGTGAATTGATAATTTAATCCTTCATTATTGTTTATTCCTTTATTATGATCGATAGCGCTATCTAATGCTACAAAGTAATAGGCAATTGAAGTATTATAAGCAAATGGCCCCAAACTCGCTTGAAATGTTTTGCCGGCGATTAAAGCCATGGTAATATTATTCCAGCTGCCATTGTCGATTTTGTAAAATAAACTTACAGAAGTTATCCCATTGAGGTCCTCAACATCACAATTGAAGACTATTATTTCGACATCAGTAGGTATTGTAGGAATTTGGTTAATGTTGGTTATGGTAGGAGCAATTGTATCGACAGTGAAATTCCAAATTATACTCCAGTTGCCCCAATTGCCAACGGCATCTCTCGAACGAACATGCCAATAATAAATGCCATCTGGTAAGTTCGAAACAAAATTGTACACCGAGTTAATCAACGTAAGATTGATTATCGTACTTGAGAAGTCTATGGTATTATCTACTTGCAATTGGTAGAGTACTGAACTAGAGTCCCATACCCAGCATAAACGTGGCGTAGGATCGTTCATAATTGAATTATTGTTAGGTGATATGAGCATTAATGTTGGTGGTGGTGTGGTATCTATTTGGAAGCTCCATGTTTCGCTCCAATCCCCCCAATTGCCAACGTTATCTTTTGCTTGTACATGCCAATAATAGTTCCCGTCAGATAGAGAAACACAAGTGTAGCTATTACTGGAAATTAACTCACTAATAAACGGTGAGGTCATATCAGCATGATTTGAGACCTCTAATTTATAGAGTGTCGCTGTGGGTGTAGGCAACCAATGCAAGTATGGTGTTGGATCATTTGTCGTGGTTCCATTAGGTGGGGAGTTTAGTGATGGAGCATTTGGGGGTGTCGTATTGACAATAAAATTCCGTGCTGAACTCCAGCGCCCCCAATTACCGGCTGCATCTTTTGCCCTGACTCGCCAATAATAGCAGCCATCATCTACTAGATGAACAGTAGCTATAGAGGCTGTAGTGTAATGGCTTATAACAGGAGAGCTAAAATCACTATTGTCATCTACTTGCAGATGATATTGTGATATATGTTCAAACATAATCCAATCTAGTGACACATCCTTACTACTAATCTCGAAGCCACTGGGAGGTAAATATAAGCTCGGTGCTGGTGGTGGGACAGTATCAATTGTGAAATACCAGACTGTACTCCAACCTCCCCAATTGCCGGCTGCATCTCTTGCCCTGACATGCCAATAATATTTATTATCAACAAAATTATGGCCGGTATAATAACTATTTGAGGTTTGTACATTTAACTCTGGGGAAGTAAAATCAGCATTATTATCCACTACCAATTGATATCGTGTTGCTGTTGGAACTGTATTCCAATCAAAAAAGGGCGAGGGATCATTTGTAAGTCCGTTATTTGTTGGCTGGATTTTCGTCGGAATGCCTGGAGGAACTGTATCAACAGTAAAATGCCAAACTAAACTCCAGTCACCCCAGACTCCAAGAAAATTGTAAGCACGCACTCGCCAAAAATAAAATCCATCAACTAAGTGATTACTAACAATATCTGTATCTGAACCAGTAAAGCTGCTTGTTAATACATTAAATTCAGGGCTAGAAAAATCGTTATTATTATCCATTTGAATTCTCCAATGATCTGCGCCTGAAACCGGATTCCAATGAAGTAATGGTGTGTCATCATTTATTATCGCCCCATTCGAAGGGCTATTAAGTGATGGAGCATCAATCATCGGTTTAAATATAAAATAGTCCATTCTTGGTTGGGGTAATGCTTGAGGATTATTATATGCTATTTGTTCATTCATTAAAGCCATTACATTAGAGAACAACATAAAAGAACAAATTGCAATAATTATAAATTTTAAAGGGACAACTTTTTTGTGCAAAATTCTTTCTCCATAAAATACTTTTTTCCCAATTATCAAATTTACTTTTATAATAAAGAATTAACTATAAAAACATTCTTAAAAAAAATCAAATGTTTATTTTTTTAAAAAAAAACAATTCAAAAATTTTTGCCTAATAATTTACATTTGCAATCGAATTTCTTGAAAAGCGTCTTAAAAAGAGCTTGAAAAAATGTCAAGAACCCATCCCAGATGCGCATAAACTTGGCTTTTTCTTTTACTGTTAAATGAGAAAAAATCTTTTAAAGATTGAAAAATCAAAATAAAAAGAAATCATTGTCGAAGAGCAACTTGCTCACAGGAGATAGAAAAACATTGCCTAAAATAAAAGTGATTACTGATTCTACAAGTGACATTCCGGAAGAACTTGTGAAAAAATATGATATTGATGTTGTTCCTCTAAACATTTTCTTTGGAGAAGAGCGATATAAAGATGGGATAAATATCACAGCCAAAGAAGTTTATGAACGATTAAAAACCCAGAAGAATCCCTGGCCAAAGACTTCCCAACCATCTGCACGAGAATTTCTGGAATATTACAATCGTACCTTTGATCAAGGTTATGAAACAGTCTTTTCAATTCATATCAGCTCCAACCTTAGTGGCACTTTAAATTCTGTTAATTTGGCTAAACAGATGCTCCCTGATAAGGACATTATTGCTATTGATAGTATCTCAGTCACTCACCCACTTGGATTACTAGCTTGTGAAGTTGCCAAACTCGTCAAAGAAGACAAGAGCCGTGATGAGATTCTAAACATCATTGAAAACCGCTTCAGAAATAATAACCATATTTGTGGTATAGTTGATACCTTGGAGTACTTGCATCGAGGCGGGAGAATTGGTCGAGCAAAAAAATTGCTTGGGAACTTATTAAATATGAAACCGGTCTTGGAAGTTGCTGATGGCTTAGTCACCAGCTTCGGAAAAACGAAAGGGTTTGAAGAAGGTTTTAACAATATGGTTCGCATGGCTTCCAAGATCTTCGAGAAATGTTTTACCGAGGAAATTTGGCTTGGTTTTGCCGGTGATAACAAATACACTCAAAAATATTATAAAGCTATTAAAGAACTACCCAATGCACCAAAGGAGATCCGTGTTGTTGAAATTGGTCCTACTGTTGGTGTTCACCTTGGTCCAGGTGTAATGACAATTTCTTGGATAGGCGACTGGAACAACAAATGGTTTTTTGAGAAATAACTTTTTTTCTCTTTCTTTAATCTTATTTTTACTTGATATTCCCGAGAAAAGTTTGTTCCGCTATTTGACCAATTCCTTCTTTATCCACAGAATTGATCTGTTCCCCATGGTTTTTTGTTAAAACGTTCCACAAGCTTTCTGTGTTTTTAAGCCGTTGAATTAATTGGTTTAATTTCTGGACTGCTATAAATGATTGCCCTTTATATACATAACAAAAGAGGAGTGGATTTTCAATCTTCAAGAGCAAAGTGTATTCCTGGTGTTGTATTTTTTCGATTGACCCTCTAGTTGCAAATGTTTGGTGCATAAAAGCATCGATCGCAGTTAAGAACCCTCCAACAAACATTTCGTCTATCATTTCTTTGGAGGAGAATTTTTTCGAAAAAACTGTTACTCCGCCTTCATAAACTATTATAAGTAACACCGGTTCTTCTTTCTGAATTTTTTCAATTTTAATTGTTTGTTTGTCGATCATTTTTACGATTTCTGATTCGAAGTCTTTTTCTGTTTGGTTAAGTGCATGGTCATTTTCCAATGTTGTTGATAATGGTTGTTCCGGCAGATTGTTTTTAAGAACTGTAATTGCTCGAGTAAATTTCAATCCAAGTCGTTGTAATCCTGTTTCTTCTGAAAGGTTTTCTCCTTCTTCAAATAACAATTGGGCTTCTTTTACATTATATTGTAATAAAGCAGCATTTGCTTTTAACCATATATTCTCTACGATTTCCAATTTGGAGTCGATTTCTTGTGCTCTTTGGAAGTGTTTCGCAATTAATCGATTGATTTCCGGGAACAATTGCTCATTTCTTGCGCTTTGACTTTCTTTTAGCAGGACTTCTACGAGGTTAAAATAGGCTATTGATTTGAGATGATAATCGACTATTTCACTTTTAACTATTTCAGTCAAAATTTTTCTCGCTTTTGCTAATATCTCTTTATTATTACTTTTTTTCAGAATTAATGCTGATGCTAATTGGCTTTGGAGAAGAGTTATCTGATTACTTTTTCTATCGATATTTTTTTGGAGTGAATCTAAGTAACTTTTCGCTTCAGCGATACGGTTTTCTTCTAACGCAAGAATAATTAACCTGAAGAGTGTTTCATTATAATCTTTGTAATCTTTTTGTGCGTCAAGTTCTGTAAAACTTTTCATTAACAAGTCTCTACTTGTCTTAAAGTCTCCTTTATGATATGCAAGAATCCCTTTTAAGCGATAGACAACAAATTGCCCCATTTTGTAGTTAGAATGATTGAAAATCGTTTCAGCTTTTTCTAGAGTGTTCATTGCTTCAGCTATTTGTCCCTTAATAATTAAGATATTCGTGAGAAGGCACATGGTTAGAGCATAGTCAAGAGTAAGGTTCTTTTCTTGAGTCAAACTGAGAGAGCGGTTTAGGAATGAAAATGCTCTGTCGAATTCTCCCAAGCGTAAGTAAATAGTGCTCAAACTATGTAATGCTTTGACAATTACCTCTTCGTTTGGAATTTCTTCAGCAATAGCTAAACTTTGCAAACAATTCTCAAGAGCCGGTCCATAGTCCCCTTTCCAGAGATAAATCTTCCCTATTTCATTATAAATATAGGCAATATTAACTTCATCATTTAATTCTTGAAACATTTCAAGGCTTTGTTTGAAAATGATCAATGCTCGAACAATATCCCCTAGCCGTAGATACAGCTCAGCAATTTTTGTGTTAGATTCTGCTAATCCGGGTAAATCATTAATTTCTCTTCGAAGCGATTGGCTTTGTAAATAATTTTCAAGTGAGCTTTTCAATTCTTCTTCTTGTTCAAAGACAAATCCTTTTTCAAAAAGTATCGCTGCTTTTCGGAAATACAGGTCATTTTTCGGGACATTTAATCCCTTTGCGATGATTTTCTCAGCCATTTTTAAATAGGCCAGCCCTTTTCCCAATTCTCCAAGGCGATTTAAGGCTTTTGCTTTATAAAAAAGAGCATCTAATAAGCTCAAGGAATCGCTTATACTTTGAGTGTTATTTAACAATTCCTCTGTAAGTTTTAACATTTCTTGGAATTTTTCTTCATGTTCAAAAATTTTGAGTTTTAATAATTTGAGTTCAATTTGTTTTCCTAGTGAGAGTGAAGAATGTTCTCTTTCGAATACCTCAACTTCAGCTAAAGCCTTTTTAAAATCACCTTTCTTTACTAGCTCATTAATGATTGTTAATTTATCTGGCTTTTGCTCTGGAAACATTCTATAACTCATCACTTTCAAATTGATTTACAATTGATTGCTAAAACTACTTTACTCGGATTGTCTGAGTTAATACTTGCTTAATCCTAAATATATTTGTTGTTTTTTAAGGAAAAGAAAAATAGAAAAAGAAAAGAGAAAGATTTTCTCGGCTTTTTTGTTTAGAGTACTCGTTTGAAGAAATCTGTCATTGTTCTTATTGTCTTTTTCCGGGTTTCTATGTCGCCGAAGCCACCATGCCCTGTTTGTTGATATTCTACATATTCGAAATCTTTGCCTTCTTTTTTACCTAATTCCAATAATTTCTCTTTAAAGATTCTCGCTTGTGAGATTGGGCAGCGCGGGTCATTGACACCATGCATTATCAATAATTTTGCTTTCATTTTATCGGCGAAATTTACTGCGCTGCGGTCGTACCACAAGTCTTTGTCATCAACCGGATTTCCCATTTGTCGATTCAAAAAATACTTGAAATGTGGCATTGATTCTTCGTACATTTTGAACAGCTCTGTTATGCCGATCCAGGCAAACCCTGCTTTCCAGTATTCTGGCGCTTTTGTAACTGCGATATATGTCATAAAGCCGCCGTAACTTCCACCGCCAACAGCAATTCGTTTTTTATCTACAAAGGGTAAACTTTGCAAATATTTTGCTGCGTGGACAACATCTTCAAGGTCTTTTCCACCCCAATCTTTGATACATGCATCACGAAATTCGACGCCATAGCCTGTTGACCCACGAATATTAGGCAAGATTACTACGAAGCCTTCAGACGCAACATATTGCATAAAAGCACTAAACATAAGGAAATATTGTGCCGTTGGACCACCATGCACATTAACTATTGCTGGTAATTTCACTCCTTCTGGAATATCTTTTGGTACATATAGTATAGCCGGGATTTCGACACCATCAGTTGATTTGTAACGAATGTATTGTGGCTTTATGAAATCTTTTTTATTTATTGAGCCATATTCAGCCTCTAGAAGCACTTCGTAACTGTCAGAGTTAAGATCATAAATCCATACTTCTGGTCGTGTAAGAGAGCTTGTGTAAAAGAATAGAATTTTGTCATTTGCCAACCATTGGATGTTAAAGGCAAGTCCTTCTGGGATTTGTAGTTCGCGTTTTTCACCTGTTTCTACATTATAAATTAACGGCTGGATTTTTGCTTCCTTGTTTCGCAAGACAGCCAAATATTTGCCGTCAGGAGAGAATTCGCCTGCATATTCCTCCGCTGTGCCATCACTAAACCAGCGTATTTCTTTTGTTTCCAAATAATAAATGCCTGCTTGATTTAGCCCGGAAGCATCAGATGTTAATGAAAAACTTTTACTGTCGGGTGCCCAGTTGCCAAAATTGTCATGCGAGCCTTTTTCGGTTATTCGAACCACTCGCTGCATGTCTCCGGTTTTATTGTCATATAAATAAATGTCATTGTTCTCCAAATTGGTTTTCATTTCATTTGTGCCCATAGCAAGATACCGGTCATCTGGGCTCCATTGCCCACCCCTAACCGGCACATCTGAAGCCGTTAGCTGTGTGACTTCCGAGCCATCCAACTTCATTTTATGGACATTCATTTGTCCGGAACGTGTGCTTAAAAATGTCAGCCATTGATTATCGTGGCTTACTTCAACAACATGCTCCTGGAATTTAGGAGTTTCTGTCAAAGCTTTCGCATTTCCCTCGAGGTCAATGACCCAGATATCGTTCTGTTCATTTCCTCCAACATCTTTTCCAAAGAATATCTGTTCGGTTTTTCGATCCCATGCATACCCTGTTCTGGGTGCTCGTGGTAATTGCCCGTCAGATATTTTGACGATCTCTCGACTGGCAATATCGATAGTATATAGCTCTATTCTCCCCGTCTTATCCCAGTAAAAAGCTAACTTCTTCTTATCATACGATAAGTTTGGTAATGAATAAGTGGGAAGACTTAGCAATTCATCAAAAGGTAAAGGTTTTGGGATATATTTTTTCATAAACATACAAAGCATTCAATAATAATTAAATGTTCTGTGCTATTTGAATACTCCTATCCTTCGTTTTTTCCTCTTTCTGGAAAGGTCATTGTTTTCATCATAAATTTCTGAAAAAAAATATAAAGGATAATTCAACTGTCTTTTTCCATGACACAAATTGTCGGTAGAACTTTTGGAATCGATTTCATCTATTTGGATTTAATTTTGGTGAGTATTTGGATTATTTTGCTGTTAGTACGCAAAAGATTCAAGGAATTGCTGATCGGCATTTTTGGTTATGTTGTTGTTATGTTTACTGATGCGGTGATCTGGTATACCATTAAAAAGACCAGGCATATTGAGATAGCCGGCAATGTCATTGGTCCTTATCTTTTCTTGGCGTATTTTTCCTTTACTTACGGAGTCATTATGTTTTCTTTTGCCGTAATGATGTTTAACCGGCAGGTTTCACCTCTTGAAAAAATTCTCTGGTCGGCCTTTTTGTTTTTAGGTTGGTTGGCGATTGGGCTGATTTCGCAACACATTCATTGGAATGATACTGAAATCTACATTTATCGTGACATGACTTCCTCCCGATTAGGGCAAATATTAATGGCGATAATTGGTTATGCTCTTATTCTTGCATGGAAAATTATCTCAGAATTCACTGATAAATTTCCCTTCAACCTTATGAAGACTGTTCCTTATTGGTATTTCGCTGTGCTTATTATTACGGGCATCTTTATTCACTTCTCTATGGAATCTACTCTCTGGATTGCTCAAATCCGCCCTTCTGATTGGGAAGTTCTTCTAACTAATAGTTTACTCGAGTTCAATACTGGCATACCAATTCTTTTCGCTCTCTGGGTAACAATTAATCAAAAAGACTACAAATACACTCCGGCTGTTGAACCAGCAGAAGTTGATGTTGCACTAGCACCACCCGTCCAACATTAATTTTGTTCATCCAGAGATCTTTTTTCATTCTTTCACTCTTTTTTCCTTCTTTTTTATATTTTTACTGAAAAATTATAAAGTAATAAGTGCAACATAGAATTATTAAAAGGAGATAACAATCATGGCTCTTCAAGTTTTGTGGCTTATCTTAGCTCTTCTGGGATCATTCTTAAGTGGTTCAATACCCTTTGCGGTTTTAATTGGGAAAATGGCAACAGGCAAAGATCTCCGCAATTATAATGTTGGTAATCCTGGCGGCTTTAATGCTGTAATGACCTATGGTTTGGCAATTGGTTTGTCTGTTATTTTCATCGACATTTTGAAAGGCTTTCTCCCTATGATGGCTATTGACTTGATTTTCAAACAAGCTGCTTGGGGTTTTGGCATTGATACTGTTTGGTATAAATTGGCTGTTATCCTCGGACCGGCCTTTTGTATTCTCGGGCACAATCATTCTCCTTGGTTGAAATTTAAAGGCGGTCGTGGGAGCGCTGTTTTTATTGGTACTCTTATTTGGGTGAACCCTCTGGTATTGATTTGTTACTTTTTCCCCTTTGGCATTATGATTGGCCTTTTCAAAGTTCCCACTCGAGTTTCTACTGTTCTTTCTGCAATTTTCTACCTACCAGCAGCCCTTTTCCTTCCCATTGCGCCTCTCTGGTCAAGGCACATGCTGACAACGATGGTATACCCTGCAACCGGGCAGTTCATTTACTTACTACCGTTCTTAATTGCCTTAGAGATGTGGCTAGCCCAATTACCACGCCATATACCTAGCCTTATTGCAGCTCTTCGCGGAGAAGAATGGACTTTAAAAGTTGGTGAGGGGCAACAGTTCTCAGAAAAACTGGATACAATCAAAGCCAAAGCAACAAAAGAAGAAAAAGAGGAGTAATAATAACTGGAAAAATACTTTTTTTATTTTTCCTTTTTTTTATTGCAACAAACTTTCTTACTTGTTTTTTCAAGACCACTTAATCTGGGGGCCACAATTTCTTGGAAAAAAAGAGAAAAGAAGGAAAGTGCGAAGAGCTATTTCCTCTTATATTGCTTTCACTTTCTTTTTAACGAGAAGCATTATTGTGAATGTGGTTATAATTCCTACCCCAAGATAAATCCATGACAAACCTAATGGTCTGGTATAATTTTCTTCTGCTATTTGAACACTCATGCTGAAAGTTGTGTCTTCTCCTTTATATGTCCCACTGATTGTTGTTTGGAGATTATAGCCTTGCAAAGTGTAAGAAGTAACATTGTAATCAAATCGTAATGTATGAATAATTATCAAATCCGTTGATTCGTTACTAATAATATACCTGCCCATAACACTTACAAGGAACGAAATTGTTTCTCCTGCATCATACCATTTTGCATAAGAGCTGCCGGTGACATTACTTTCTGCAGTATCGAAGGAATTGTAGAGGTCTTCCCAATTTGTCGAGTCATTATAATAGTCATAAACGTTATTCCAATCTGTCGAGGGAGGTGCAAAATAGAAATTGTCACTTAAGCTTACACCAATAGTAGGATCGATAGGATTTACTGTTCCACTGGAGATCCCCATAACAATGAAAGGAAAGAAGGAATAATAGATGAGCCCAAGTGCAAAGTTAAAGCCGTTAGAAGTCACATCGGTAAGTTTCGCATCACTTGAATCGTAAATAGAGTAAGAGACATCACCACTTGAAATTGAATTCACATGTGCTCTAATTTGTGCATTGACCGGTATGGAATGCGTTCCCACTCGAAAGCTGGACGTGTTCCCGCTAGTGGTAGTTCCACCATTAGTATAATTGAAACTTCCTTTCGCACGTTTTACATTAAAATAATAGTTATCTCCTGCTTGTAATCCTTGAACAGAAAGTGAAGGGATTACAAGAAGCATAAAAATGACAAGAACAGATAAAACGGAAAATACTTTTTTCATTATTTAAATACTCCTAAATAGTTAATTAATTATTTAATAAAAAATTAAAATTCATCAAATATTTAAAGGCAATTTTTCTGGCAATAAATTCTTATGATTTTTTAAAAAAAGAAACAAATTTTTCTTATTTTCATTCGCATAAACCATTTGTCGGAGCTCTTCTTTTCTTCCTGCTTGGATTATAAAGCGCTATTCAATTAGTCTCATCGATTGAAGAGCTTCTATTGTCAAGTGCCAAATCTTCACATTCATATTCCGTTTTTACCGACTTTCTTTTATCTCTAAATACCAGGCGTAAACCAATGGGCGTTATGATGATTGTTATAAAGACCAAGAGCACAGCCATTGAATAAATGCTCTGATCAAAAATCCCTTCCATTAGACCAATTTCTGCAATGACAAGTACAATTTCTGCGCGCGGCATCATTCCAATTGAAATTTTGAATGCTTGTTTCGGTGTAAATTTCATTATTGATGCGCCAGAAAAAGTTCCGAGTGCTTTGGACAAGATAGCAATTGGGATTATTACGAGAATAATTGGCGGGAAGGTTGAGAAATCAATCAGGAATGTTGCCCCAACACCGAAAAAGAATAGCGGTAAAAAGAGCCCTTCACCCATTTTAATGAAAATATCCTTAATTTGCCCGACAAGGACATTATTTCTTTGAAGAAAAAGGCCAAAAAGGAAGGCGATAATTGCTCCTGAAATGCCAAAAATTTCTGCAAAATAGACCAGCAAAGCAAGCATACCAAAAATCATTCCCAACGAGAAATAACTTGTAGCTGAATTTGTGAAAATTCGAAGATGTTTTTCGAGGAATCGGAGAATCAATGGAAGGAGGAAAATTGCAACAAAAAGAAATGCAAGAAGGATCCCTATATCAATCAAAAGAGAATAATACCAAGCGTGATTGGGGTCAGGAAAAAGGGCACTGGAAAAAATGAGAATTAAGAGGAGAGCAATGAAGTCATCTAAAACTGCAGTTGAAAGCAGAATTTCTCCTTCTTCTGAATTTAATTTGCCAATATCATTAAGGGTTCGAACAGTAACACCAATACTTGTTGCAGTGAAGAGCGTTCCAAAAAAGAGTGCTCGTGGAACAGAGAGTTTGATGATAAACAGGCCACTAAGAAAACCCGCAAGCAAAGCAATAGAGACCTCGAAAAGTGAGATGACACTACTCTTTTTCCCACTTCTCCGAAAGCTTTTCGGGTTTACTTCTAAACCAATGATGAACATAAGAATTATTATTCCAATCTGAGAAAACTGTTTCAACACATCAATGTCAATAAAGAGCTTTGGATCTGCGCCGATCATTCCTAGAAGGGGTCCACCTAGCATTATGCCTGCAAGTAATTCACCAATGATGGAAGAAAGTTTGATTCGCTCGAAAATCTCCCCTAAAAGTCGTGCAGAGATCAAGGCAATGCCAAGATACAGGAAGACTTTGACTGACTCAGAGACATTTCCCGCAATACTCATTTCTCGGGTTCACACTCCTCCACCTGCTTCTCTGTTTCTCTTTCTGCGACAAGCTTACGGATAATATTCCGGATTTCTGTGAAAATATCCGCTAAATAAATCAACCCGGTAATTTGTTCTTTCTGGTTCTTGGCTCTTGGCAATACTGATGATTGGTATTTTGACATGCATTCCATTACTCGTTCGAGTGAATCATTGTCATAAATTACCGGTAAATTGATGTTAATGAGCTCTCCTGCCGTATATTTTGTGAAGACATGTTGATGTGAAAATACCTCATGAAGAGAAGTATGCTTTTTCTGGAAAAGAAAAAGTAAATCGCGTAAAGTAATAATGCCAATATATTGTCCTTTTTTATTTATTACCGGAATAATTGGCAAGTCAGAAGTGCCAATACGGTTGAAAATTTCCAACAGAGTCTGATCATCATAAATTGGTGTGATTTTTCGCAATTTGAAATCTGCTGCCTTTATTTTACGTAACTCTTGAAATAATTTAGCCATGTCGAACATTTTTCAGTTTTCCTTTTGTTTTTGAGTAATATTAAAACCTTATGTTAATTAATAATAATTTTATTATTTGAAATATTAACTGTTTGTTTAATTCATTTATTTAAGATTGCTATTTACTTTGTGGTTTCTCCTATTGCACGCAAGTCTTTACTGCTTATTTAAGATTGTGGAAAAAGAGTGGGATTTTGTTCGAAACATTTATAATAAATAGGAATTTTATTAATGTGATTACTAGCTTTTAAGTGGTTCTTATGAAATTTAAAAAGTCAATAATCCTATTAGGCTTGTTATTGACTTCTACGTTTATTTTAGCAAACCAAATAACATTAACAAAAGTGACGAGCACAGAATATGTTGATGTAGTGGTTTTGTTAAAACCTGGTGTAGAAGTGAACTTCCCGAA
>DXJV01000089.1 GCA_019056785.1 Candidatus Heimdallarchaeota archaeon
GAGGATCACATTCAACAAGCAAAAGAACATGGTTTTGGATTCATAGATATTGATATTTTAGATGGAGAAATGGGCGAAGACTATATGGAAGTTGAGCTTGAAACAAAAAACACCAAAAAAGCGAAACTTGGTCGTGGTTTGAAAAAATATGAAAAGCTGATTTCCATTGCACACTTTAAAGGACATATTGTTGCTGGCTTTGGAGGAGCGCTCAAGAATGTGGGGATGGGTCTTGGTTCAAGAGGGGGGAAATTGGACATGCACGCAGGAGTCTCTCCAAAAATTGATATTGAAAACTGTAAGGCCTGCGGTTCTTGTGCAGAACAATGCCCAGCAGATGCAATCAAGGTAAAAGATTATGCAATAATCGACAAAGAAACATGTATTGGTTGTGCTCAATGCATTGCAGTCTGCCCGGAAGAAGTAATTAAAATTCCCTGGGGAGTAAGACCACAAAATGAATTCCTCGAGAAAATAGCGGAATATACCTTAGCGTGCACGATAAATCGAGTGTGGTGGTACATCAACTTTTTAACGGACATTACTATGAAATGCGATTGTGTGGGAACGAAACAGGAACCATTTATGGAGGATATTGGAATCCTCTTCTCAAAGGACCCTATCGCTATCGACCAAGCTTCAATCGACCTCATAAAGCAAAAGTTCGGGAAAGACCCATTTGCAAAATATAATAAAAATAGTCAAGAGATTTTAAAATACGGAGAAAAAATTGGTCTCGGGGTCCGGAAATATCAGCTTATTAAAGTAGAGTAATCGCAATAACCGGGCTACTGAAATCAAGTTCCAAGAGTAGGTAGTAAAGGAGTTATTAAATGACTACAACGGATCCCTCACCAATTGGTATTATCGATCCAAAAATTCGTTTAAAAAAAGCAAAAATTGTCACAGCAATTGGCTTAGTGTTAAATCTGCTTCTTGCTTCTGTTAAAATTGCTGTGAGTTTTATTTTTAATAACTTGTCGCTTCTAGCAGATGGTTTAGACTCTGGGCTGGACATTACAACAACAGTTTTGAGTCTTATTGCCATTAAAATCTCAGACAAACCCGCTGATAAAGAGCATCAATTTGGCCATTCCAAAATTGAAAGTTTGTTTTCTCTAGGGATTGCTGTCTTACTGATTTCTTCTTCAGGGATAATCGCCTATCAAGCCATTGTGAAAATCATCAATCATTTAGAACCAACCTATTCAATTTACAACATTATTGTTGCATCATCAAGTATTGTTCTTAAAACAATTCTTCTTTGGATCAATGTTCGGGTTGGGAAGAAAATTAAATCACCATCACTAATTGCAAATGGCATGAACTTCCGAACAGATATTCTAACTTCCATGGTTGTTTTAATTTCTGTATCCGTTGCACATAGAACAATTGGTTCCTTTGAATTGTTCTGGATTGATCCAACAATAGCATTGATTATAGCCATTGTTATTATCATTACCGCTATAAAAATAACGAAAGATTCTTCGTCCATTTTGATGGATGAAAGCCCCCCGAAAGAGACAATTGAAAAACTCAAGAAGATAGTAAAAGAACGACCAGGAGTAAAAGCAATAAAAAATATTCGCGCCCGGACCATTGGCTCCCAATTCTTCTTAGCAGACATTGATCTAATGCTTGATCCTAAAATAACCCTAGAGAAAGGGCACGATATTGTTTGTGATGTCGAAGAAGCAATTAAAAAAGAGCTTCCGGTGAAATATTTACAAATCCATATGGAACCCTATGATGAAAATAAAATAGAAGTGGAAAGTAAATGAAAGAAACAACAGAAGAACAACAGGAATTCAGAATCTCGCCAAAAATCATTCTCATATTTCTAGCAAGCATTATTGTTAGTTCTATTGCAATTCTTTTTGCAACACTCTACTTATTTCAAAGTGCCACTGCAAGTTCGATTGCTGTTTTTATCGTTGTTTTAATCTTCTTTTTTATCCTGCCACTTATTTTGCTGGTAATTTTCTATATCAAAAAGATCCGCCCACTTTCACCAAAGAAAGAAGAGAAAAAAGAGATCACACTCTTGCGTGTAGAGAAAAAAGAACAATAATTTTTTAATTAAAATGAACCCTTTAACTATAGTCATTTATTTTGCTGCGAACAGCCGGCAAATAACTAGAGAAAAAATTGGTGACTCGAATGATTAAGATGAAAAAGATTAATATCGTACTCTTTTGGTTTTTGGTGATTTTTATCATTCAACTTGCCTTCGGCTTAAAAGCTTTAGGCGCACAATTCGAGCTGAAAAATCCCATCAATATTCGAGACGACGTTCAAGAAATTACTCTTATTGATAGCAACACTGAACAGTTTATTGATAGGCTTTTGATACTTTTTGTAGATGGTATGCGCTACGATAAAATGTTGCAAGCCAACACTCCAAATATGGATGCCCTTAGAGCAAATGGAACTACTTTTGCGAATTTCCAGGCGGTTCTCCCTAGCTACAGCCGGGTCAATTATGCAGCCTTTTCTGCTGGGACGACAACAAATATAACCGGTGTCTATGCCAATGCCCACAACAAACCACTTGTCCTTCCAACATTCTTCAGCTTGATAGATAGCAACAAAATGAATAAAAGCTTGATTACCTTAACAGATTCTTGGGAGGATTTCTTGGGGTCTGATGCGGACCTTTTAGTGAAAATTGAAGTGGAAGGAACACACACACTTAAAGAAGGGGAGAAGATAATGAAGGCAGTTAATCAGACCCTACCGGGGAATTATTCTGACATTCAAGTAATAACGTTTGAAGATGTGGATGGAGCAGGGCATGAATATGGGGCGGCATCAGTTGAATATCTCCAGACAATTGAGAAAATCGATCATTATATTGGCCAAATTTTGTCGTTGTATAAAACATTAAATCGCCTGGAAAATACAACGATCATTCTTTTTAGCGACCATGGGCATGACGATAGAGGTGGGCATGGCGATAACATCTATGACCAAATGCATGCCACGCTAATTTTGGCCGGAAAAGGCATCAAAGCAAAAGGAGTCACTATAAACAAGAAAGTGAGGATAAACGCGGTTATTCCCACCCTTCTCGCTTTAACAGGAACACCACTGGCACCTACAATGAACGGGAAAATTTTGTTTGAAAATATCAACATCTCTGACAAACAAAAAGCTATCTTTGCTTACCAACAAGCCGAGATAATGTATCAACAATTCAATGCAACATTGAAGAAAATAAAGATCTTTTCAACCAACACAAAAGCAAGGTACCAAGCACTCGGAACTTTTGTGAGCAAGGATTTGAGAAATGCGTTGAACAATTATTCTCTCAATCAATTTGGGAATGTTTTTACCAGCTCGCAACAAGCAGAAAGATCCGCCAGAATACTTCTAAGTGCAGTTATTTCTCACTATACATATTTAACGCGACTTTATCGAACTTTAACGACAATCATATTAACCAGCATCCTTCTTCTGAGCATTTTTCTACTTGATAGAAAGAAATTACTACCTTTTACTACAAGGGGGATTTTTACCAAAAAAACACTTACCCCTCAAATTGTTAGCGCGGTTGTAACTGTTCTTACTGCAGTACTTATCTTTGTTATTTTTGGTGCAAATTTTGGTGCAACATCTTACAACAGCATTAAGCAAGCTGTCTCACCTATTCTCACTGCCTTTTTACTCTCTGTGATTGTTGCAATCTTTTATCCTTGGCTGATTTCTTGGGTTATAGAACGACGCTTAAAAGGTCAAAAGATTCCATTCAACGAGCTTAAAGAAACCTTTGTAAAAGGAACTATTGGCTCTGTCTTTTTTGTCTCCTTGCCGATTTTTGGCTATCTTCTTTACATCTGCACACGCTATGGTGCTTGGCCGGGCGCAACCCTGCCACCTTTGGCCGATTCTTATGCATATATGAACATTAGTGTTTTTGGTGCGGTATTGTATCTAATTCCAATTATCATTTTGATTGTTCAGGAGATTAAAAAGGCAAAGCAGAACTTGTCAACCAAGACCTAATGCTGTAATAATTTTAATGGGAGTTTTTTTTACTCCCATTCTATTGTTGCTGGTGGTTTTGAAGTAATATCATAAACCACTCTATTAACTTTTTTAACTTCATTAACTATGCGATTACTAATAAAACCTAAAGTTTCATAGGGAATTTTCGACCAATCTGCAGTCATTGCATCAACTGAATCAACTGAGCGGAGAACAACAGTCCATTCATATGTTCGTGAGTCACCCATTACTCCTACCGACTTGACAGGAAGCAAGACAGCAAAACTTTGCCAGTAATTTTTATACTCTCCGCGTTGTTTTAGTTCTTCAATAAAAATGGCATCGACTTCTTTCAAGGTATCCAGCTTTTCTTGTGTGATTTCCCCTAAAATTCTAATTGAGAGCCCTGGCCCCGGAAAAGGATGCCGCTCTATCAATTCTTCTGGAACTTTCAACAATCGTCCGACTGCTCGAACTTCATCTTTATAGAGCTCCTTTAAAGGCTCAACAATTTTTAATTTCATTTTTTCAGGCAAAGCAACATTGTGATGGCTTTTGATTTTCGCCGCTGTCTTTGATGGTTGTGCAGATTCAATTCGGTCAGGATAAATTGTCCCTTGTGCTAAAAAGCCAAATGAGCCATATTTCTTTTCTAATTCTTTTTCTATTCTTTCGAATACTTCTATGAATTTTCGTGCAACAATTTTCCGCTTTTCTTCCGGGTCGCTGATGCCTTTTAATGCACTCAGAAACTCTTCTTGGGCATTTATTCTATAAAAGTGGGTGAACTTTAATTCCGTTTTGAAAAACCGTTCTACTTGTTCTGGTTCATTTTTCCGCATAAAACCATGATCAACAAACACACAATGAAGTTTGTCACCAATACTCTTATGAAGAAGTATGGCTGCAACGGTCGAATCAACACCACCACTTACCCCAATAATTACCCGATTGTCGCCAACTTGAGCCTTTATTGCTTCAATTTGCTGGTCTATGTAATCTTCCATTGACCAATTCTTTTTCAACTTGGCAATATTAAAAATAAAATTGGAAAGAAGCTTTTGACCATTTTCAGTATGAACCACTTCAGGATGGAATTGCAAACCGTAAATTTGCTTTTCTGTACACTCAAAAGCAGCAATTTCACAATTTTCACTCGAGGCAGAAATACGAAAACCTGCCGGGAGGGCAACAACTTTGTCCCCATGTGACATCCAGACTTTGTTCGTAGGTGGGAAGCCTTTGAATAATTGATCACGATATTTAATTTCAATAATTGTATGGCCATACTCTTTTTGATCGCCTTGTTGCACCTTTCCACCATAATATTGCGACAGTAATTGATGCCCATAACAAAGACCTAAAATCGGTATATGATGTGTCTCGAGAAACGACATGGTTTCTTTTGAAACCTTTGGAGCGCCAATATCATTAACACTATTTGGTCCGCCGGAAAAGATGATTGCTTTAACATGTTGGCTTTCTAATTCCTTGGGTGTTACATTCCAGCTAAAAATTTCCGAGCGGACACCCAGCTCACGGACTCTTCGCGCAATTAAGTGTGTATATTGCCCTCCGAAATCAATTACTGCAACAATGTTCAAGTTTTTCATTTTGTTCTTCATCCTTGCTTAATTCACAAATAGTTCTTTTTAATTGTTAAGTTTATAGGAGAATGTTAATTTTTCAAATTTTAGTTCTTGAATGCCCAGAAACCTAAATGGAAATTACAACTAATTTATTAAATTCCACAGGCCCTAGTAAGGGTGAGGAGGTAAAAAGTAGAGTGAACTCACCCTGGCTAAAACAACTGCCTTTCCGGCAACTGCGTTCAAACAGTCTATCCCTTTTGTTAATCGTTTTTTTCTTAGGCACGACTTTCACTTTCATTGCAACCTCTTCATTAGAAGTAGCTCAAAAAGGAAAAATGGCACTAAACGGGCCAGTAAGCTCTGAATCAATCCTTGCCTTAACACAAGCGATAGACCATCCCATAGAAGGACAACTACAGTTAAACGATAAACCGTTTATTGGTTCAGGAGTAATTTGGAACAATTATTCGTTTATCGATTACCCCTATCAACCGATAACTTTGAAATTGGTGGTTGATACAAATGATAATGTCCATATTTTTTATTCTAATTACCAGTATGGTCGCTCCCTTTTTCACAAAATAATCTATCCAAATGGAACTGAAGGAGCAAGAGAACTACTTTACCATAAAGACTCCGGCCAAGAGATTAAGTGTGATGCTGCAGCCGATCAATTTGGGAAGGTCCATCTTGTGTTTTCTTGGGGTTCCAGTGTCTCGAGTCAAAAAACTTTTTATCAATTTTGGGAGAACGGTGTTTGGAGCGAGAGAGAAAGAGTGGATTATGGTGTTGATCAATATGGGGGAGATATTCCCGCTCATGACCCGGTAATTGCTGTGGATAAATATGGTGCTCCTCATGTTCTTTGGTCGGGATTGGTCTATTCCCAATATTTAGGAATTGAATATCGTCCTATCTACTATCAAAGACGCATTGATACTAATTGGTGGACAAATGTTCTTTTTGTTTCATATGCTCCGCCAGGTGGTTATTCAATGATCATAAGTGATGATAATGTCATTCATATTGCCGCAACACAACGATTAGGAGAAATTTATCAAGCATACTATCGAGTCTTTTACATGGACATGGACCTTTATGGCTCGAGTTTTGGATTAGAAGAAGAAATCTGGTATGAAGAAGCCTCAACAACAGTCGTAAGTGTTCCAAGGCCTGAAATAGTCTATACAAACAATACCATCTATTTCTTCTTTATCGCGATAAATGAAGAAAACAAAGGCTTATATTATTGTACAAAAACTGGCCAGCACTTTAATACACCAGAATTAGTGACTGAGCAAGCAACATTCTTTGGTAAAACACAAATAGCTGCAAAAGCAATGCCAAATAGGAACTTGGCTGTTACCTGGCCAAGTTATATGAATATGGGGGGGAGCTGGAGAGGAGCAATCACTGAAATCACTTTTGATCAAGATTCAGGGAACTGGTCAGAGCCAGGATTTGTTACAAATAATTTCACAACGGCCTATGACCCTAGTTTGAGTTATGATTCAACTAATCGTTTGCATCTTGTCTGGTGGGACTACCATCCGATTACTGGCAAAGCGATTTATTACGCTCAGGGGTTATTTGACTTTGATTTGGATGGATTAACAAATGATGAGGAAACAAACAGCTATTTTACTGACCCTTTCAATCCGGACACAGATGGCGATTTAATGAAAGATGGGGACGAAGTGGCAGTAGGAATGGATCCATTGAATCCTGATGAGGATTCTGACCTCATTCTAGATGGCTGGGAATATAAGTATGGATTTAGCCCCTACAATGCAACTGATTCCCAAATAGATTTTGACAGTGATGGATTGACTAATTACTACGAATTTACGAATAACACTAGTCCTAGAAAAAA
>DXJV01000050.1 GCA_019056785.1 Candidatus Heimdallarchaeota archaeon
AACTTTGTCTTTTTTGACTTTTCCCATCATTTCCAGTGTGCTATACATTCCCATCAAATCGCCTCCACGACATTCTTGACAAAATTGATGCTTTCGTTCAAGTTCCATTCGCCATCCTGTTCCAACCTTTCAAGCATTTTTCTTCCCCAAGATTTGATATATTTTCTCTTCATATCAACCACCCTTAAAATTGTTTTTTGTTGAAATTTTCAATAAGTTTCCTGTGTTCGGATTTGTCAGATGTTGCTATGGCAATCTTGAGTTTCATAAACTCTTTGTCAAGATGCTGGATTCTCCTGTTGTAATGCTTCTCTGCCTCTTTGAAGTCGCTGACCTTAACTTTTATTCTTTTGCTGTTCACGTCATAATAGTCATTTACGATGACAAGACCGTGTTGCTTTGCTTCTGAAATCACGGCAAGGATTTTTCTTTTAATGCTTCTGCATAACTTACTTTTCTTTCTTTCAATGCGTTTCTTTTCCTTGCGAAAATCGTCTGCTATTACGCTCTTTTTTGCGTCATAAACTTCTCTCAACACATCATCTATTCTCATCTAATCGCCTCCATTTGAATTTTTGAGTCCATTTGCTGTTGCATACATTATTAAGAGGTCATCAACCATTTTTTTGGTTTCTTCCACCATAAAGTGCATATCCCGATATTGCTTTGTGGTGTCATTTAATTCGGCATACATTGAGATGTCCATAGAATGTCCAGCATCAAATCCGATTACTACAAACCCGTTTTCACATTCAAAGTATGTTACACCACCGTGGACATTAAGCATCTGAATTTTATCACGATTGTCCCAAGCCCATTTGCCAAGTATCGATTTTTCAGGGATATAGACATACCCACAGAGATGAATGAGTTCCTCGTGTCTGGATACAATATAATATGGGCGTTTAATTACGCATGTAAACCCTCTGTGGCAGAAAATTTTCAAATTCCCTTCTTCTTTTATGATTTTTTCCAATTTTTTCCTATCCATTTTAAACTGCCTCCAGTTTGATAAAAAACCTGTTATTTTCCTTTTCCAAAACCAGTTTTCTGCGACTATTGTTTGCCTCGTCTATAAAGCTCGCAACATCTTGAAAGTTCTGGTTTGGTTTTATTTCTATTCGCATATTGGCATCACCTTTTTTTGTTTTTTTGGCGGCGAGGGGGAAACAGGCATAACCTTTTTATATCCCCTTTTAACGCCTGACTTCGCCATGTGCATATGATACTATGAGACTTTGATACCGTTTCGTTCCATAAGCATCTTCTTGTGCCTGAAGAATGTTGCCCTGCTGTGTCCAGTTCTTTGGGTGTATTCCTGAACCGCCTCTTTTATGCTGTTTGTCTTGTCAAGTATTTCCCTGATAATGGCCAAGTCCTCATCTGGCTTAAGGATGGCGTTTGCAAGTTCTTCCCAACTATTTGGCTGTGTCTTGTAAAAGCCAAACAACTTTAACGGCAACCTGAAGTCAACTGGATATGACTCGTCTGTGTTCTCTTTAATGAAGTCGGCAATTTCGATTGGTATGCCCTCTATTTTGCATATTTCATATATGATTTGCATTTTTGTCGGGTAGTCAAAATCCATCTCATAGTAATAAACCCTGGACTTTATGTTGTCGAGTTCTTTCGGCAAATCGTTCAAGCACCATAAGATTTTGGCTTTGAGTTCAAAAGTTTTCGGAATCATTAGCCCTTGCTCATCTGTCAACTTGTCAGATGATGACAGATATGTGATAAACCTTTCTCCAGCAGTATTCCACAACGC
Source organism: Candidatus Heimdallarchaeota archaeon (assembly GCA_019056785.1). Taxonomy (GTDB): domain Archaea; phylum Asgardarchaeota; class Heimdallarchaeia; order JABLTI01; family JABLTI01; genus JABLTI01. Next base: position 1,769 of record DXJV01000050.1, read on the forward strand.
CGCCAAAAGAAGCCCCCTGCTCAACTCATTGTCAAACATCTTGGCTATGTCATCGAACAGTATGACTTTCTTATTTCTGTTTTCATAGAGAAATGCAAACAGTTTCAACGGCGTGGTGTATCCACTCAAAACGGCATAGTCCTCATTCAGTTTCCAGCCAAGTTCGTTGAAAATGTCAATCGCCATTCTCGTCTTTCCGATCCCCGTTCCCCCTTTCAGTATCATTCCCGCTATGTCCGTTTGCTTCTCATCTAAAAATGCCTTCAGCATAGAACGTGGCACTTTAAAGTATTCCTGAATCTTGGGCGTGGTTTTCTTCATTTTTTCGATGGCTTCCTGTTGCTTTTTCTGGCTTTCGAGTTCAAATTTCTTGATTTGCTCAAACTCTTCGTGTTCAATAATCTCTTTAGCAACCTTTTTGGACACCTTTTCAAACTCCTCTTCAACAGGAATTATGGACAATTCTTTCAACTTCTCGATAAGTATATTCTTGTTTTCAGAGTAAGACAAACTCCTGTCAATTTCGGCCTCAACATCAAAATTCTGGTTGTCAATTTGTGCTTTTTTATAATACTCATTTACCATTTTCTTCAATTTTTCAATATCCCTTTTGGTAAGCATCCAATCACCCCTTCGCCTTTTTCAAAGCCAATTCGATAAAATCATAAAATGAGTCAAGGTTAAGATACCAAGCAATTAACTCTTCCAAACTTACGGCAATAACTTCGTTGCCGTTCTTGTCATAAAATCCGATAAACTCGGTTTCGTGTGGTTGCCAATACTTAACCAAATCCCAG
>DXJV01000068.1 GCA_019056785.1 Candidatus Heimdallarchaeota archaeon
TAAGGACGGGTGTTATGCTGTTGCACCTGAAACTTGATTGTTTTAGCAATATAATAAATGCTTTCGGAATATTTTCTTAGGAGTGATTTTTCTCTTTTCGCAAAAGAAACGGCTAATACCAGATATTATGAGTATGGCAGCTTCTCCAGCGCCAATTGCAATTGCTGTTGCAAGGTTTAGTTTTGGCTCTTTATTGATATCACTTTCAATGATTAATTCTGTCCAGTTGTCTCCCCCAGTATCGATTTCACAGCTGAGGGTTGTCCGACTTTGATTGTTTTTATCTGGTTTCCCTTCCAGACTATTTCATCATTGACAACATGCTTTGCGGTCAGATTCACCGGCAAGCTTGCACTTGCTGCTGTAGTGGCATTAATGACTACCTTGATTTTCGGCGCACCGTTCTTATTTACAGGTATACTCATTGTAGGGATTTAATAGTGCACGTTCCTAGGATGAGTGTATCGATGAATTCTGCTCCAGGGACGCCCATCTCTATACCCATGGTAAAAGGTTCGCTCGATAAAATAACCTAGATCGATCATTCATCGATTGTGCCGAGAAGGAATAACAAGTGGATTCATTTCGAATGCGACCAAACAGCTCGCGACCCTTCGTAAGATTCAATGCTAATTCTGTGGCAAGTATCGAGGTGTAATCGTCGAATATCGCTTTAAAATGTATTATCTCTCCAGTTGGGGAGGTGCTCGAGATCATTTTTCTTAAATCGAATAATGCCACTGAAGGCCATTGCGCATTACTCCCATACTTTCTCTGGCGGATAACGTACGGGGTCCATTGCCGCATCAAAGCCTACTTGTGCTAACTCCAGAGGTGTCATGGAAGTGTCTCGGCTCAAAGCATAAAGGATGCCCCTTGAATGGTAGGACGCCAAGCCACTTTGCATTGTTTCCCCGGCAACAGCAAAATCCACTAGGTCTGCTAGTTCCCACATAACTTCGAAGGACCCCCTGAACAGGTGTCCAGAAAGAGCACATCCACCCCACCAGTTACCGAGAGTGCTGTTCTTATTTCTCCAACAGTTAGGCAATCGCCTAAAGCGTAGTCATAGTAGGATGTGGGGCATGATAGTCATAACAAAAGCCTGCATAACCCATTCCATGGTCAGCCAACACCAGAGCATAGTTGTTTGCCGGGAAATGATTTTTTGTATAATCAATATAGTTTGTGAGCGTAACATAACTGTCCATATTCGTCTGCCCCCAATCTGCCAACAAATAATAGCCATTTGCCTGTATACTGAAGAGACTTGCATGACCATAGGGGTTGCTTACAGTATAGGGATAGTTATAAAGGACAATAACATTCAAATCATTTTTAGGACCGGGCAAAAGATCATATGCCTGGAGGGAGGTTAAGGTGTTTGCCAAAGCAGTGTGAATAAAGTTGCGCTATTATCTAAACTCGAGGTGACATTATGTTCCCTTGTATCCGCACAGAAGTACAACACAACGGTCCAGTTTTTTCACAGCTCGCACTCGAGTGTCGGTTTGCTGTGAAAAGATCATAGCAGTATTTTCTGCAATTAAATTCATCAAGTTAAAACTCGAGATTAAAAGAATAAGCCCAAGAGTAACATTCCTTCTGTATTTTTCTTTCAATGATGATCGCATCCACAAAAAGCATTCCTAGTAATTAGTGCTGTTTTTTTCCCACTTAAACTTAGCTAAAAAAATTTAGCCATATTAACTTAACGGCATTCAAAAGCGGCTTGTTGCCTATGTAATTGTTGTCTTGTCTTGGCCGCTTCAAAACGATGGTTCTTACAAGGTTCGAGGAAAGACAGTGGCTCTCACAACCTCTACTAGGTCTTTAACCAAGGTAATTCTTGTTTTAATGTCGTCACTCATTTTTAATGTTCGTTAAAATTACGCCAATAATAAAGAAGCCAATGCCAAAAGCAAAACTAATGCCAATATTGTACCATGCTAGAGAGACATTCTTGGTTATCATTGTTGCCCGTAACGCATCGATTATATAAGTGAGGGGGAGCAACTTGGAGATGACATTCACCCCAGCTATTCCTGAGACATCAAAAAAGGCTCCGCAAAGGAACATCATTGGAAACGCGAGGAAGTTTGCTGCAGCAGTAGCAGCGTCTGGGTTCTTAACAAACCTGGAACCTATCATTCCAAGGCCAGTGAACCCAAGGACTCCTGCGATCAAAATGGGTATCATTTTCCAATCAAGAACTTCAATAATCCACGCCGCCTTGCCAAAAGGGACTTTAAAGAACAACCAGCCAAAAATCATTATTGCTGCGGTTGATATTATCGCCAAAAACCCTTGCCAAACTGTTTCACCGGTCACGAGTTCAGTTCTTGTCATGGGTGTAGAAGCTAATTTCCTAAAAAGGCCTGCATTCCGGAAAGAGCTATAGCGGTTAATAGTCCCCATGACTGCATTATTCATCAATGCAACACCAATGATTCCTGGCACCAAGAAGTCGAGATATTCAATTTTTTCCTCGAGATAGATGTCTATAGTCTCCATGTCGATGTGTGTCTCGCTTTCCCCTGCGAGGAACAAGTTAAAGCCGTAGATAACCTCTTTGATGATATTGTAAACTATTTTTGCTGACTGGGAGTTTTCGTCCATGATTACTGTAAGGTTTGCACTTGTAGCGTTATTATAGACTAACATTGTAAAATTCGCAGGTATGACCAAGCAAAAATAGCCATCCACTTCTTCTAGATACTTCCCTGGGTCAATGGGGATGGTATGTTCATCTAATAATGGGATATAGTGAAGGATAAAAAGTGGCTCACTGTCATTCGTTTCCATTGTTGCTAAAGTTGTTAGAAGCGTTTCTGTGAGATTTATTTCCATTCCTGGGGCAATTTCAAAGCCAGCATCAGGTTCAGCCTGAATATATATGGTGAAGCTATTCAGCGTCTGTGTATGCTCTGAGAAAATTGCTCCGAAGAGGAGAATCAATATCACAGGATAAGCGATCGCGAAAAAGATCGTTAAAGGTGAACGACGAAAATCAATGAAGCTTGCGCTTACAAAACCGAACACTCGCTTGAAAAACATCGTAATGCTTGTCTTTAGTCCATCTTTGTTAGGTTTGTCCTTCTTTTGTGGAGCCATCTTTTTTTCACCTTTAATCTTTTTTCCAGATTGTTAGCGCAGAGCCAAGTATAAAGAAAATCACTCCCATAGCAATTGTTATTCCTAATGGCAGCCAAACTTTTGGGAGTGTTGCTTCCAACATTGCGGCTCGCATTGCTTTCGCAATATAATAGAGCGGGAAAATTCTCGCGATTTGTTGTAAAAATTCCGGCATGACCTCTGGGGGGATAATGGATCCTGAGAGAAACATCTGTGGGAAAACAAAAGCCAATGTTGCTGCAACAGCTCCTTCTGGGCTTTTAACGAACCTGGCGATTATCAGCGCCAAACCTGCAAAAGTCATGGAACCGAAAATGAGGATCACAACATGCAACGGATGAATGGCAGACAGTTGAAACCCAAAAGCAATCACCCCCGTTAAGGCTGTTAACAAAGCAATGACAAGGCTGATAATAATCTGCCAAATCTCTTGAGCTAAAGCCCATTCCCATTTTTTCATCGGTGTAGCAGACATCTTGAAGATTATCCCATTTCTCCTTCCTTCTGCTACAGTGCTAACAAGGCCCATCATTCCTGAAGTGGAAAGAGTAACCATAATAATGCCGGGGATATAAAAGTCAATGTAACTTAACTCCTCTCGCTCGGGGGTGGTTGTTGTTATTATTCCAATTGAGGTTTCTATGTTAAAGAGTTGCGCATTCAGCTCTTTTAGGGCATTGTCAATTATCTTCATAACTTCCGTTGAGCTCGTGTATCCGGGGTCGTAATAGTACTGAACCAATGCTTTTGGTGCTGAAGCATTCAGCAAAGAGGCATTAACCATTGCTGACCAGCCTTTGGGGATGCGCAATAGATAGGCGGCGTTCTGTTCTTTCATCCAATTTTGTGGCAATATTTCTGAGGTGTTAAAATTAACTGGAATAAGCTTTATGCCGAGTGCTTCCCCCAAAGAATCATTGTTTAATCCCAGCTCTGTTAAAAGCTCTTGAGCAGGGTAGTAGGGGAGTGTTGCATTGCCAACTTGATAAGTGTCTTCATTTAAATAGGGAAGAGAATAGAGTGTGGTGGTTCCCTCGCCGGCAAAGAGGTAACCAAAGAGCAAAATCATGATGATGGGATAAATGAAGGTGAAAAAAACAGCTGCAGGCGAACGCACCCAACCAAGACCGATCCTCGAGGTCTCCGCCCAAATACGCCGCAGACTAAGATAGATGTTCTTGAAGAATCGTCTCTTACTCATCTCAACACCATCTCTTTGTCTCTCTCTTAGTCTTCATCACCACGCTCGCCAAGCAAGCGTTCTCCCGTCAAATTGAGGAATACATCCTCGAGGGATGGTCTTTGGGTGATGATGTCTCTATAGGGAACCTTCTCTTTCTCTAGAAGCTCTATAACCTCCGCTATTTTGGCTTTTTTAGTAGAGATCATAACTTCTCCCTCAGCCGTTTCCATAGGACCGAGTTGAAACAATGTTCTGTGAATCAAGTCGCGCGTTTTGCTCGAGCTTCCTCGAACGATGATTTTATTCTCGCTTCCGTATTTATCGATCAGCTCTGCTGGGGAGCCAAGAGCAACAATTTTTCCCTTATGGATGATCGCCACAGTATCTGCCAAAACTTCTGCTTCTTCCATATAATGGGTGGTCAAAAAGACAGTCTTTCCTTTCTGTTTTAACCCCTCTATCACCGCCCAGGTTTCTCGTCGCGCTCGTGGGTCAAGGCCGGTGGTGGGTTCGTCTAGAAAAACAAGTTCAGGGTCATTCACAAGAGCAATGGCTATTCCCAAGCGACGCTGCAACCCTCCCGAGAGGTTTTTATACCGTTCCTTTGCTTTCTCCTCGAGGTTTACAAGAGCAATTAAGTCGTCAATCGGGAGATTTTTAGCATACATTCGACTCCAGAATTTCAGATTTTCTCTCACGGTAAGGTTTTGGTGTGTATTGAATTCTTGTGGTAAAGTACCAATCTTCTTTTTCAGTTGTTCTAAATCCTGTCTTTTATCAATGTCATAACCGAGGACATATGCCTTCCCACTTGTCTTTGTCCGGACACCTTCGAGGATTTCCACGGTGGTTGTTTTGCCAGCGCCATTAGGTCCAAGGAAAGCAAAGACTTCTCCTTTCTTAACCTTCAGTGAAATACCATCAACCGCCACAACATTCTTGTACTTTTTAACTAAATCCTCTGTTATTATTGCGTGCTCGTTCTCCAGTTTCAATGGACGCCCCTCGATCAGTGGTTCTATTTCTGTTCTCTTATTTTTATTTTAAACATCAATAGTTTTTTTTACTGATTACCTTAATAAACTGTTTCTTTTACGAATAGTTCTCTCTCCAAGCCCCCCTTTTTATGATATATTGGTTATTTTACCTTAGAAGAATTAAAAATGTTCAGTGAACAATCCTTTCCACTAATTACAACTCTGCTATTACGAAATTCCCTCGAGAGAACTTGTGAAAAAAAAGAAAGAAAAAGCTGGGAAAGTGTCTTTCCCAAACTATTAGAGAGTGTTTAGGCTCGTTTTTTCTGCCGTTTTATTAATGCCCAGCCGGCAAGGCTCACTGTAATAAGGGGTATGATTATTGTTAGAAGTGTTGGCCCTGAGGAAGAGGTTGATGGTTGAGCAATGTCAATTTTATAGAACACGCCGCCGTTATTGTCTGTGGCTTTGTTATGTGCCACAGAATTGTCGTAGGCAACGATATAGTACTCGATTGTATCTCCGGCATTGAACCGTCCCAGAGTGGCTTCATAGACATTTCCTCCTGTATTGGTCATGTTTACTAACATCCAGGAGGTGGTGCCAACCAGCCGGTAGAACAGCTGCACAAGTTGAATGCCGTTTGTATCGATAGCAACACAAGTGACAGTGATTAGATCATTTGCAATGGGGTTCTCAGGAGTGTGACCGAGAACATCAAGGGTGGGTGGTGTTGTGTCATCAGTTACAACTACAAAGGAATAATAATTCCCGGAGTTGTCTTCTATTGCAATATTTGCCGAGTCGGCGTTATCTTCGGCAAGTAGATAGTATTCAATTTCATCGCCATAACTAAATGGCCCTATTGTTGCCTGATAGTTTGTTCCTGCTACAAGGGTCATTTCCACGAGAATCCATTGTCCTTGATTCTTTCGATAGTAGAGTTTCACGGCGCTAATACCATTTTCATCTGTGGCATTACAAGAGATAACAACTGTTTGACCATCCAAAGGTTCGGACGGTATATGGCTTATATTTTCAATTACAGGCGAGCCAGTATCAACAATAAAGAAGGAGGTGGTGGACCAATTACCCCAATTACCAGCGATGTCTCTTGCTCTCACATGCCAGAAATACGTGCCATCTGCAAGGGAGACCGCCGTGTAATAGGCAGTTGTTACATTGAGATTTATTACCAGACTCGAGTAGTCTTCAAACAAGCTTACCTGTATTTGGTATTCAACGGCATCCACAATTTCAGTCCAATCAAAGCTGACAGTTGAAGAGCTTGTAATCGACTCATTTACCGGGTTTTCATTAACAGGCGTGGTTGGGACTGCGGTATCAACATGGAAGTGCCATACTGCACTCCATTCTCCCCAATTGCCTGCAGCATCTTGCCCACGAACTCGCCAATAGTATGTACCATCGCTAAGCGTTGCCAGAAGATAACTGGTCTCAGTCGTTTGGATATTAACGATCAAACTCGAGAAATCAACGTCATTATCCAATTGTAATTGGTAATTCACGGCTTCACTTAGAGTGTCCCAGTAAAGAGTGGGGGTAGAACCTAAGATAACATCATTGGCTGGCTCGTCCAGTGTGACTTGTCCGGGCGCTACGGTATCAATTTCCAAATCCCAGACGGAACTCCAGCTGCCCCAGTTGCCTGCTGCATCACGAGCACGTACCCGCCAGAAGTAGGTGCCATCTGCCAATGTGCCTACAATATAATAAGCATTTGAGGTTGTAGAGGAAACAATGGGGCTTGAAAAGTCAGCATCATTATCCAGCTGGACTTCGTAAAGAGTTGCTCCTGTGACGGTGTTCCATTCTAACTGTGGTGTATTATCCATTATCAATGCATGGTTTGCGGGGGAAGACAAAACAGGTGCTGCTGGTGCAACAGTATCAACTTCAAACGTACGTATTTCACTCCAACCGCCCCAGTTGCCGGCAGTGTCCCTGGCACGCACCCGCCAGAAGTAGGTGCCATCGCTAAGTGAACTTGTGGTATAGAAGAGATCGACAGTAGTGTCATCAATTATTGGACTTGAGAAATCAATGTTGTTATCAACCATAATCTGATAACTAACGGCAGTCGTTACAGCAAACCAACTTAAGGCAACAGTTGCATCATTTGTAACGGTGCCATTCACTGGCGCATCCAAAGTGACTGTTCCTGGTGGTGTGGCGTCAAGCTGGAAGGTCCAAACAACGCTCCAGCTGCCCCAATTGCCCGCAGCATCACGAGCACGTACACGCCAATAGTATGTGTCATCACTTAATGGCGAGGTGACTTGATAATAAGTGTTACCCGTTGTCGTATCAATAATCGTACTTGAAAAGTCATTGTTATCATCGAGCTGGATTTGATAGATTGACGCACCTGTTACAAAACTCCAATCAAGATAGGGAGTATCATCATTTATTAGTGCACTGTCACTCGGAGACACAAGGGTTGGTTGCCCCGGTGGGACAGTATCTACTACAAAATCCCAGATTATACTCCAGCTGCCCCAGTTGCCCGCAGCATCGCGAGCACGAACGCGCCAATAGTATGGGCCATCACTTAGTGTTGAAGTGATTTGATAAGATGTCGCACTGGTAGTTATATCAATAATGGTGCTTGAAAAATCGATATTATTATCAAGTTGGAGACGATAGAGATTTGCACCACCAACATTAGTCCAATCAAGCAATGGTGTGTTATCATTTATCCTTGCCCCGTCACTTGGAGAGACCACGCCAGCTTGACCAGGGGGAACAGTATCGATCTGGAAACTCCAAACACTGCTCCAGCTACCCCAATTACCTGCAGCGTCCTGAGATCTCACCCGCCAGAAATAAATCTCATCAGAAAGGCTTGAAGTAGTGACATAGGTATTTGTTGTATAACTACTAAAGTCTGGGCTTGGAAAGGTATTTTCAGTATCCACTTGGATTTGGTATTGATATCCTCCTGAAGCAGCAGACCAAGTAAGGGTAGGAGTATTATCATTAGTAATTGCCCCATTAGATGGTGAAATCAATGAGGGTGTCCCCGGTGGTGTTGTATCCACTGTGAAATGCCAGGCAGCACACCAGCCACCCCAGTTTCCGGCAGCATCTCGGGCACGTACGCGCCAATAAAGGGTTGTATCGCCAAGAGTGGGGGTTGTATAAAAACTATTGCTTGTAGTAGTATCGATTATTGGACTTGAGAAATCGTTTGTATTATCAACCTGCACTTGATAAAGGTTCGCACCGGAAACGCTGTTCCAATCAAGTGTGGGGGTATTGTCGTTAATCAAGGCTCCATTTCCCGGTGAGACAAGAGTTGGTACCCCAGGAGGAACGGTATCAATAGTAAAACTCCAAACGTCACTCCAATCATACCAGATATCAAATTGATCCTTATAACGGACACGCCAATAATAGGTTCCATCAGAAAGACTGCTACAAGTATATTGAGATGCGGCCGTTTGAGAATTAACGATTGGACTTGAAAAGTCGTTATCATTATCTAGTTGAACATTATAGGTAATAAAGTCTCCTGTGACATCTTTCCAATCTAAAGTCGGAGTGGCATCATTAATTATTGCACCATTAGAAGGCGACAATAGAATAATTCCGGGAGCATCTTTTGGGGTGATCTCATAGAACCCAACGGGGGCAGGATTTGTTGTCAGCACCTTTGCTAAGAACTCGTTAATTTGCCCCTCTGTAAAACCCGCTGCGAGTAAAATTTGCCACAGCTCCAAAACAGAGAAGTTGTTTGTCATGTTACTTTCCATTTCAGTGCCTTGTTGCTTCCCAAGAGAGTTTACATAACTCAAAGAAGACAAGAAAAGAAAGCCGAGAGTAACAACAACAAAACATCTACTTTTGATTTTTCTTTTATTCATAACTCTCAACTCTATCTAATTAAAACCTGAGTCCATAAATAATAACTCGATAAAAATGATGGGTTCACCACCTTTAAAAAATTATTCAAATTAATTATGAATTGTATATCATTATTATCCCTTTTTCTGGTCTGGAACTTGCTTTTTCGACAAAATGACGGGCTATTTCTTAAAGGTGATTTTGTTATACTTCAATAAAATCCATTATTTTCGAATTGAACTCCAAGACTTTTATCGGGTCATATGTAATATTTGAAAATCGATAGGTGAAATTCCAGAATGCACTGTCAGTGGATATGAGGGCATTAAAATTACTTTTTGTGTAGAGGATCCGAACGAGTGTTCGTAGTGCAATCTTATCCTCGACCATCCGGTAGAATTCACGCAAAGCATCTAATCCCTCTGTATTTGAAAATGCAATGAGGTTTGTGCCTCCTCGCTCAACAAAGTCAAGAAACGCAAGGTTCATCGGACTGATTTTTGGGTCGAGATTCTTAAACTGAAAATTCAATAAATCAATGGAGTTTGTGACGTATTTTCCAAGGGGGCTGAGATAGTAGGGGCCAGTATTCTTTTCGTATGTCACCAGCCCTAAATATTCACCGATATTTGCTAACACTTTAGCAATAACCATCTCATTGAAGGGGATATACGCTCCTCGTCGAATAATGTCAGAGATGCGCAAAGCTTTGATATCAGAGGTATGTCTCAAGATTTGTGCTCCAAGCTTCGTTCGTATTTCGTTCAAATTAGCTCCGGGATTGTTCTGCAAGTACTTTAAAAAAATCTTAAAGGGCAACCAGGAGAGAAAGAAGGGAGTGAGTGGTTGAACAATAGATTGCCCTGGTTTCTTCTTATCAAGCACAAATTTCGTGAAGTTAGTCAAGATAAATGTGTCGAGTTCTCCTTCAGGCTTTTTCTCGATGGCAAGCACGCCGATATGTTGTAGTAAATTAAAAATCGTTTTGGCGATATCTGACTTGAAGCCCAAAATTTCTCGCCCGTCTTCAATGGTCATATTCTTTCGTTCTAACATTGCTGTGATAAGTGGTTCAAGATACTTAAGATCTGCAAAAGCAGTTCCTGTTGCCTCGAGGTAAGCCTGAACCGCAACATACTTTGGTAAAATCATCGTTCTTCTTCTCTGCTAATTTTATACGCGCTAATTCTCATATACTGCTTATCAATTATAATTTTTATGACTCACAAGGAACAATCTGGCTTTATTGTTCTATAATTGCCCTCAAGCTATTCCATCTTTATATATTAGCCACAAGGCCCGCCAAAGCACCAAATAATCATCCTTTTAATTGCGAGATTTGAACGTTCCTGACTTACAACGCTTGCAACAACTCTAGCGAGATTGTTATTCCAGGTATTTGAAAAAAGATATGAATTCTAGAGCAGTTAGTGGCTCCGGCAGTTTTATGTTAACAAGAAAAGAAAAATGATCATGGCGCCCAAAACTGTTTCTAAACTTTTGTTCGAGATGTTTTAAGTAAAATGGAGGAGGTAAGTTAATACATAGGTGATTATCGAATGAAGTATTTCAACTCGAAAAAAATCACTCGTTTACCATTTCTTGGTGCGATAATTTTTATCGCTTTGTTTCTTATGCTTACAATTTTTTACCCACAACAAACCCAATTGAACAATGTTACCGCCGCAAATAAGAATCCGTCAGTTATCTCCGAAAGTGAAGTTAGTGCTAGAGAGGATCTTTTTGGGGGAGAAACCTCTTTAGCACAAAACTTCACGAAAGCAAAAGAATTTCTGTTCTTGGATGAGAGTTATTTATATGCCCTTAAAAGTGATGTTATTGAAATCTATGACATTAGTGATTATACTTCACCCACTCTTATAGGTACGTTTACTCTTTCAGGAAGTACATTACAAAAAATTCTTGTCATTGAGGACCTCTTATTTATTACTTCTAGTGAACCGGATAACGAGACTGCTCAAACACACTATTATCTTTATATTCTCAATTGCTCTAACCCTGAAAATCTTTCAGTAGCTGCTCGCTATGAGCAACCTAATAAGATCCTCACATTTGGGTTCTATAGGGGGCATCTTTTATTGATCTCTGATAGCTTGCATATTTACAACTTGACCTCCCCTACAACACTATCTTGGTTCTGGTCCGCCTATGCAAATAATACCTGGCGACCGGTTGATTTTGCCATTGTGAATTCCACCCTCTTTGTTGTCAGTAATTATTATCTCTCCTCTTATGCCCTTGGTAATTTCTCAGTAACTCCCGAAGCACTTTACAATTATACCGCAGATCAGTCTCTTGATTGGTTTATATATTCGTATGATTATTCTCTGATGGTGATAAATGAAACCCTTGCCTTCGTCTTTGCGCACTCTGAGAATAATGCTTTTTATGTTTTTAATATCTCTAACCCTCTTAACGTCTCTCGTTTAAGCAGCGGTTCGCTCGGGATTTCTACTGTCTTCGGGCTCTTGCAGTATACCTCCGGCTATCTTTATCTTTCCAATTCTGAAACCCTTTATATCTTCAAGTTTGAATCTTTTCATTCTTTGACTCTCATTTCCAGCTATCAGGATATTTTAAATGAAAGATTTACTAAAAAATACAGTTTTAAGATTAATACTCTTTACAACTTTGTCGATATTGCCTTCAAGGATTCCACGCTCTTTCTCTGGCGATTTGTCTATACGCCGGAGACCTATCTCTTATATGTCTTAGATGTTAGTAATGTTGTTGAACCTGTTCTTCTCTATCGCGCTCCATTTACTCCAATTTCAAGTTGGATTTCATGGCTAAATCTTGCCGTTTTACTAATAATCCCCTCATTTGGATTGGCTCTATTGATAATTGAAACACGAAAAACCGTCAAACGGGAAAGGTCGAAACCAATTTCTTCGTCAATTGAGAGAGAGGTTTCTCAAGATAAACCTGCCGCTCGGGAAAACGCTCCACTTAGCTCACGAATTCCCACAAAGATCCTCGCCAGTGGCTATCTACTTTTCGTCGTGCAAAACAGCTTACTCTTGCTGTTCTTTATAATCACTTCGCTCCTTTCATCCCTTAATTCGAATGATAAATTCACTACTACTTACTCGGCTTACTTCCTTATTTTCCTGAGTGTGCCACTTTATCTTGACTTAGTAGCTGGAGGGTTGCTCGCAGCAGGGTTTGCTTGGGATGCCATTAGTAACAAATCAAAATCCGCCACCTTTTCAGCTGTTTTGTGGCTCTGCTGGGTAATAGCAACCCTCCTGTATCGCCTCTATTGGGGGTTGCCCGACTACTCAGAACTAACAACACTATTTTACGGCACGCATATCTTCCAAAAAATTGCGCCATGGTTAAGGCACTGGGAGCTTAATGCATTACTTTATGGCATCAACTTAGTGCTCTTTTCTTTATCGCTTTTCTTCACGGAAAGAGCCTTCTTGAAACAAGCGGAAAATTCTACGAAAAACCTTCATTTACTTTATGTCTTTGGTAATTGGGCTGCCGGCGTGGGCGTGCTCTTTGCTTTAAAAAACCTTGTTTATACTGTTCTCATCCAACACGGTTTGATTTTTAGTGATGGCGATTTAATTTATAGCATAATCTTATACTTTGCATTAATCGCAAAAATCATTCTGCTAACCATTATTGCTATTGGTTTCTTCTTAAAATTGTATCGTGCGAAGATGGTCGATTTAAAACAAGGGAAAACCAAAGGTGAACCAATAAATGCCCAGACGAACATCTGAATCCAATTGATTTAAAATGAGTGAAAAGCGACCCGCATTGTTTTTCCCCTTCTTTTTTTCTTTGATGGAAAAGAATTTATGGAAGAAAAGCCCTCTTTTTGCCATTATCTTAAATTTCAGTTAAAAGCTTCAGGAAGTGTTTGTGTAAATTGACGCAACAACTACCAATATTAAATCAGCGGAGTTTCTGGCTTTGGTTATTGCTTTCTATTATAACCTTCGGCATTGGAGGACTCATTTATCTCTATCTTAATTTAGATGACCTTAACCGGTTAGATAAATACCCCCGGCCAGCAAATGTCCCCTCAACTAAGAATGAGACTGTTATCCTCATTCTTTTAGCTCTTTGTCTACCACCCATTGGCTTGTTCGTTGCCATGTATGTTAAATTCCATAAACTACAGCGCTACCTGGCAGCGCATCCTGTTCGTGGCTCTCAGCAAGTGGCAAGCGGTGGAAAAGTACTTACAATCATGTTATTTAGTGCTTTTATGAGTGTTGCTTCATCGCTTGTTTATCGCATTAAGATGTACTTTTTCCCGGGGCCAATTGGCCCTGTTGTGTACGTGACAACCGCACTAATTGGCATTGTAGGATTGATCCTTGCAATTGTCTTATTGGTATACAATTATCACTGGCAAGAAGCGTATAATGAACGCGTACGACTACTAACAGAGAACAACACCCCCAACGACCTCCCCCTTCGTTGATTTTTCTCTCTTTTCTTTCTTTTTTAACCTTGAACTCTTCTTCTATTCAAACAACCAATTTCAATTTAAGAATAAAATTAAAAAGCCAAGAGCTTTTTCTTAACACTCAAAGACATCCGATATTTTTCACCGACGGCGCTCTCAGCTTCTTGAATCATATCAGTTGCTGAGGCTTTGACGGTTGAAAAATAGTTTATGAGTTTAAACTCGAATTGAAGAAGAAAAAACACTTAGAGTGTGAAAAACCATTGGCAGAAATTACTGACATTCGATTTCATGGACGTGGTGGGCAGGGTGTTGTCACCGCTTCTCGTATTGCTGCAGAAGCGGCATTAATGGAAGACAAATATGTCCACGCATTTCCAGCTTTTGGTCCAGAACGAGCCGGTGCCCCCATTGAAGGGTTCACACGAATTTCCTCAGAAGCTTTTACCATTAAAACGGAGATTCATTATCCCGATATTATCGTTATTCTTGACCCCACATTGATTGGCACTGTCGACCTTGGCAAAGGCTTGAAAGATGGCGGAATTGTTATTGCAAACTTCGCCGGTTCTATGGACGAGTTAAAGAGCAAGATTGGTATCGCGAAAAAAGTTTCTTTTTACAAAGTTGATGCGACCAAGATTGCTACCGAAGAGTTAGGCCGACCAATTACGAACACTGTCATGCTTGGCGCTCTGGTCAAAGTCACAGCTATTGTTGAGCTGGACAATATTTGCAAAGCGACTGCAGAACGGTTTCCGGGAGTGGTTGGTGAGAAAAATGTGAAAGCCATCAAACGCGCGTACGAGGAGGTTATGAGTGAATAATGGCGAAAAATACCCTCTCTGATAAAGAAATGAAAGAATGGATAGAGAAGAAATGGGGCTATGAAAAGCTCCCCATGGGTGGCTCTGTTCCTTTTGCCGGCTCATCTAAATATTTTAAGACCGGCGATTGGAGTGCGTTCAAAGCGGTTGTCGACCGTGAAAAATGCACTCGCTGCACCACCTGCTTTTTCCTCTGTCCGGACTCGGCAATAACCATGGATAAGGATGACTATCCCGTCATGAATTTTGATTATTGCAAGGGTTGTGGCATCTGTGCTGAGGAATGCCCGGCTGATGCCATTGAAATGAAGGATATGACCAAGTAGGTGATGATGAATGACAAAAGCTGTTACTTCTAAAGCAAAAAGAATTGGTATGACCGGCGACGAAGCTGTTGCAAATGCTGCTGCTGTGATTAATCCCGATGTTGTTGCTGCTTATCCCATTACCCCTCAAACCATTATTGTCGAACATTTCAGTGAGTTTGTGAATAATGGTGAGGTAGACACGGAGTTTGTTTGTGTGGAATCTGAACACAGCGCAATGAGTGCGTGTGTTGGTGCCAGTGTCACCGGCGCAAGAGTGTTCACCGCTTCTGCAAGTCAAGGAGTGGCGCTCATGTATGAGATCCTCTTCATTGCTGCTGCTTCTCGCTTACCTATCGTCATGGCGGTTGCTAACCGCGCCCTCAGTGGCCCGATTAATATTCACGGCGAATTGACTGACCAGACCGTCTGTCGCGACACAGGCTGGATTTCCATGTTTTCCGAGTCGGCTCAAGAAGCCTATGACAATACCTTCTTGGCCTTCAAGATCGGTGAGCATCCTGATGTTTCCCTTCCTGTGATGTTTGGCCTTGATGGGTTTATCCTCACCCATGCCTTAGAGGGTGTTAGCCCTCTTGATAGAAAATTCGTCAAGGACTTCTTGCCGGAACGACAGATGAAATACCCCACTATACCAGGAAACCCTGTCTCTAGTGGTTTATTGGCTCTTCCTGATTATTACATGGAAGTCAAATATCAACAAGAACTTGCTATGGAAGCAGCCCGGAAGGTCATTCCCAAAGCCTTTGAAGAATTTGGCGAAAAGACCGGCCGCTATTATGGGATGATCGAAGAATATCAGATGGAAGATGCAAAGACCGCACTCGTTACGATGGGCGCTCTTTCCGGAACGACAAAGTTTGTTGTAGACAAGCTTCGCAAGAACGGCGAAAAAGTTGGTATGATTAAAGTGAAGACCTATCGTCCCTTCCCGGGGACCGAACTTGCAAAAGCACTCAAAGATGTGGAAGCTGTTGGAGTCATTGACCGTGACTTGACATTCGGTGCTCCAGGACCAGCTCTTTATTCAGACCTTAAAACCACACTCTATAACTACAAGAACCGTCCCCAGATTTTTGGTTTCATTGCCGGCATTGGTGGTAGAGATGTTCTCGTCGAAGACTTCGAGCACATCTACAAGCAAGTTCTCAACCTTAAAGGCACAGAAAAGCCTGTCCCCATTGAGTGGGTTGGTTTGAGAAAGTAATAGGAGGAATAAACAAATGGTTACTAAAGAAGAATTAAAGAAAGTAAAGATCCCCAAGGCAAAAGAGCTCATTCACACCGAGAATCGTCTTGCTCCTGGCCACCGGCTTTGTGCAGGCTGTACTGCCGGAACCATCGCTAGACTTGCCACCCTCGTAACTGACCCAAATGACGTGGTTATCTTTCATGCCACAGGCTGTTTGGAAGTTGCTACAACTATTTATCCCTACACTGCTTGGAAGCTTCCCTGGTATCATAATGCCTTCGAGAATGCAGCAGCAACTGCAAGTGGAGCAGAAGCAGCATTTCGGGCCATGGTGCGAAAAGGCAAGCTGAAGAAAATACCTGATATTATCGCTTTTGGTGGCGATGGCGGAACCTATGACATCGGGCTTCAATCTTTAAGCGGCGCTATGGAACGAGGGCATGATTTTGTCTATATTTGCTATACAAATGGCGCGTACATGAACACCGGCATTCAACGCTCCGGTGGAACACCTATGTATGCTGCGACCACCACCTCACCGGCCGGAAGTGTTATCCCCGGCAAAATCCAATGGCGAAAAGACCTTGTAGCCATTGCAGCAGCACATAAGATACCGTATATTGCAACCGCCTCTCCTGCAGCGCATCGTGACCTTATGACAAAAGTTCGCCGAGCCCTTGATGCTGATGGCCCTGCTTTCATCTTAGTGGATATGCCCTGCCCCCGAGGCTGGCGCTTCCCGGAGAAGGACTCTGTGAAAGTGGCGCAATTAGCAATAGATACATGTTACTTCCCGCTTTATGAGATCTATGACGGAAAGGAATATGTACTCAGTCCGAAAAGCAAAGCCATTGCAAACAAACCTGAGCGCAAGAAACCCATCGAAGAATATCTCGCAGCACAAGGACGTTTTAAACATCTGTTCAAGCCTGAAAAACGGACAGATTTAATCGCAAAATTCCAAGAAGCTCTTAATAAAGAATGGGAATACTTGCTCAAGTTAGTGAACCTTTAAAGTAATTGATAACAGAACCAACCATTCTCTTGAAGAGAATGCGTTGCTGTTCCTTTTTTTCCTCTCTTTCTGATCATTTAGTCCTTTTTAAAGAAAAATTGCCGCTAATCACTGTGAGAAACATCATTTCTCCACACGGAGGTTAAAAACAAAAATGAAAAAATTAATGATGAACAGTCGAATGAAACTCTTCCTCCTCTTCGGGGTAGTAGTTTTGCTTTGGGTTGCTATAACATTAACAATAGGCCCTCCAGACGAAGCGCCGCCATTTATCACTCCAGGACCTTAAATCACACACAAGAAACTTTTGTTAAACCTAAACTACAAATGAACTTTAAGGTGCTTCCTTTTCCTCTTTTTTCTTTTGTTTCTCTAATTCTCTTCGTCGAATGGTTTCATCCGCTTCTTGAACCATCATTGTAATTAATTCTCGAAAAACCTTCTTGATAGTTTCACCTGTTTTTGCCGAAGTTTCCAAGTAAGGGATTTTCACTCCGAGTTCTTTTGTTTTCTTTTTCGCGTAGGCCTTTCCTTCTTCGGTTTTAATAGCCCGTTGTTCCTCGAGGTCAATTTTATTTCCAACGATAATTAGTGGGATCTTTTTACAATTAGCGACGATCTCAGTGAACCATTTATCTAAATGTTCGAACGATTCTCGATTGGTAACATCGAAAACGACCAATCCACCCAGCGCTCCCCGATAATATAATGGCCGGATGCGTGAGAATTTCTCTTGCCCCCCTGTATCCCAAATCTGACATTTAATTCGCTTGTCCTTTACCACCTCATGTTTAATGGTAAAGTCAACACCGATGGTCATCTTGTAGTTTTCTTGGAATTTGTCCTCTGCATAGCGATATGTTATGGCTGTTTTCCCTACCGCACCGTCACCAATGACTATAGTTTTGAACATATAATCAAATGAGGTTTTTACATCGGTCATTTTGTTTCCCCACGGAAATTTCAAATGACACTTGGTGGCTTCTTTCTGTGCGTGTTTCATTGATTGCTCACCTCTATAAAAAAACCTTTGCTTTGAGGACATTTTGGAAAAAGTTTTCTAAGAGCTAAACTTATTTTGTAGTAATGGTATTAACTCATACCAAATAGATTCCCTCTTTCACAATTAAGAACCAGGAGCCGTTTCATAACAAAATGAGTGGCAAGTATCCTTCTATAGACTCAGGATTATTCAGTTCTCCAGGAGATATCATTCTCCTTCCTTTAATGGGCTATCCTGCTGAACGTGATGCTATTTTTCTTGCATTAGTTACTGCTGACTGTTTTGGAGCAAACCTAAAAGTGTTACATTTTGTAAACAAATCATCTAGAACCGAGAATTACTTTTTCAAGAAACAGCTTGTATGGTTAAACGAGGAAGCAAAGAAACTGCAGGTTCCAGTAGAAACGATCATTAAAGAACTCCCACGTAATGTCCCCTTGAAACATGCCATTGTTGATGAAATAAAAGCCCTTGCACCAAAATTGACTGTGATGATGAGTCGGCGGAAAGGTCTTCTTCAGCGCTTTACCGGGAGTATTGCGGAGCATGTTGCTCGTGCGAGCCCCTATTCTGTAATGATTATTCGTTCGCCTGTGAGAGATTGGGTGACCTATAGTTCTCGCTTTTCACCTCGCAAGATTGTAGTCCCAATGGGTAGACCCGACCCTTATGAATTGTCAGCAGTACAAATTGCTATTGCTCTTGCAAAAGTGACAGAAGCACCGCATGCAGAAATCACACTCCTGCACGTTATTGTTGTTCCTGAAACTGTTCCAATTCTCTCCGATGACAATCAGTTAATTATATCAGAGGAAAAGGAATTTATCAAACTCGCCGGCCAATATAGTATTCATCTGCTTTATCCCATGAATACTAAAGTCATTGTTGGGCGCGATGTTGGGCGTTCTGTAAGCCAATATATTAATAAAGAACATGCTGATATTGTAATTATGGGTGTTTCCTATGTCCCAAGACGCTTTTTCGGATTGTTTGGAACGGATACAAATACAATATATAATAAAAGTAAATCTCCCGTCGCAGTTATTTTTCATAAAGACATTTGTTAGACCGTAGGTGGTGTAATTCTCTTTCTAAAATTAAAGGTATCTTTTTAAAAGTAGGTATTTTTCTTTGATGAAATTATCGCCCCTACAAAAAAAAGCATGTTTTGGAGTTTGACAATAAATGGATGATGCTACTCTAAAGAACGACAAGAAGGACGGCACCTTAGCCCTCAAGGAAAAAAAGAGTCGTTCCAAGAATTCTTCTCAAAATGACGCAGGCATTAGCATCATCTCCGAAAGAGAATTGTCGCGAGAGTTGGGTTTTAAAGAAGCAGTAAGTATTGGATTAGGGGGGACCATTGGTGGCGGAGTTTTCAGTGTTCTGGGTATTGCCGCAAAACTTGCCGGTCCAGCGGCAATTCTCTCGTTTGTTTTTGGTGGGATAGTGGGGGTTCTTATTGGTTATTCGTTCTCTAAACTCTCTCTTAAATATCAGTCTGCTGGGGGTAGTTATACCTTTGCTCGTGAGGCTTTTGGTAGGACATTCAGCGGGGTTTTTGGTTGGTTCCTTTGGGTAGGCTATCTTGCATCATGTTCACTCTATGCCTATACTTTTGGCATTTACTTTGCTCAAATGATCAACCTCCTCACTCCTGCCCATGATTTGAGTGATATTGGCCTTCTCCGTTTAGTCTTCTCTCTCTTCGCAACCTTGCTCATCACCCTCTCAACTGTTATTAACCTTGTGGGTGTGAAAGAAACCGGCAAGTCACAAAATATCATCGTCTTGATTAAGGTCATTATTCTCGTTGCGTTTATTGCGATTACCTTTCCTGCTGCCGTAAAAAACGCCAAAACTAATCTCACGCCCTTTTTCATTGACTTAGAGGGGAACCCTTCCAGCAACATTCTTCTTGGTATTATGTTGGCAGTTGTAGGAACGTCCATTCTTTTTGTTGCTTATGAAGGCATGGAGCTAATCCCAAATGCTACCGAGGAAATTCAGGAGCCGGAAAAGAATGTCCCTCGCTCTATTTACACAACAATTATCACAGCATCGATAATCTACATCTTGGTCGCTTTTACTGCCCTTGGAGGAACGTCCTATACTGAATTTGCTGGTGACCCAGAAAAAGCCGAATATGCTTTAGCTTACGCTGCTCAGCCAGTCTTAGGAGCTGCGGGATTTATTATTATCACTATAGGCGCTCTGTTTTCAACGGCAAGCGCATATAACGCATCACTGTATGGCTCCTCCCGGCTGACCTATGTTATGGCTCGAGAAAGCATCTTCCCCCACTTTTTCAAGAAAGTCTCAAAGAAGAGCCGTGTGCCTTTTGTTAGCATTCTCTTCATAAGTATAATTACTTTGGTTATGACCTTAAGTTTGGATTTGCAACAAATCGCCGAATTAGCAAGTTCTATCTTTTTATTACTGTTTGCAATTATTGCTCTGGCAAGTTTGGTTCTTAGGAAAAAGATAAATGCGCGATTTATTTGGCCGTTTCTGGGTTTTATCACCTCGACCATTCTTTTTGGCATTTTCTTCAGCCGAATTATTACGGATCTCATTGCCGGTGATCCAAGTGCAAAAATAACAATTATTCTCTTTCCAATTTTGCTCATCTTAGTAACTATCGGGAGTTTAATAACTATGAAGGTACAAAAAAAGAGTGAATTAACTAGCAAAGAATAAGATCCCCTCTAGGTGCTTCTTTTTGTTTAAAAAAAACTCCCAACGAAGAAAGCCCTGGCAGAAAAAAGCCACAACCCTTTCCATCGATATTACTCAAAAGTTATTACAGCTTTTACATTTACCAGCTCCACCGCCCCCTTCATCTCCTATGACACTCTCAGCCGAGCAAACAGGCGCTTTAATCCAATATTTGAAAAAAGCAACAACTAATGCAGAATCAAAACTCCAACTCTTCAAAGCGCTTGAAACATTACAGAAAAGAACATTACAATTAAAAGAAACAAAAAAAGTAGTGGCAAATTTACGGGAATCAGAAGAAACATCTACGAAGGCACTCTCTTTTTTAAAAGAAAAGTTAGACATTTTAACAGAGGAAAGAGATGAGTTAATCTTTAAAATAGCAGCATTACAAGAAGAGTTGATTACACTCCCGGTCGCAGCCTACCTTGAGAAAATTTTAACCTTCATTAAATCAATAGAATTTGCTGAGACACAAAACTGGGAAGGAGAATTAGATTATTACCGAACGCGTTTTCTGATGCAAAAAGATGAGTCCATTCCAGAAACCCCCGCGTCACAAAAAATAAGTGTCGAAGAAGCATTAGAACGGCCGCGGGACCCGCTTTCCATTTCAAAAACCGTTCGACCGACAAAACAAGCCAAACCTTCATTATCTTTGTTGCTCCCGAAATCCGCTAGTGAACTTCCTTCTTTAGTGGCAACCTATAATCAAATAGTAAATGCTTTACCTGAAGCATCTTCTGAAAGATTATTGGAATTAGAGGGTGAAGATTTAGAAGCAATACTGACAGAAACGGAAGAGAAAAGTATGGTCACCGGAAAAGAGCTTTATAGTTTGAAACGTGAACAGGGGATTCTGAGCCTTAAAACTTATGAATTAATTCAGACTTTAAAAGTTCGCTTGTTTAATATTAGTGGTGGTATTGCCTCTCGTGCGTTCTTAAAGAGCAGTTTAAACGAGTTGTTGCAAATTGCTCGTGACGATTCCATTACTGAGGAGGACAAAAAACAAGCAATAAAACGGGCATTGCAACGGCTGTTGCGGATTTTGGGAGAAATACCATCTAAGACTTAGCTGCTCTCTTTCTCCAACAGACGGCTTCCTCCTCGAAAATATCGGAAAACATAGCTTTAAATAGCTAAAAAGGGCTGCTAGAAAATATTCAGATATCTTTCTTCACTAACTACAATTAATGGCAAACTAGGTGGAGTAGACACTTCGTTGAAGCTAGAGCTATTTAATTGTAGAGAAGAATTTTTAACAAATTGTTTGGTGATAAAATGAAACTTATGCGATTCTCTACTGGGGATAAAATCCCTGCTTCTGAAAAGCTTCTTGAAGATATCCCTCTTGTTGGGGAGCTTTCTTTCAGTGAATTTGAGGAAGTCAAAGGAGAGATTAAAGGAAAACCCATTGTATGCTCCAATTGTGGAGCAATATTAACTTCTTTAGAATCTGTGCAAACGGACCCAAAAGTGGGCATGTTTTTCAAGTGCAATTATTGTAGCACAATAAATGTTATTGACCCCAAGGATTTACCAACAAAGATAGATCCTTATGCTGGCTGGTTTATCCCACCTGAGAAACCAACGCAGGATTTTGGCGATGGGGTGCAAAAAGGGAACTCTCTTATCGCCGTTTTAGATGTCTCAGGTTCGATGAGTGGCGCAAAACTTGCCGGAGTTAAAAAGAGCCTTATTTCCACCCTCAAATCTTATTCGAAAAGCAATGCAAATGCTATTTTCGGTTTGATTACTTTTGAAAGTCAAGTTCGCATCTACTCACCTGATGGCGAAGTAGTGGAGAAGATTAGTGGCGACGATCTTTATGATCTCAAAGCCATAGAACAACAAATAGCAAAAAATGCTTGGATCAAGAATCAACTGCCAAAAATTCAGATTGGTAAAACTATGGGTCTCTGGGAAAAAACAGTTAGACAAATGGAATCTTTGAACTCGACAGCTCTCGGTCCCGCTGTTGTCGCTGCACGGGTAATGTCTTTGCATGTTGGTACAGGGCGCATCTTGCTTTTAACTGATGGTATGGCAAATGAAGGCATTGGCAGCTTGTCTAGCGCTTCCCCCGAAGGAAAACAATTCTACCGGAAAATTGCTGAAGAACTGAGTAAAAATGGCATTATTTTGGATATTGTTGGTATTGCAGGCGAAGGCTCTCTCGAGTTAAAAACGCTAGCGCAATTACCTGAAATCACTGGCGGGGACTTGTTCTATGTTGACCTTTCTGAGCTTGAGGATAGTTTTTCCTTACTTGCAGGCGACCAACTTATTGGAAGACGGGCCAGAATAAAAGTGATCGTTCCTCAAGAACTCGAATTAATGCATGTCTCTGGAATGGGGACACGAACGAAAAAAGTCAATCCTGGTGAAGACATTGCTATTGGTGGTCTTTCCCGGTCACGCTCCATTTCTTTTGAATTAAAACCGAAAAAAGACATTAAAAAGCGAAAGAAAGTTCCGGTGCAAATCCAGATTCAATATCAGGATGAGAATGATAATGAGCGCATTCGTGTCATCGAAAAAGAACTCGAGGTAACAGAACTCAAGGAGGAACTTGAGAAAAGTTTGGATGCTGATCTTATTGCCGGCTATACAGTGCAAAGAGCCGCCCAAGTGATGCAAAGTGACCGGAAGAGAGGGAAAGAATTGATGAAAACGATGCAAGCAAAACTCAAGAAAGCCGCTCCCAAGGCTGTTGCAGCCCAACAGTATTTGGAGGAGGAAATCGAAGAGCTTGATGAAATCATGTTGGCTGAAAAGCGAGGAATGACACAAGCAGCTGACAAAATACAAGCAAATGCTTATCGAATGGTGAAGAAGCGAAAGAAATAGCTACTGCTTCTTTCTCTTTTTTTCTTTTTTTACGTGGTTTATCCCTGAACATCTTTTGGAAAGAATTGTTCAAGGGTCTCTTGCTTCCGCAGAATTTTATAGGTGTTACTTCTCTCGAGGTATTTCTCCAAAGGATAACGGATAATTTTCCTTAACTCAAGGAATCCATCTTCTAATGTATCTGCCAGTATTGGTTGTTGTTTTAAGGCCTCTTTTGCTATTTCACGAAATCGCCAGACACCACAGGGTATCCATTCTTTGTCTACTTCCATGAACAGAAAGCACCCTGCTTGTCGCTGAATCATATCCAAATACTCGAGGACTTCAAGACGGGTACAATAATAAGCACCAGCAACATCTTTTGCATAGGTTTTTCGTCCCCGCCAGGTCTCCCAATCAACTGCCATAGCATCGCTAGAACCGAAGAACCAATATTCGAACGCTTCAAACATCCAAGCAGAGGGGTACAAGAAAATAACTACAAGATTTCCTAAGGCTTTATAATGAAAGATTTTGACTTTGTTAATCCACGGGTTATGAATAATTCGTTTCCAATAACGTTTTCCAAGAATATCATCAACCGCAGTTATGGACCATGTCGTAGGAACGAGTTTTCGATTTTTCTTCACTCCAAATAATCCTGCGGAAAGTAGCCGGGTAATGTGTCGCTGATTTATTTTATCATCATAAAGTTTTATGATGCCGTTGATGGCTTTCAGATCAATATCACTCACCACTTTATCGACAACCTGAGGAACTTTTGGATTCTCTGTTAGGCGCGCTTGCTTTATTACCCCTGACGGGCCGGCAGGGGGGACGCGAGGCGAGAAGACCAACTCGAGTTTGGGACGTTTAATAAAAGACATTTCTGTATCCACTGGCTTACTTGACATTACAAGCTCTTGGGTTGTCTCGAGTAATCGATGCCCAGGTTCCTTGGCTTTTTTTACGCTAATTGTTTTCTTTCCCCGAACTAAAGCGCTACGATAGCCAATAATCTCCTCCATAGTCTTAAAGATCCACTGCTCCTCAGCATCGTAAATAGAGGTGTCTTCTGAAGCGACAGGGGGAACGAGTGGGCCAATGGAAACGCGAGGATAGCCATATTCCCCCACAAAAAAACCTGGTGGTGAGGCACCAAAAAAGTCTGTCTTAGTAAAGGTTTTCTGAATTTCAGCAATGGACTGAGCCTTTGCTAAAATAGGACAGATACCATGCCCACAAAGCTTCCGCCAACCCTGGCATTTCTGGCAGAGATTGCGCTTCACTTCGGCTGAAGTGCTGCTCATTTTTAAGTTGTCAGTCAAGAATAACTCACTTGAAAGGATTAATGATTCTTGGTATCAATATATTCTTTGTTTGGTTTTATTAACACTATTTTCTTTTCTTCTGTTTTCCTCTTACTAGTATCATCATTGCAAAAAAGCTAACACAACTAAGACTTATCACAGTGAGCTTTCTAGAGAGGTTGATTGTATAATCAACATCATATCCTGCGTAAAACATGTATTCTTTGGCTTTTTCCAAGTTATGTCTATAGCGTATGATATCAGGGTTACACCAAATTCCTAATTTTGGAGAGATAGGCCAATCAGTAATGAAATAGTCACCGCCATGAATAATATTATTCATTTCTTCCCTGTCAATCGCATAAGCAATGGCTTTTCGGAGCGCAAGTCCTTTTGTTAGGTGAGGATTATTAGGGCAGATGGTGCGATTTCCCAGGATTTTGCTCCCTCTAAAAAGATAGGCGAACGAACCAAAAGTATCACCAATGTCAGAATAAATTTCGAACATCGGTTCCCTGAGATATTCTTCTCGCTTTTCAGATGGGTTAATGAGTTCTGTATAATCAATTTTACCCTCTTCAAATTCTAAAAGAGCCATTTGTGGGTAAGGTAGGTATCGAATGCGCAATTGATGCATCATGCTAGTTTGTTGTGTGGCGGTGAAACCAAATCTTTCCTTCCAATGTAAAGCCGGGTCATTTGTGATTGATTCATTTAACCACCAGCAATCGTCTCTGACCGTTAGAATTGTCTCAACACCTGGTGTAAAGCTGGTAAGCTCGAACAGTCCTGTGCCAAAGCAGTTAGTTGAGAAGGTAGCCCATGAAGGATGAAGTATATCCGGTGTAATGCCATCTTCTAACTGTGTTTGGTTTAAGTAGTGCTCGGCAAAATATTGGTGTTTAAGCTCAGCAAGGATCGTGCATATGGCTCCTTTTCTGGTGTGGCTGGTTTGGCATCAACATAGATTCGAATGGTCTTATCATCAATGATTTTCATATCTTTAATCCAATTATAGCGATACCTTTCATTTGAAAGATGCTTCCAAGCATACAGACTGAAATAGAGGTCTTTGCTATCTAGATATTCATTAGGAAAAAGCCCTTCTGGGTCTGGGGCCCATTTGATACCTTCACGAAGGCTAATTTGAATAGTTGTATCGTTAAGATAGGTGTAATTTTCTGCCAGGTGAGGCCAAGCACTTTTGTCACTATCATACCAAATTAAAGGATCTAGAATGGTGCTGCTCCCAAATTCTGAGTTCCAATCATCTCGAGTAATAGGGTTCAAGTCAGACCAAGGTTGTCCAGCAATGACGAATTCATCAGTACTCACTTGTCCAGGGTGTGTGCCATTCCAGTACATTTTTCCCCAGGACTGGACTAGACCCTCACACATACTATAACCTTTAAGATTCGTCCAAGCAGCAGCATACTTCTTAGGAGAAAATCCCGGCAAGCCGGGCAAGATTTCATCCATCAGATAATTTTCCCATTCCCAGTAATGTTGAATACGCTCCGCCGAGTCAGGGGGCATAATTAAATTACCTTGTCTTATATACCATTCGTTTTTACCAGTTCCTAAATCATCGTCCCAGTCCATGCTGGTATCATAACCGAGGTTCGAAGAACCGTTTTCGTTATAAAGGCCTGTTGCATCCAGGTCCCACGAGTTGGTGAAAAATGTGATATATACAATATCAATCCTCATGAGCAACTCCAGCCACTGATAGATAACTTCAAACCAATCACGAATTTCCACCTCTACTTTTATGCCGATCTGTTCTAGTTGTTGTGCAAGAAAATTGCCATAGTCAGCATTAGCCCCTCCTTGAATTGCCAAAAAGTACAGCGTGAAAAAAGGATCACGTGCTTTCACAGTTTTTGTTTCAACAATGCCAATAAAAACCGAAGATAAAATTATTATTAAAGTAACCATACCAACTAGTCTTTTTTTCATTTTTTTCTCTCTCTCCGTAAGAAGATAAGAAAC
This sequence comes from Candidatus Heimdallarchaeota archaeon, assembly GCA_019056785.1. GTDB lineage: Archaea > Asgardarchaeota > Heimdallarchaeia > JABLTI01 > JABLTI01 > JABLTI01. Next base: position 26,828 of record DXJV01000068.1, read on the forward strand.
TCCTATGTTATGTCAACCTTTTTTGTTTATATACTTTTTCCAAAGGAAAATTTATCATTCAAATGGTCCAAAAACTTCTGTTTGAAAGGCCAATTTATCAGAGGGGGGAGAGGCAAATGCTGCTTTTAAAGTGACAACGCCAAAAAATTTGGCTCGAGTAAATAACAGCCTAGGGTTCTTGATAATCTTCGTCTTCAGTCAACTCTAATAAACTAATGGACTTGTTATTTTCCTCTTGTTTGATTCTTTCGAACTCTTCTTCAAAAGACTTCTTCTGCTCTTTTCGCTGATAAATCACAAACGTAGCAACAATTGCCACCAAGATGATGGCACCCAGACCCCACATAACAGCATTAACAACTGCACCTTCGAATACATCCAGATGCCAATGGAATCTAAGAGGGAAGGCGGTTGCGCCGGCATAAAAGACCAGATGCCAGGTGTTATCGGCCGGCACTTTTACTTGGATGATATCACTCCGGTAATTATCAAAGGGGATGTCATCGGTTCTAAAAAAGGGGTCGTAAAGATAGAGGAGCTCTTTAGAAGGGATACGGCTAATTGCTTGCGTTAGATTATTAGTGGCGCTCCAGAGAACAAAATGTTCCGTGCTAACAATAAAAACGAGAAATGGTGGGGTAATGACATCTGCTGGCGAGACATCCCAGTCGCCACTTAACACTTGCCCTTTGTGGGCTGTAACATTCACGCTATAGTATTCGAAAGCATTTAAAGTGATTGTATTAGTATCTTCCGCTCCAATGACTGAAGTTGGCGTTTGGAGAAGGAAACAAAATGCTGTGAGCAAGAGAAGACCGGAGATGAATCTGTAAGAAAAACGCATACATCTTTTTCCTCCAACAATTCGTTTATGTATCACGTTCATATATAATCTTTTTTTTACTTGTTTTTTCTTCTGACCTGTTCCTAACATTTAAAATTGGAATAATCAAAGTGATTGTTAGTCTTTAAAAGACAAGATGACCATAATCAACCATACACTGATAAATCCTCTGAAAGCGTGTCCTAGATACTATATGAAGATTTGAGTGATTTTACTGCTATTGCTGAGAGAATTAAAAATGACTAATACGACTAGTAAAAGTCCGAGTAAGAAAAAGCCAGAGGTTCAAAAAACCGAGCCGCTTATTGATGTGGACATTAAATCAACAGCAGAAATCCCCGTCCCTACCAGATTAATCGACCAAGTGTTGGGGCAGAAAAAAGCAGTGGAACTAATTAAGAAAGCCGCGATCCAACGACGGAATGTTTTACTCATCGGCGAGCCTGGTACTGGGAAGAGTATGTTGGGGGCGGCAATGGCAGAATTACTTCCAAGAGAGGATTTAGAGGACATTCTTTGTGTTCCCAACAAGAAGGACCCTAACAATCCGAAAATCGTCACTGTGCCTTCAGGAGAAGGACGGCGTATAGTTGATCGTTATATGGAAAAATCTGCTCGCAGCCAAAATATTCGAATGATCATTAGTTTACTCATTCCCCTTAGCATTATGCTCTATGTTATTTTTGTTCCGCTTCAAAGCAACCCCGATTTCCGGCCTTTGCTGGTGCTTCTTGGCACTTTTGTCTCCTTCTTCTCCTTTTTAGTTATGGGGCAACTAAGGAGTAGGTCGGAAAATCTTGTCCCGAAAATCCTGGTAGATACCAGCCAGCAAACACATGCACCTTTTAACGATGCGACTGGTGCGCATGCAGGTGCTCTTCTTGGTGATGTTCGTCATGACCCCTTCCAGTCTGGCGGACTTGGAACGCCCCCACATGAGCGTGTTGAATCTGGGCTCATTCATAAGTCACACAAGGGTGTTCTCTTTTGCGATGAAATTAGCACCTTGGCAATGCGGACTCAACAACAGCTTCTTACTGCTATGCAAGAAAAAGAGTTTCAAATCACAGGTCAAAGCGAACTGAGCAGCGGAGCGATGGTTAGAACCGACCCTGTCCCCTGTGACTTTATTCTCATTGCAGCAGGCAACCTTCCAACATTAAAGGACATGCATCCTGCATTGCGTTCTCGTATTCGTGGTTATGGCTATGAAATCTATATGGATGAAGTTATGCCTGATACACTCGAGAATCGAAACAAACTCGTTCGCTTTGTAGCACAAGAAGTCGTAAAGGATGGTCGCATCCCTCACTTCTCAAAAAAGGCTGTTGAAGAGATTATACGCGAGTTCCGAAGACGCGCCAATAAAAAGAATAGTCTTACACTTATGTTTCGCGAAATGGGCGGACTTATTCGTGCAGCTGGTGATATTGCACGTGAAACAAACTCATCTATTACGACTATGGAACATGTACTTAAAGCAAAATCTCTTGCAGGCTCCTTAGAGCAACAAATCGCTGAAAAATTCATCGAAAACAAACGTGCCTATCAAATTATCTTGAATGAGGGCGCCGTTGTTGGAAGAGTGAATGCGCTTGCCGTCTTGGGCTCACGAAGTGGCATTGTTATGAACGTGGAAGCAGAAGTCACCCCCACCCTAAGCAAACAAGAAGGGCGAATTATTGCTACCGGAAAGCTCGGTGAGATCGCTAAAGAGTCTGTCTTGAACGTTAGTGCTATCATTAAGAAATACACCGGTATTGACACGACAAAACATGACATTCACGTCCAATTCCTGCAGTCATATGAAGGTGTGGAAGGTGACAGTGCGAGTGTCTCTATTGCAACGGCCGTTGTTTCAGCCCTAACCTCTATTCCCGTAAAACAAGATGTTGCTATGACTGGCTCTTTATCTGTTCGTGGTGAAGTCCTCCCAATAGGTGGTGTTACGTTCAAAGCTGAAGCAGCCATAGAAGCCGGTATAAAACGAGTGATTATCCCACTGGGTAACTTAGCAGATGTCGTTCTGAGTGAAAAGCAACTTGAGCAAATCAAGATTATCCCCGTCACACGCTTCTGGGAAGTATTGAAATATGCCCTTGTTGATGAGGGACAAGAGATTGCTAAGAAATTTAAAGCCGGCATCACGAAATACGAAATGGAACTTGAGGAGAAACTAAAGAAAGAAGCACTGAAATCTCTTAACATGAAAAAATAACACCCCTCTTTTCTTTTACTTCCCCTTCTTCTTTCTTAACCGTTGAACTAATTAACTATAAAGTACCTTTTATAATATGGGTGCCTTTCCATGTGTCCTCTCCACGAAGCACGGTATTATACAGTTGGCTCTAATCAAGTAGTGACTTGTAACTTATGCCCAAATCTTTGCAAAATAAGAAAGGGTGATAAAGGGCGTTGTAATGTCCGTCTCAATCGCGACGGCAAGTTATATGCCACTAATTACGGGCTAGTAAGTTCGGTTACTCATGACCCCATTGAAAAAAAGCCGCTCTATCATTTTCTTCCGGGAACGTGTACTTACAGCATTGGTACCATAGGGTGTAACTTGTTTTGTCTTTTCTGTCAAAACTGGCATATTTCCAGAGCAGACCCAGATAATTATCATTATGGACTCAAAGAATTGTCCCCTACAGAAGCAGCTCAAGATGCAAAATATTCTGGCTGCTCATCAGTTGCTTATACTTATAACGAACCTTTCATCTGGTACGAATGGGTTCTTGATACCACCAAAGAAGTTAGAAAAAATGGGCAAAAAAATGTGCTCGTAACAAACGGCTATATCGAAGAAGAACCGCTGCGAGAACTCCTTCCCGTAATTGATGCTGCGAATGTCGACTTGAAAGGCGACCAACAGTTTTACAAAGAGCTCTGCAAAGTTGCTCACCAAGAAGCTGTGCTTCAAACCTGCAAAATTATGTATGAACAAAAAGTGCACCTCGAGATCACTACCCTACTTATCCCAACAAAAAACGATTCTGAAAAGCAGCTCCTCGAGATTATTAACTTCATCTTGGATGAATTGGGTCCGGAAGTACCGTTGCACTTTTCCCGTTATTTTCCCAATTATAAATTAAACCTGCCTCCAACACCCGTAGAAACTCTATTTAAAGCCAGAAGTCTTGCTTTAGAAGCAGGCCTCAAGTATGTGTATTTGGGGAATATCTTTGGAGATGCAGGCAGCGAAACACATTGTAAAAAGTGTGGCGCCTTGCTCATTCGACGACAAGGTTATTCCACCAGAATTGTTGGACTAACGAAAGACATGCGTTGTAAAAAATGCAATACTTTTGCTGACATTGTTTATTAACTGCCCGCGTCTTTCATCTCTTTTGTTCTTTTTCTAACAAGTCGAAAATAGTGTTAAGTGCCGAGTAAGCCTCTTGTTTCCGTTCCGGAAGTGGGGCCCAGCCGCGAGCATCACTATTCTCTACAATGCGCAAATAGGGCTCGATTTTTGCAATGATCCTTTTCTTCCAGCCGAATTTTTGCAAGAAGGTGTAAATTTCCTGTAAGCGGCGTATGAGTTCTCTATTGTCTGCACTCTCGGTCCAAATTTCCAGTGATTTATTCGGTGCCCACGAGCCCGTGCAAATGTTCTTGGGTTGTTCTGCCCAAAAGTCGTCTTTTATTTGGGTAGGTGAAGAAGTGTAGATATTATTTTCCTTTAATTTCTCCAAAAAGTTCACAAGAGACTGCGGTTTAGCCGGTGTTGGTCCCATCGTTCTATAGCCAAAGAACTCAATATCGCTTGCATATAAAGGAAGGATTCTCGTTTTCAACTGCAAAATACTCTTTAAATGCATTTTTGCTGTATAGATAGGAACAAACCCTCCAACAGCAAATTGTGTGGAATAAGTCCAGCTCACAGATGAAAGATAAGCCTTCAGAGTTTCTGTTCCTGAAATAATCACACGCTCTAGTGGCTGACTCTGCTCTGCATTTGCTTTTTGCATCATCCGTTTCGCAGAGAGATAGGCTTTTACTCGTCGCAGTCCTTTTAGCCAATAAGCTTTCACCAGGAACTCCGTTAATGTTTCTCTTCTTCGTTCAAAGGGGTTATATTCATTTCCAAACCATTGTGCAAGTTGAAAATGCTCATAGTCAATTGTGACCCAATCCAAACCGAGTGCTTTTATCTGTTTTAAAATAGCCGGGCTTACAGCGAGTTCTGGTGGCCAGAAACCCTGGGGATGTTTCCCAAATGTTTTCTTAAGAAGGTTAATATGGTCTTTTATTTGCTTTTTCACTCGTTCTTTAGGAAGCAAAGGTAAGATGGGGTGGCTGTAGCCACAAGCAAGCATTTCAATTGTATTCTCCCTTACAAGTTCTTTCATTCGCTCAATAAGTTCGGGGAAGTTCTGCTGCAAGAATTCAATTGTATGCCCGGTGAGATTGAAACAAACAGTTCCGTCACGCCATTCCTCTAAGGCGGCGATCATTGGTTCGTATGATTTTTCCACGACGACCGGCAGCTTCTTTCGTGGAATTTCTGCATAATCAGCATTCCAATGTAGAATAACACTTACATTTTCGGTCAAGTATTTCCCTCCTTTTCTTTCAATTCACTTTCTGTTGTCATTACTGTGGTATTCTCACTTTCTTGCAATTCTATTCTCCTTCGCATCAATTTATCTTTCGCAGCATCTCTATCTTTTGGATAGGTAAAGTAAATAAAGGAATAAAATAAAAGGCAGATAACCCACGGAACAACAGTAGCAATAAGCATTGCATAACTTAACGCATAGACATTATTGACTGTTCCTGAAATTGTTGCATTTGCATTTTTATCATAGCCAAATAAATGATCTGCGATAAGTCCAACAATTAATGTCCCAGTTGCAGCAACGCTTCCTTCGAATAATCGGTCGACAGAGAATGCCGTTCCCCGAATTTCAGGTTCAAATAATTCACTGAATATCGGATTATTAGTTGCTGGTGCACTCCAACTTATCAAAAAGCCGGTGAGGATACCAAGAATAATGAAGATAAAGAGTGTTGTTGTTGGTGGAATGATTCCTTGTGAAACGTATTTTGGAACGATCAGGAATTTTGGAATTATCAAGAAAAGAATAAACATCATTGGTATCCCGGAAAAGACCGAAAATTGTGCAATAAGAATACGCCCTTTGTTTGGCCATTTCTTCTCTGCCTTGTCGCCGATCACACCTCCAAAGAGGTTGCCAAAAGCAGCCCCGATGGCAACAACCGCAAAAGCAATTCCCGCCATAAAGCTATCTATTCCCATTGTTTCTAACCACAGAATCATAAATAAGATAGAATTCCAGGGAATTGACCCGGCAACGCCTTGAGCAACGATTAACATGAAGGTTTTATTTGATAAAATGGTGCCAAAGTCTTTGAACCTGAATTTCCTTCGCTTTTCTTCTGTGATGATTCCCAACTCATCTGAGAGACCTCTTTGAGGATTCTTCCCGAAAATTAATACAAAAACCCCCAGAAGAAGGCTTAGAATGCCCAACGAAACAAGCACGACCCGCCACCCTTCAAAGCCAAGAACGGTTTTATCTCCCAAGAGTGTCGCATAAAGTGTTCCTACAATAGCTCCAAGCACCGTTGTGAGTCCGAGCATTCCAAAAGCTCTCCCCCTTTTTGATTGGGGGAAATAATCAGCTATTAATGATTGGGAGGTGGGAACAATAACTGCAAGGCCTATACCTGTCAGAGCGCGAACACTCATTATCCCGGCAAAAGAATTCAACGTGCCTAAAATGATGGTAAGGCTACCCCAAATGAAGCAACCGATAGCTAAAATCAATTTTCGCGAGAATCGGTCAGAGAGCCATCCCCAAAAGGGGCTGCTTATGGCTTGTAGCAATGCTCGGGCGGTTGTGATACTTCCCATACTTGTAGCGTCACTTAATCCCAGAGAGGTAGCTATGGGGTTATACATTGATGACAATACTTGTCCATCAGCTTGATCGATTATGTTTGCAGTATTAATCAAAGCTTGAGTGGCCGTTCTCTCCCGTTTCAATCTTTTTTCTTGTTCGGATAAAGTTTGTTTTATTTTACTATCATCATCGCTTGTCATTCTTGTTGTCCGGCTTTTTTTCCTTTGAATTTTTTTGATATATTATCTTTCTAATCTATTTAAGCAATTTCCTCTTCTTGGCGACAATTTCAATTGTTTTCGAAATGAATATATGTAATGATAGGGCTGAATCTTTTATAGGCAATAAGGGGACAAGCTATGAAAAAAATCACTGAAAAATGCTTCATCATTTTTCTTCTGGGTAGCCTTCTTTGTTTTACTTTCATTTCCCTCCCCACAATGACAACAGAAGATGGTTTGGTCCCCAGAAACAAATCAACCATGGCAACAGCAACAGACCATTCACTCCAACTGCTCGAATTTTCCCATTATAACCATGTGATTTATGCTAATTATTCTGTCATTTCCTTTAGCGTCCTTTTTGAAGGACCAGAAGTGAATATCTCAACTGTTTATGCTCACTATTCTCTGGAGCAACAAAACTGGGCCTCAATTTCTCTCACTCGCTCTAGGACAGTCTCTGAATATCAGGCAATTTTCTCAGGACAAATCGGTCCCTTTGCTCAGGCAGGTGAGTATTATCTTAAAATTAATGCCACAAGATTTAGTGTGGAACATGCAAGCCTTTATTTACAATTTGAAGTTGTAAAAGCTATTGGAATCGTTTTCGTTGATTTCTCTTTTGATATACACCTCGACACCGAGAATAATCAATATGCCGACCTCCAAATAACTGTCTTTGGCGAAGATGTTCTTTCTGAAAGTGTCTATGTTGTACCAACCTTGCCAAATAAAGTTGTAAATAAAACCAAACTCTATCTTTTAGAAGGAACAAATTACACTTATGTCGGTAAAATAAGCCCAATTAATACTTGGTTGGACAAGACACCACTGACTTTTCTGGCAAATACTTCATCAGGAATACAATACAAGAGCTCGACATTCTTTCTACTAAAAGGGCTGGTCTCTGTTCCCGAAAGCTTTTGGCGCAGCAAATTTCCGGCGATTTTAATTAGTTCAATATTAATACTTTCCATGTCAACAATCTTTATCATGGCTCGCCGCAAACCGCCAAAAACATTCTGATAAAAAAAAAGAAAAATGGTTGTAACTGGTGATTCTTACAACTTATCTTCTCGTAAATCAATAATCGCTTCTGCATCAGGTCCTGTGCCGATCAAGGTTACTGGTATATTTGTTTCTCGTTCAATATTTGCAATGAACTCTAGTGCTGCGGGGGAAAGCTCTTCCTTCTTTGTTGCATTTGCTACCTCTGGAAAAACGATGTCCAATTTTGTAAGAGCGATTTGTGTTGCACCATTTAATCTTACAGCCTTCCTCGCAATTTCAAAGTCAATCGGCGCAGCTCGTCGAGCACGCCCAGTCACAGTACCAAATTCCATCCAACCCTTCTTTTTCATTTCCTCTTCGGAGAGTGTTCCTGGCATTGGTCCTTCTCCAACTCGAGTCATGAAGGCTTTAAAGACGGCAATTACCTCATCAACTTTTGTTGGACCAATACCGACATCTGCACAAATTTGCGAAGCAGAGACATCTTTACTTGTCACATAGGGATAAGTCCCATGAAAAAGAGAGAGCATTGTCCCCTGGGTTCCTTCCAGTAAAACATTTTTTCCGGCAGCAATTGCTTCATTTATTTCTTTAGAGACATCTGTAAGATAGGGGGTTAATTCAGGGATTTCTTTTGCAAGGCGTAAGGTTCTTCGTGCTCTTGCTTCATTCGCCGGTCCGCAGCCGGTCCCTGTGCTACCGATTTTTTTACTGAGATGCTTATCATGTTGATCCTTTTCTTTATGCTCTTTCTCAATAATACCTGCTTGAAAGTCCACTCCAATACGGTCCTTACAACCTGTGAGTTCTACTTCACGCAGAAAAATCTCCGGGTCAACTAAAACGCCCGCACCGATGAGTAATCGTGACTTTTCACTTGTAAACCCACTGGGGATCATTCGCAAACCGTATTTTTTCCCTTGATAGACCACAGTATGGCCGGCATTTGTGCCGACACCACCGCGAGCAATGATTGCGGGATGTTCGTGATACGCAATATAGCTGATAATCTTTCCTTTACCTTCATCGCCCCAAAAAGCGCCAATAATAATTGTTGTTGTCATAGTTCTCGTGAGAAAAGCTCTCCTTTTTTAATAAAGTCCTATTGTTAACATCAATGTGATAATCCTTTGCAATTGTGCTTCTCGAAGTCTCCAGTAGAAATCCTTACGAAAAAATTGATTTATAGCGAAAGATTAATAATCAGTTGATGGTGGTAAAGATTATTTAAAGAGTAAGCGAGTTTGATACCGGTCTTCCCGAACTGCAATTCTCCATGCTTTTCTCGCGAACCTCGATAAAAGAATTGTTAAACAAATATGTGTGTGAACAAAATGGTTGAAATTATCCCTAAAAAAGTTGCAAAATATATCTATGAAATACCGGCCTCTACTCGGAATTACATGAAAGTTCCTGTGAAAATTTTTGCAAATGAAAGTATAATTAAAGCTATGGAGCAAAAAATGTTTCTCCAAGCAACCCATGTCGCTTGGTTGCCAGGCATTTACAAACATTCCCTCGTGTTGCCTGATGGGCACATGGGCTATGGATTTCCCATAGGTGGAGTCGCTGCCACGGATTACAACGAAGGAGTAGTAAGTCCTGGGGGCGTTGGTTATGATATTAATTGTGGTGTAAGGTTACTGCGAACGAACATGAAAAAAGAAGACATTATCCCCCACGCAAAAGAGCTTACTGAACGGCTCTTTAAGAATATCCCCGCAGGTCTGGGATCAAAAGCAAAAATCCATCTTAACCGCTCAGAACTAGATGAACTGTTAACAGAAGGTGCAAAGTATTGTGTAAAACGAGGACTCGGCTGGGAAGAAGATCTTGAACACTGCGAAGAAAATGGTGCCTTGGCAAATGCTGACCCTGAAAAAGTCTCTGCAAAAGCCATCTCAAGGGGGATGCCTCAAGCGGGTAGCTTAGGAAGTGGTAACCATTTCCTTGAAATACAATTCGTTGACAAAATTTATGACCCCACGCTTGCAAAGGCGATGGGCATTTATGAAGAGAATCAAGTTATGATTATGATTCATACTGGGAGTCGAGGTTTAGGTCATCAAATCTGTGGCGACTATTTGCGAAAACTCGAACAACAAATGCCAAAATACAATCTTACGCCTCCTGATCGTCAACTAGCTTGCGTACCAACACAAAGTGAAGAGGGGCAGGATTATTTGAAAGCCATGGCTTGTGGTGCAAACTTTGCTTGGGGGAACAGACAAATGATCTTACATTGGGTACGAGAAACATTTGAACAAAAATTCAAACAATCAGCAGAAGACCTTGATATGCATTTAATTTATGATGTAGCACATAACATCGCTAAAATAGAAGAACACGATATCGATGGGAAAAGACGAAAAGTAGTTACTCACCGAAAAGGAGCAACTCGAGCTTTCCCCGCAAATCACCCTGCAGTGCCAAAAGCATATCAAACTATTGGTCAACCTGTCATCCTCCCAGGTAGTATGGGTACAGCATCCTATGTACTTATTGGTCAACCAAAAGGAATGGAAGCAAGCTTTGGTAGCACTGCACATGGTGCTGGCCGAGTGTTAAGCCGTTCTGCCGCGCTCAAACGCTTCTGGGGCGATAAGGTCAGGTCCGAACTTAAAGGGCAAGGCATAGAAGTTAAATCTGCACATCCAAAAATCTTGGCTGAAGAGGCTCCGGGCGTCTACAAGGACATCGATGCTGTTGCAGAAGTCAGCGATAGTGTTGGTATCGGAAAAAGAGTGGCCCGATTAAAACCCATTGCTGTTGTTAAAGGTTAAGTTCTTCCCCTCTTTTTTTCTCTTTTTTCCGGCGATTTGTACAACATTCAACATAATTTTATTAGTAAAAAAATTTTTAATAGTGGACTATTTTTGAAAATACGACTGCAAATGTTACAACGGAATCAATTAAAACTGCTAATGCCTATAAATATTTATCATACGATGGCGCATATTTTCCCGTATTTTTTGCCCATTTTGTGTCAAGTAATTCGTGATGAGGTAGACTTTCTCAATTATACTCGTGCCGGCATAATTGCTATGGTGAGTATTGTTGTAATGATTCCTTCCACCATTGTTTTAGGGGTTGTAGGGGACAAAATCCGCAAATGGCGTTTAGAGCTGATCGCTGTGGGGTTTTTGATCATTGTCTCTCATACTTTCATTATTTATGTTGCCAATTCATTTGCAGTTTTAATAGTCGCAGCTGTGGTTGCAGGTTTAGGTGCGTCCATTTTTCATCCAATTGCTTTGCCATTGCTTTCACAAGAGTTTGGTGCAGATCGGAATGTTGCTCATAGTATCAACCTCATTTTTGGGACATTCGGCTCGATCACCACACCAATAATGACCATTGGATTGTCAAGTTGGTTGGGATGGAGGACCACAACATTAATCCTGGGTATTTTTGGTTTGCTTGTTGCTCCGATTCTAATAACAACCTCACTGCTAACAAAAAAATACCTGGTTTACACCCCACAAAAAGAGATTATTACAAATGAAGATGTGATCCCAATAGATACAAAGGAGAAAAAACGTACAAGAAAACCCCTTCTAAGCTTCATTTCCGGACCATTTATTGCGCTTGTTTTTGTGCTGGTATTGCGAAGTGGGATTTTTAGGATTATGAATACTTTCACCTCATTCATCTTTGAGGATCGCTTTGGTGCATCTGAGTTTCACTCTGCAATGATCATGTCTCTTGTTCTTGGCTCCGGAGGCGTTGCAGCACTTATAAGCGGATTTGTGTCCAAGAAAAAAGGAAGTCTTAAAACATTTCTCTTTTCGATGGGAGCGACGGTTTTGGCATCCATTGCCGTCGTAATTTTTGTAGGGACAATGGACTTGGCAAACCTTCAAATAAATACTGGCTTACTGGTGGTTGCAATTCTCCTCTTTGTTTTCCTCTCTACATCATTCTATTTTTCCAATCCCTCAGCAAATTCCTTACAGGCAGAGATAATTCCCCTCGAAATCCTCGGGACCGTTTATGGTATTATTGTCGCCATAATGACTGGCTTCTCGGCTGTTATTCCGGTTATTTTTGGTGCAATTGTCGACCAGGGGTATTCGCTTCCTTATGAATACTTGTTACCAATCATTCTCTCTCTCATACCATTTTTATTGTTAATTTATATGAAATCTAAGATCGGATTAAAGACGCCCGATCAAGTGGAGAAGGAACGACTCGAAAAAACGAATGCTCTCTTAGAAGCCATTGAGAAGAGAAAAAAAGGAGAAACACTCAACCAAAAAATTCAAACAGAATCAAACTCGCAGCCATAATTACCATACCAATAACCACTCCCGCCATCACAACATCGCCTTTCCCATACTCTCTGGCTACCGGTAGAAGTTCGTCTAATGAAATATAGACCATAATTCCTGCAACAAATGCCAAACTTCCGCCGAGGAGTTGATCGAAATGGCTAGCAATAAACTGGTTTTGCTCTAAAAGTTTCATAAGGCCGAAGGCAAGGGCTGCGCCAATTGGTTCAGCAATACCTGATGCCATAGAGAGCCAGAAGCTTTTCCATTTATTTTTTGTAGCATAAAAAATTGGTATGGAAACACTGATCCCTTCTGGGATGTTATGAATGGCAATGGCAATAGCAATGGTAACTCCAAGGTTAATGTCTCCCAAAGCAGTTGCAAAAGTAGCCATGCCTTCTGGGAAATTGTGGATAGCTATTGCAAGAGCAGTAATAATTCCTGTTCGCTTTAATTTTAAGTCCTTAGTTGCTTCCACTTCTGATTGCTCCACTCGCGCTTTGACAATTCCGTCTCCACATTCTTCACCACAGCATTCTGCTTGTATCTCTGTGATAGCAGCTTCACCTCGAGGCATGTGATGTGGATTTTCCTTATGAGGAATGATTAAATCTATAGCGAAAACAACACCAATTCCAAGAAAGAAGGCAAGATAAAGCCAATAGCTTTGAAGCGACTCTGCAGCTGAGGGAAGCAACTCTGCAAAAGAGACGAGCACCATCACACCCACTGATAGGCCCAGGAAAAATGCCAGAAAAGATTTCCGGAAACGTTTAAAGAAGAAAGGGACGGCACTTCCAATCCCTGTAGATAACCCTGCAAATGTTGTTAAAAGGAATGCAGCTAAAACAATTTTCATTTAGAGCCACCAGAGATATTTAACTATTAAAGTAATTTATCCCGGGAATTTAAGGATTTGTGGTGTTAATTTCTGAAGAATTACTTTTTTGAAGTATGGATGGTTAAATAACACATGAACATAATTGACCTGGTCGAAGGGAGCTACGATAAAATTGCTGCGAAATATGCCAGTGCGAGGATTGCCCAAATCATTCCAAAGGAAGTAGTGCGCTTTTCATCTGCCCTTCCGACTGCAGGAAAAGTTCTTGATGTGGGCTGTGGAGTGGGTTTGCCGGCAGCAAAATTCCTTGTTGGGCAAGGGTTCCGAGTTATAGGTATTGATATTTCTCAAAGAATGATTGATCTTGCGCAAGCAAATGTTCCACAAGCAACGTTTGTTAAAAAGAACATTCTTACGCTAGACTTTGCTGATGATTCGTTTGACGGATTGATATGCATTGATACGTTATGGCATGTCCCGAAAAACAATCACCTCTTCATTTTCCAGAATTTCGCTCGCATCCTTAAAAATAATGGGCTGTTGTTAATTAATACCAAAGCACAAGCAATGGAAGGCATGGAGGATTTTTATGGCGAACCGATGTTTTGGAGCAATTACCCCCCAACGAAAACACTTGAGTTGTTGGAAAAGGCGAAATATAAAGTTGCTTTTAAAACATCCTTAAAACGAGAGAAAAGTGACACTTTTTGGGTTTTAGCAACAATTCAAAAAAAATAAAGATTAAGACTCGAGTTTTAATGTGCAAAGGTTCTTAAGAATAGATCAGTACTTGTTACTTATGTCTGAACCAAAAAAGTGGATCCAATCCCACTTGTCTTTAGTGTTACCTCGATGATCTTTAGTTTCATAGGAGCAATTTTAGCGTTCTTTACGGATTTTGGTTGGTGGAATGTTGGTTATTCTTGGAGTTATTATTTTTTCATTGGTTCTGAAATGGCACCAGCATGGGCACAATTTTTCCTGTTTCTCTTCGGTTTTCTATTCCTTCTCTTACTCTTGCTTTCCATTCTAAAACTCATCTGTTCGCTAGGTAAGCTCAGCGACAAAATTGACAAAATCGTTATTTTTGGTGGCATTGGCTTATCAGCAGTAACTTTCATCTACAATCTATTGTTGGTAGGAATTTTTGCCAGCTTTGCCGCAGGAGACTGGTGGGGTATGTCAACAAGTTTCTACGATGGTCTTGTCGGGCCGATCATTATTGGAATTTTCTTTGTCGTTCAATTGGTCTATAAAAACAAAGGATCTAAAGGAAAGGTAAGTTACAATTTACACTAAACCACTTTCTGGAAATAACTATAGAAAGCATGCCAAAAAACTTGAAGAAAAGAATACACAGGAAGGAATACGGTCCTATTTGAAATTTAAAAAAGCTAACTCTGGCAATTGTTGGATATTGAGCAACGAATTTTCAAGAATTCTCGTGTATAAAGAGTGATTTATTGAAGTTTTCTTTTTATTAACATAATCTCTTTATCAGAGTCCGCAAGACCGGTAACAGTCATTTTGGTTAGTTGTTGGCAAATGACACATGGAGATGGTTCGCGCTTTCGGCTTCTTCGCAACAGGAAAATTTCCAATTTCGTTTTTCGTTCAGCTGCACAATGCTCACAGAGGGGAAATTCAAATCGAAGTTTGTTTTGTTCCTTCATAATATCAATAATACAAGCTTTATGGCAAAAAAGGTTTTCTTTTCGAAAAATGAATTTATCTTCCTTTGTCTTGGCTCAAAAAATAAAGAGAACACTCTCTATACAATAAATTAATTGTATATATTCTTGATGAGAATGTGGTAAGTAAAAATGGAAGAAGAACGCCTTTCAGAACATGAATCAGTAAGAATAGTCTATAAAAAACTACGAAAAGAATCTGTTGAACAATCAGAATCCCACAGCCGCTTGTTTATTCGGTTGGAACAAGAAGGAATAACCAACATTTGGGGCAGGTATGCGGATCAAGGTTTAGCCTTTGGCCAACCAGACCGAAGGTGCTATTTCTGTCAATCTGGGGGCGATGTGATTTATGTTCCAATGCCCCTTGCCGTGCCAATGTAGAAAAAGATCGTCGGGGTGTCTGCGGGATGACAGGAGACGGCATAGCAATGCGAATGATGCGCTTAAGAAACGTTATGGGAACAGCAACATATCAATACCACACAGAACAAACAATTAAAACAATGAGAGCAATTGCGCAAGGAAAAACACCCTTTCAAATTGCAGAGCCGGAAAATTAAAGGCATTTGTAAAAAGACTAGGGATAACAATTGGTGAAGATTGGAAGAAAGGCGTGAAGAAGCTATGTGATTTTGTGGAAAAGAATTCAATAAAAAATACGACGAACCAAGCACTCTCGTTGAAATTTTAGCACCAGAGGAACGAAAAGCAACGATAGATGCAATTTTCGCTTTAGCATATGGTCTTTATACCTACGTAAATCCCATTCCCACGGTCACCGGCGGACTAAACCTCGTGAAACTACTCACAGAGGACTTGAAGGACATCACCGGTGGACTCCTAAGCGTAGAACCAGATACTGTGAAAGCAGTTGATGGCATCGAAAAACATATCCTCACCAAGCGAAAGAAATTGGGGCTATGATTTTTTATTAAAAGCCTATTCGCTTTTTACTCAAAAATTGATCTTTAATTTTAGTGCAAAACTCTTTAGTTGCTATTCTTTCTCTTGCTATTTTCCCATTCTCGAGCATAATAACTCTACTGTTTGGGATGAGTGATAGCAAATCATGAGTTACAACTATGGCTGAGGCGCCTGTACCCATAATATAATCTACAAGGAGGCTCATTACTTTGTGTTTGTTCATTTCGTCTAGATTGGCAGTGGGCTCATCTAGAAGTAAAATCTCCGGTGCTTGCAATAATCCTAAGAGAAATGAAGCTCTTTTTCTTTCTCCTAATGAAAATTTTGCGACATCTTGATCTGTGATTTCGTCTAATGTGAGAAAGTGAAGAAGAAAATCCTTTTCATAGAATGCCCTTTCCTTTTGAGTCTTGTGAACATTAAGGAAATAATTGAGATTTTCATCAAGGGTCATAGAAGGATACAAATTAACATATTGAGATAAATAATACATTTTTTGAGCGCGAACTTTTTCAACAAGAGATTGATTTGAAGAAGAGATAGCCTTGCCAAAGAGCTCTAAAGAACCATTAAAATCCAAGTCCATCCCAGAAAGAATGTTCAAAAAAGTGGTCTTCCCAGAGCCTGAAGGCCCAATTAAAAACACCAATTCACTTGGAAGAAGTTGGAGATTTATCCCATCAAGGATAAGCTGATCATTCGGAGAATGATACCACTTTTGTAAATTCTTACATGCTAGGATGGGTGTTACCCCCTTCTTGTGCTTTTTTGGATGAAATCCTGAGATTTTTACAAATTGAGGATGTTCTACTTCTTTAAACGCTTCTGAGCCTTGTGGATTCTCGAGGAAGACTTTCTTTATTTCGTAATCAATAACGAATTTTACTTTCTTATCAAGAGCTAAAAGTTCCTTTATACGATTTGGTAAGAAAAGATAAGAAAAGCTATCAATATGCGAGACAAATATTTCTTTTGTCTGATTTTCCTTTTCTTGCTCTCCTTCTAAAAGATGTTCATTCAAGTCTTCTTGGGTATACACAGCACCCAACCTACCATTGAAGATTAGAAATGATTCGGAGACAACAGAAAAGTAAACAGGATCATGGCTTACCACTAAAATAGTTGTGCCTTCTTGTTGGTTTATTGCTTTCAATAACTCAAGGATAACTTGTGTGTTTTTTTTATCAAGTTGCCCCGTAGGCTCGTCTGCCAGCAAAATAGGCGGATTCGTTATAAGAGCAACAGCAAGACTCACTCGCATGCTTTCTCCCATGGAGAGCTGTTTGGCACGATGCTGAGAGAGATGTTTGATTTCCATTCTTTCTAATGCATCTTCTACTACCTTTTTACCTTTTTCCCTGCTTTCCCCTAACAAGCGAAGGGGGATCAAGAGGTTTTGTTCAACAGATAATTCCGGAAACAAATTATAGTGTGGCATTTGATTAAGAAAGCCAATATTTTGAAGCCGAAATTGGTACAATTTTTTTGGTGTTAGTAAATCAATATCTTGAGACAACACATTTACTTTGCCACTCGTTGGTTGTTCTAAACCACTTAGAATTCTTAAGAGTGTGGACTTTCCAGCTCCACTTGGACCGATGATGGAAACAAAACTACTTTCTTCAACTGCCAAATCACATCCACTTAATGCGACAATGGATCGACCCAACTTAGGATTTGGATAAATTTTAGTTATTGCCTCTAATTTAATCATCAGGTTTCCTCCCTTATTGATGGCTGGAAGTTTAAGAACTTCTTTAGATAGAAATACCGAATACTAACATCAATTCCAATTATAACTACTATTAGAACAGAAAGATAAACAGAAATCTTGGAAAAATAGGGGACTTCAAGAACCCAATTATCCGCCTTAACAAGGATCTTTAGGAGAAAAGTAAGAGTACCAATACCAGCGGCACAGCCAATTGGGAACATTAATACTAGGAGAAGGAGATACTCGAGTAAGAATCCTTTTGAGATGTTTCTAATTGGAGTACCCCGATAACGCAATACAAGTATCTTTTCGCGGCGGTTGTTAAGTTCCTCTCTAGTTAATACAATATTTGTAGTGAAAAAGCTTATCGTTGCAAAGACACCCGAGGTAATTGATAAAGCAAAAATGCTGGTAGAAAAGGTGGGCAAGTACTTTGGATACCAATCAATCCATGTTGTTGGCAAAAAAGAATAGCCAAGAGCATCAACTTCTTGTAAAAATTGCTTAACTTCTACATGCTTTTCAAGTTTTACAAGAACAGCTTCTTCAATTATAATAATCAAGATGTCTTTTTGGTGGAGAAGGATGGTTTTAAAACCCCCTTCTGTCATCACAAGAAATGGAACCGTTCTTCCCTCTTCGTACTGTGCGTCCATTAACTCTTGATCATTCAGAAGAATCGGAAAGCGGTTAAAAGTTCCCCAAACAGTAAAATTAACTTTCACGAATTCATTTTCTGAAGCTGAGAGATTGTTTATTCCTATGGT
Source organism: Candidatus Heimdallarchaeota archaeon (assembly GCA_019056785.1). Classification (GTDB taxonomy): domain Archaea; phylum Asgardarchaeota; class Heimdallarchaeia; order JABLTI01; family JABLTI01; genus JABLTI01. The sequence continues at coordinate 44,991 of DXJV01000068.1, forward strand.
GAGCAGACTCTCTCCTTGTTCAACTTCAATTCTATTGTTAAGAAAATCATCTTTTGATTGCGTTAGAATGGCATTAGTTCTATTGCAAAATTTCTCTAAACTATTTTTTGTGATCCCCATATGGTATTCTTTAGCATACGCTACAGTGGATCCAAAAGTGGGAGAAACAACAAGGACCTGGTAAACAACATTATAAATTGTCAATTGAATAAAAGAATAATTGGCTGTAGAAGAGACCGAAGGAAGAGAAGAAACATCTGAAATAAAGCTCTCAGTAATAGAAGGTTGTTCTAAACGAAATGAAACATCAGAGCCGAGCATAAATCTTGCTGAATTAGCAGCGTGTTGAGTGAGGTAGGCCGGAAGAATGAACGATTGTAAGAGGATAAGGAAAAAGAGTCCAATAAAAAAAGATTGTTTTCTTTGATGCTGAAAGGCAAAAGACAGATTGTGTAATAAAATAGAGAATTTTTTAGAGACTTTTTCCCAGAGAGTTTGGGCGGTTGATACCACTTTCAAGAGTAATATATTTATCAAAATAAAAAGAACGCAAACAACTACCATCGCAATAAAAAGATATGAAAAAGTGTTTAGAATGAAGCTTAAACTTGAAGTTAAATCTTCTTGAGCAAATAAAAATCTCTTTACTAGTAAAAAGGATGTTAACCCAATTAATCCAAACGTCGCCATTAAGCTGAAAATTAATAGCTGCATTTTCGATGTGTTTTTAGGATGAGTGGAGATAGAACTAAGGCGATTCGGGAAAGAAGCTTCAACTTGCTTGAGAAGAATTACCAAACTAATTAATGAAAAGCCAAAGATTATGATAAAAAACAGCAATGAGGGAAGAAAAACAGTAGCGAATGAAATGAGTTGTAATGGAAGAAAGTGTGATTTTAATAATAAGGTGATTATCGCCAAATTACCATATGTTATAGGAAAGGCAAACAGAAGAGCGCAAAAAGCAGAAAGGGCCAACTCCAGAAATCGTGCCACTGAAAAAATTTTGAGAATGGTTTTTCTAGAAAAACCGCGAGTCAAAAAATTTGTGTAAATATCTGATGTTTTTAGAATGTTTGTCGAGACACTAAACCAAAGAATTGCTATTGAAAAAACTGTGACAAGGAGTCCAATTGCGATTAGACGGAACCACTGTTGCCGTATTTCACTTTTGAACGCCGCCATAAATTCAGCCAATTCTGGGCTCACGTTTGCGAAAAGCCCATGATAATAGGAGGGGCCTGAAAGTTTGGGCAAATTTTCTGCTGTCTTATAGAGTTCTTTTAAGTGAGAAATTTTGAAAGAAGAAAAATCATAAAGGAATTGGACATTAATGCTAATCTCAGAATATAATAATGCAGGGAAATAATGAAAGAAATCGGTTAGATAATCGATTGGGACTAAGAGTAAAGGGTGTTGAGAAATAAACCCCAAATTGCTACTTAAAGCGTGATGGAGAAAAGGATTTTCTGTGCTGAGTCTCCCTTCAAGGAGGAAATCATTCACTGAAAAATAGTTTGAGATACTAGCGTTTAAAGGGTTTATTAGAAAGGTGTTATTAATGAATACATCATCAATTTCTAAAGAAAATGGTAGAATAGAAATATTATCCCCAATAGCGTAAGAATATTCGTACTCATCAGTTGGCAAATCGGTATTTCTCACCAAGATAACCTCATTATAGGCAACCGGCATCGTTTCGAAGGCAAAATACTTGGAGGCTTGCATTAGAGTTTCATTTTCTAGGAACAGAACAGTTAGTGGTGCGAATGTTCCTTGTGCGAAAAATTGCATTTCTGCTTCGCATAACATTAATCGATCAGTTATATATCCTTCTAAGTTTGAATAAGAAATGATTTCTGTCACATCTTCGTCAATATTCTTTAGAAGGTCTGAGGGGATGTTGCTCGTGTTCGAAAGATAAGACTCACTCATCATGTAATACAGAGAATAATAGTCATCTTGTTCCAATGGGTGTAACGTTTGATATTCAGGTAAAAAAGAGGATTGCACACTTAGTCCGGTAAAAAGGGTAGGGAAGAATAAAAGGAAAGGAAGCATGAAACTTAAAAGATTAAAAGTTAATTGTCTCTTGTCACTAAAAGAAAAGGAAAATGCACTATAGAATAGTGCTTTGAAAGAGAGCTTTTCTTTGGACATTAATTGCTTTCCCTCGGCCTTTTCTTTTTAAGGAAATAGAAGGTTAAACTTCCAATTAAGATTGATGGGGTTATAATCGAAGCAGTGATTATCAGCCGGAAATAAACGATCCTTATTGCTTTAATAAGGAATGGTTTTTTAATTTGGCTTGCAGCTGGTCCAAGGACACTAATAGCTGATATAATTTTAGACCCACCTCCAATAGAATGGTAGGGGGATGCATTTCCATAAATAAAACCTAGGAAGTACGAGTCAATAACCTCTTGGGTGTTAATATTCCACGAAAAACTACTATAAAATGGCTCATAATTTTCATCTAACCCTAAATCAACAAAATTCCAACTAGGGTTGTCCTCGGTTAGGTTATAACACCCCCTGTATAATCTAGGACCAATATGAGGCACATTCCTTAAATATAACAAGTTCACTTCGGAGCCATTCATCGCAACATCAAAAAATTTTGGAGCAGTCTCGTAGTAAATCTCATTTGTAATATATTGGCCAAAAATTCCATAAGCATTTGTTGTAGTGCCCTGTAAAACAAATGTATGTATTGTTTTATTATACTCAAAAAGGGCAAACTCTGATGAATAACCGATACTTGTAGGCAAAAAGTAGAAAAACTTGCCAGTGGTTTGATCGAAAAGCAATCTCCCACTATTAATTTCATAATTTAGATAAGAGAATGAAATATTTATAGGGCTCATGAATGTTTGGGTAGTGAAATTAAAAGGTAAGAAGAGGTAATCGTCCTCTGCTGTAAGGTTTTTGAAGAGAAAATATGCGCAGTTAAGGGTTGTAGCATAGCAAGAGGAGACCGGCGTTATCTTTCCATTAAGTGTGAAAGTTTGTTTGTTTACCGTTGTACCTTTTATCTTCAGAGAAATTACTTCTGTTGCTTTACTCTCACTACTGATACTAGTAAGGAGAAAAACATTCTCGTTGTTCAAGAAGCGTATGCCAAGTAACTCTGGGTTGTAATAGTAATTCGAATATACATATTCATTGACATTTAAAAGAAAGATTTTTCTACTGAAATTTGTGGTGGCATTGTAATAATAGTAATAATAATTGTGGTCGTATCTTTGATTGCTTTTGTTTTCTTCTGTTGCAAGATAAGCAACAGAAAAGGATTGATCTGCAAAAGCTGAGAAACATATTTCATTATTCAGATAAAACTCTTCTTGTATGATGTTTTTCTTAACTTTCCCCTCTTCAACTGAAAAGTGTATCAAGTCTTTTTTGTATTGTTGAATAGATGCATAAATCAAGTGAATGTTATTAGTACCAACCATTCCACCATAGATGCCAAATTCTCTATTCGATGTTACTACAATATTATTTAATGACATTGAAGTTGAAACAGCTAAAATTTCACAATTTGTCATTAAACAGATAGACATAAAAGCAATTCCCAGTAAGATTTTCTTTTCCATGCTTTTCATCTCTCATTTAATTTTTACTTTTTTTCTATAAAGACCTTTTTAAAAAGAAATAAAACCTCCATTTTTACGGGGGCCAAGGATCAGGAAAAGTGACGTATGCTAAAACATCCTCAATTTCATTGTCTGCTCCAGAGGAGAAATAGTCATCTATATGGCTCCAAAAAGAAGCCCAATCATCATGCGAAATATCCGCCATCGGTCCAGTAGGCATATTGATTGTCCCACCGCCAAGAGGCAATGGTATAACCGTTATTATAGAATTCCATTGTTGCGTATTGTGTGAATTGCCAGATACCGACTTTTAAATCATCTCCTGCGCTTTCTCCGAAATTATATTTGTATGATTTGTCGCTATGAGAGCCATCATATACTGTTATTCGCATACTGAAATCGTTCCAGCTATCACCATTAGAATTCGAAGCTACAATAATTAAAAAGTCCATGTAGTTTAAATATGGCATGAATGCTGAATCAGGTCCGCTTAAAGTCTCATAGATATCAAAATCATCTTTTCCTGTAGTTTCATACGCGAAATACCTAGTTGCTTTTCCTCCTGTAGAAGGAACATCAACAAGTAAAATTAATACGCTGTCGCCATATAATCCAGACCCATTAAAATGAATCCGTATATTATCGACATAAGCTGAATTAACAAAAAAAGAATTCAAGCTAAGTATAGTCAATAATACGGCAAAGAGAACAAGAAATCTTTTCGTTTTCATTTTTTTCCTCCCATAATTTTTCCTATTCCAAAACCAAGAATAGTTGTAAACACTAGGATTAATAAAAAAAAGGTTGTTTTCTTTTACGTAAAAAAAGCAAAACTTTTTTTAATTTTTGATAGCTATATCAAACAATTCTAAGAAATCATTGGTTCAAAATTAACTTAAGTATAAATTTTTTTGCGATTTTTATTTTGCATGATTTGAAGGACTTTTTTCTTCTCATCGCAACTATTTTAAAGAGAAAACGAGAGGGAAAAATAGAGCACAATTCATTTGTCTCTTATGAGTCTGTAGCGCAGCTAGGATAGCGCGGCAGCCTTCTAAACGGCTCATGACGCAATCATGTTCGGGAGTCGTTGCAGGTCGAGGGTTCAAATCCCTCCAGACTCGCCATTTTTCACTATAAGTCAAGCGTTCTTCTTAGGTTCTTTTCCGACTTTCTTCTTTGCTTTCTTTTCTTTCTGCTTTTTTTCGCTCTTCTTTTCCCCGGGGCGTTTTGTATTATATTTATAGCTAAAAGTTGTCACAATGTGAACAACTTTCTCTGCGACATAACTCATTTCTTGCAAGCTATCACGCAATGAATTACCAATTAGTACTTCTGGGTCCTCAAATGAATATTCACACTTTCCTTCTACATCACAGAATTTGAATTCATAGAGCTCGCCGAGAAGTTTTTCGCACCCTTCTTTCAGCACTGCTGCTTTTTCCATTGCTAACTCGTAATCATCATAGAGTGCGTCAACATCTTCGTGCATTATTTTTGCTGTTTCAGAGATTTTTTTAAGGAGCTTCAAGAGACGTTTATAGTTCTCTTCTACGATTTGTTCTGCATATTCGGATAACAGCAATCGAACTTCTTTGCATTTCGACAACACTTCATTAATTCTTTGAAAGAGCTGGAATTTCTCGATCTCAATTTTTGTGTCCACTTGTCCATCTTGCATCAGTTTCAATAAAAGGTTTCGAACATTCTTCTCTTCCATCTCGAGGATTTCTAGCGTGTGGCAGGGTATTTTTGTGGAGTATTCAATATATAGTGCCTCAAAATATTTTGATGGGAGATAGGAGAATTGCAATAATTTCTTCTCAATTTGTTTTTGAATTCCTCTGTAACCAAATAATCTACTAGCCATGATTAAAACAACCACCTTATTCCGTGATAGCATGCTACTGCAATAATACCACTAATTAATGGCGTTAAAAGTACAAACAGCACAACCATCCGGATTGTTTTGAAATTTATCGGTTTATTCATCCCCATTCCCGCCCCCAGAAAACTTGATACGAGGACCATTGTTCCTGAGACAGGAATACCCAATATAACTGCTGTAAAGACCACTAATGCTGCTGAGCCCTCTGTTACAAAAGCCGATTCCGGTGTTAGTTCCACAACCTCATTTCCTAAAGTTTTCAATACTTTCCAGCCAATAATGATCAACCCAAGCCCCAAACCTGCTCCTCCAATAAGTAAAGGAATGCGCGAATACCAATAATCTGCGGCACCAACACGCCCTGTGGCAGTAAATAACGGGACAATGGGAGCAATTGCGTTGTTAATGTCATTACCTGCCCGTGAGAGCCCTGTCCAGACAACCATTAGAAGGAGAAACACACCAAAAACGGAGTTTGCTGTTTCATGTTGCCTTAAACTTCGCACGGTATTTTTTAGAATATATCTCACGAGTTTCATCAGTAAGAACGAGATGGTGAAGCCCAAAATCGGTGAAATAACCCAAGTGGTTAAAACCCTCCCCATTCCGGACCACCCCCACTCAACTTTGTATCCCTGTGCAAAAGAAATGCCTAAGATAGCTCCTACGAGGGCTTCGGTAGAAGAAATAGGCAAACCAAAAACAGATGCAAGTATCAAACTGATGGACATAGCAACATAGATAGAAATGAGCACAGGGTCATCTTGCATGGGCAAATCAGGGGAAATGTTATTTCGCAATGTTTCGCCGACATTTTTAGAGAGAAAGAATCCGCCGATTATTGCGATTCCCGCGCCTAGGAATACCGCAGTACGAACTGTTAATCGTTTTACCCCCACTACTGAGGAAAACGTTTCATCATTAGCTCCAATAGCGAAGGCTAACATCAAGGAAACAATTACTATAACAATTAATATAACATCCACCATTTTAAATCACTGGCTTGTTATTTCACTTTGTGTTCAACTTCAATCTTCTTTTTAGACTTCGCTAATGACAATCGAACGCAAAACATCAGAGGCGTCTTCTGCCGCATTTGCAGCTAATTCAATATCTTTCATTGCATGATCGAAAATATTCAATCCAGCAAAATTCTCTGCATAGTCTTTGTATTCAAAATAATGGTTTTTTAGTCGCGTATACAAGCCATCCATTTGATGCTCTAGAAAGCTGATTTCTGTAGTCAGGTCAATTGTTCGTTGAATGTCTTTGCGATATATGGATAGGGCTTCCGCCAGTTTATCTACTGCCATATTTAACAATTCACAGCTTTTCATAATCTCCTCGAAAATATGTTTTGGCAATTTTACCTTATGCATGATTTGCACATTTATACCTGCCCTTTTTGCATTATTGGCGACCTCATCAACCCGTTTAATAAATGTCAGAATATCAGCCCGGAGTTTTGGTTTTAGCGTTCCTTTAGTAAGTTCTAGCCACATGTCTGCCAGCAACTTATCTGCAGCGTTTTCTTCTGCTGACATTATCCCAATTTCTCTGTCAAGGTCGGTAAATTTTCCATCATACCATGCCTTAAATGCACGTGTTAAAGCTCTTGTGACAAGCTGGACGCGGGACAGATGTTCTGTCATTTTGTTCTGAATCTCTTGCTCGGCGCTTTTTCTGAAAAAACTACTGCGAAACTTCATAGCGTTCACCATAACTCGTTTGTCTTTCATTTATTCATTTTGCCTAAAGGTGTTAAGAATAAAAAGATTGTTGTGGTAATTTCAAAAAAAATGGTCTTCTATCTAAAACGCGTAAATGAAAAAAAGCAAGTGAACTATCTCTTCTTAAGGCTTAGTGCTACAATGACTCCCAGGAATGTTAAGCCACTAAATGCTATTGGCAAGTATGTCGCTAGAAAGTTTATTTGCCCAACATAAGGATAAAATTCAATCTCAAGGTAGAGAGGATCTTGTTGGACGGCGGTAAAACCTTGGCCATTATCAATTTCAAAATAAATCCCTGTGGCGATTTGAGCTACTTTCGTGTCAATACTCATATTATAGTGCCCATTATTATTGCTATATTTAGTTAACCAGATGTAGCCAAGATTACCATAACTTTCTTGTTCTTCCGATGCCAATTGCTCATGATCCCAAAAATTCAATAATAAAGCATTGCAGGAATGGCCTATAGTATACAACACTTCGGCGATGTTTTAAGTTTCTTCTTTAAAAGCTTAAGCAAAAACACCTTTTTCCCTCAAAAAGAAAGACAAGATCCGGCTCTTTCCTGGTTTACCTTTTTTTTTCAAGAAGTACAAAACCCCTTACTTATCTATTTGCTTAACTTCCCAAAAGATAATAAAGGACAACTATTTATTTTGCATATTGATTAATTCCTTTCTTGGTGCTAAACCATGGTCTCGCCGGATAATAGCATTAAGCGTGATGAGAATGATGGGGCTGACCAAAGAGCCCTGGCAATTGCTCTTGCTTCTGATCTATCTGACCGGCTGGAAATTGTGAGCGAGGAGTTTTTAAAGACCGAAAAAACTAAGATGGAAACAATCAACCTCTCCCATTGGTACAACGAAAAACGCGTCTTAGCTGGCATTAGTTTGCCTATTTTTAAGAATAAAGTTACCGCTATTATCGGCCCCTCAGGGTGTGGCAAGTCAACTTTTCTTCGCGACTTGAACCGTATGAATGACATTATCCCCACTGCCCGTATTTCGGGGGAAGTTTTATTGGATGGGCAAAATATCTATGACAATAAAATAGATGTTGTTTCCCTCCGAAAAAGAGTTGGCATGGTTTTTCAAAGACCAAACCCTTTTCCTATGTCTATTGAGAATAATGTCGCCTATGGTCCATATATCCATGGTGCACAACCTGAGGAGTTAGCAGCTATCGTTGAAAGCACCCTACGAAAAGCTGCTCTTTGGGAGGAGGTTCGCGACCGTTTACAGGACAATGCTTTATCCCTTTCGGGAGGACAGCAACAAAGGCTCTGTATTGCCCGTGCTTTGTCTGTTGAACCAGAAGTTATTTTATTTGATGAACCCTGTAGTGCTCTTGACCCGCATGCAACGGCGAAAATAGAAGACCTTATTACTAATTTGAAAAAAGATTACACTGTGGTCATCGTTACCCATAATATGCAGCAGGCCGCCCGAGTGTCTGATTACACAACTTTCTTTAATTTTGGTGAGCTGATTGAATTTAATACAACGAGGAAGATCTTCAAGTCACCAGAACGAAAGATGACGGAAGAATATATTTCCGGGCGTTTTGGCTAATAAAGTGGTGGAACCTCTTGAATATTGTGAATAAAAAACTCTTAGCGAAGGAAACCAAGGAGGAGGACATTGTACCAGTTGATATGCGCGCTTTATTCAAAGATGAAACTGAAATTATTCCTGAAAAGCTTGTGAAAAAATATGAAATCCGAATGGCTGTCAAGAAACTGAGCCATTGGTATGGAAATAATCATGTTCTCTCCGGCATTTCGCTCCCCATTTTCAAAAATAAAGTCACTGCTATTATTGGCCCCTCAGGCTGCGGAAAATCAACATTCCTTCGCGACTTGAACCGAATGAATGACCTTATCAAGATTTCGAGAGTTCGTGGAAAGGTCTATCTCGATGGCATTAACATTTATAGTGAAGGTATTGATCTAATCCAATTACGAAAGAAAATTGGCATGGTCTTCCAAAAACCCAACCCCTTTCCCATGTCCATTCGTGATAATATTACCTATGGCCCCATTATTCATGGAATAAATAAGGCTTATCTTCCAGGGCTTATTAAAAGCTATTTAGTAAAAGCTGCTCTTTGGGATGAAGTTCATGACCGCTTATCTGAGAGTGCTTTCTCACTTTCGGGAGGGCAACAACAAAGATTATGCATTGCACGAGCTTTGTCAATCGAGCCGGAAGTTATCTTATTTGATGAACCCTGTAGCGCTCTCGACCCACATGCAACGGCAAAAATAGAGGATTTAATTACGAAATTGAAAGCCGAGTACACCGTGGTAATTGTCACTCATAACATGCAACAAGCGGCCCGGGTATCTGATTTCACGGCTTTCTTCAATTTGGGTGAGCTAATAGAATTTAACTCTACCAGAGATCTCTTTCGAAGCCCCATAAGAAAAATAACAGAGGAATATATTTCCGGGCGTTTTGGCTAGATAGTTTTAAAATAATTGCTGACTAAAAATAATGATAATAAATTGGTGAAAATATTGAATGAAACACGAAAAAGCTTTGGTGGTACTATTCGTTTCAAAGAACTGATGGATGAACTCAATAGTTACCTTGGAAAGCTGACCGATTTAGTTATTGAAATGATAGAAAAAGGACATAAAGCACTCATTGAAGATGATGAGGGCTTATTTAAGAAAATTGAGGAAAACCTTTGCAAGGTTCATGAGCTTTCTTATCAAGTAGAAGACAGCGTCCAAAGCAGTTTGGCACTTCACCAACCGTTTGCAAGTGACCTTCGGTATATCTTATCAACTTTGAAAATCACCAACGAAATTCACCGCTCAGCACACGATGCAGTTCACATTGCCAATAGTACCACCTATGTTGATATTGCATTAAATAAGGAACTTATCAAACGTGTGGTTGAATTAGCTAAGCGCGCGTCTCTAATGTTTGAGAAGAGCATTGATGCTTTTCGCCACCGGAAAGAACTTGATATTACGGAATGGAAAAAATTGGATGATCGCGTGGATTCACTCCACGCCAAACTTATCGATGACATCATCGCAAAAATCCAAAAAGAACCTTCTTGGGCACGAGCAGGTATGAGTCTTGTTTTGGCAACCAGATATATCGAACGGATAGCCGACCACGCCTGTAATATTGTCGAAGAAAGTATTTTTGTGGTGACAAGTAAACGCGTTAAAATCGAATGAATCACTCTTGGAGTCTATCCAGGAAACCATACACAAAATTATTATGTAAAAAACCAATCAACAGAACACAAAAAAATCGTGACAAAAATTGGTGAGAAAAAAATGTCCTTTGGTCGTCCTTCCAAACAAACCGTCTGGATTTTAATTGCATTAATACCGATAGCTGCTAGCTCGGGCTTCTTTCTGGGCTGGGCACTCTATGGGGGTCATGGTGGTTTTGCAACCGTCACGCTTGAAATAAAAGGTTCAACAACGGTGGAACCAATTTGTCTTGCGACAGCGCCCATATTTGAAGCGACGCACCCAGGAATTCAGATTGGCATTTCTGCCGCAGGTTCAGGCACAGGCATTTCAGCTGTAATAGATGGAACCGCAGACATTGGAATGTCTTCTCGGCAAGTCAAAACCGAAGAAAATATCACGGCACACGAAGAAACTAATTTGTGGTTACGCTCCTTTCCGATCGCAAAAGATGCACTGGTAGTTATAACAAATGCTGCAACAACAATCACACCTTTCGATATGAATCTCACGCTACTTCGAATGATCTTCAATGGCACCATCAGCAGTTGGGATCATCCTTCATTAGCCGGCCACGGTTTAACAGGAGCCATCCAAGTTATCGCCAGAGAATCAACCTCAGGAACACGCACAGCCTTCGATGAAATGGTCATGGGAGATGATGATTATGCATCTGACTTCCAAGAAAAGGTTTCAAATCAAGAAGTACATGATGAAATTGCCAGCAATCCTCAAGCAATAGGCTATATTGGACTTGCATACATGAGCCCTAGTGTAAAAGATGTCCTCATTGATGGCATTAATGCTTCTAAAGAACATGTTCGGGATGGTAGTTATGAGCTTTCCCGGAGCCTTTTTCTGGTGACTCTTGGCATCCCTAATGTTGATTCGCTCATCTGGGAATATGTACAATGGCATTTGAGTCCAACAGCTCAAAATTATGTTGAAGAACTTGGCTATATTGCTGTTCAAGCTAAGAGAGATGATTTTATTTAGACGAGGAGGCGATAAACATATCTGAACCTCAAGACAAGTTGTCGGCTACCAAAAAAGAACTGGACGAAGCAAAAATGTCAGAACAACAACAAACCAGTGACGACTTAGCAAGCGATGAAGAAACCATTATCGCTATTGGAAAACAAAAAATCAGTTTTCAACATGTTGTTCTACTTCTTGCGGCAAGTTTGTCGGTGATTATTGTTGTTTTGGTGTTTATTTTCACTGTTCTCGAGGGATATAGGATCATCCCGGAATATGGTTTTATTGATTTTTTGTTTGGGCATGAATGGGACAGTCCACATGAGCAATATGGCATTCTTCCCATGATTGTTGGCACCATTCTTGTCGTTCTTATCGCTGCAGTAATAGCAATTCCTGTTGGTACAATGGCAGCAATGTATCTTTCAGAGATCGCCCCTGAAATCGTCCGGAAAATTATGAAGCCAATTATTGAGATATTAGCAAGCATCCCTTCGATAATCTATGGATTTATAGGTTGGCGAACGTTGGTATTATTTTTACAAAACCAATTGGGGTTCAAGTCTGGAAGGACGGCATTCACAGCTGGGGTCGTGCTTTCAATAATGATACTTCCAACAATAATTACTATCGCCGATGATTCCCTTAAGGCAGTTCCTCGAGCGTATCGTGAAGGCTCGTTTGCTCTAGGCGCTACCAATTGGCAGACCATCCGTAAAGTCGTCTTGCCAGCCTCGAGTTCAGGCTTGACTGCAGCGTACATTCTTGGCTTTGGGAGAGCCATTGGAGAAACAATGGCAGTATATTTTCTGGCAGGTGGAGGCAAGAATCTACAATGGAACATTTTCAGAGGTGTTGATACTTTGACTTCTTTGATTTTGAAACAACTGCCAGAAGCATCTATTGGAAGCGTAGAATACCATGCCATCTTTGGTGCCGCATGTGTCCTTTTTCTCATAACATTTTGTGTTAATCTCATAGGCGACTTGCTTATCAGACGTTTCTCTAAAAAATTCAGAGGTGCAAGTAAATGACTAAGGAAAAATCTGACAACTCCCTAACTGAAAAGGATGTTTCTTTCGATGACTTGCCGAAGAGGAAGCGTTTGCTTAATCCTAAACAGTCACAAAAAATCGGCTATAGCATGCTGCTTTCTTCAATCATTTTTATCGTCATTGTGTTGGGAGTTTTTCTTGGCTATATTATTATCAACGGTTTGAAAAGCATTAATTTCAAATTCATTTTCTCGAGTTATAATCCAACAGTAGGGCGTTATGGTTTATTCCCATCCATTATGGGTACCTTTTTACTCATTATTGGCTCAATTGCTATCGCAGCGCCCCTTGGTTTGCTTGCTGCGATTTATCTTACAGAATATACTAAGGGAGGCATAATTGTTTCTATAATTGACCAAGGCATTAATAATCTCGCAGGCGTACCTTCTGTGGTCATTGGTGTTTTTGGTTATGCATTATTTAGTGTTTATCTTAAGATGGGTTCATCTATGATTGCTGCTTGGCTGACGCTTGCTTGTATGCTCTTACCAACAATTATTAGAACATCCCAGGAAGCACTTCGAAGTGTGCCTCGTACATATCGGGAAGGTAGCTTTGCTCTTGGTGCAACCAAATGGCGAACAATTCGGTATGTTGTTCTTCCCCCTGCTTTGCCAGGGATAACAACTGGTATAATCCTTTCCCTAGGGCGTGCAGCTGGCGAGACTGCAGCGGTACTCTTCGTTGGTTCTGGCGTTTTTTTCAACAGATTTTTTAATGGTTTTAGTGGAACGTTCATGAACTTGCCCAATTTCCTATTAACACTTTACCGCTCAGCTGGGGGGTGGGAACAAGTGGGGGATGTAATGTGGCTAACAGCATTTGTTTTGATTTTAATTGTCTTCTCCTTCAATGCAGTGGCAATTGTTATAAGAAATCGTTCGGAAAAGCAACGCGGCAGCTATTAAACCTTCGCGGCAATCTCGAGAGAAAAAAAAAGAGAAAAGTGGAATTAAATCCCGTTAGGGCTAACTCCAATGGGATTACTCGAGACACAAAATTCTATGCAATAGCGACAGTTTCCAGCATCCCAGTAATTCCACCACCACCAACCATTATTAGCAAAGTCGAGCATGGAATTTGCCCACCAGTTAAATGGTGAAAGTTGGTCATCAGAATCCGGCCACGAATCATCCTCCCAAGCTTGCGTGTTAATCTTTAAGGGGTGCGTTTTGGGGATGAGAACATATGCCATTGTCTTTTTCCAGTAGATATATCCTGCGCCATCACGTTTCACTATACCATAGAAATCTTCAGTCACATAGCCGGACCCACCGTAACCGTCACCGACATACCATTTCATGTACATTTCGCCTGCCCCTTTTGGCCAGGGGTCAGAATCGATTTCATAATAAACGCCAACAAGGTTAATTTTCACATAATAACAATCGTTTGGATCCCAATCGCTTGTCTCAACAACATAAGTGTCACTATCTTCATAGAGGTCTGAGGGGGAGACACCATAGGCTGTTTCCCAGGACCAGTTATCACCATCAGGATCTAGGTCAATGCCAAACAAGTCTTTGTATGCAGCCCAAGCAAGTTCAGAACAATACCAACCATCAACACCAGAAAGACTATTTGTGCCATCAATTTGCTTTGAGGTCCAACCCCAATCATAGACTGGTCCAACAGGATAACCATCAAGACCGCCATCGAGTTTAGATTTGCACCAGTCAACTGCTTGTTGTCTTTGAGCGTTAGTTAGCCCCGCAACACGGATTGCAACTGCTATCTCAGCATGCTCATTCACGCCTTCAAGCCACGTCGAATAGCCCAAACCATTTCCGGCATTGTCACTTTTAGTCGAATGGATAACATATGGTGTTCCGACAGGCATCCAACAATGCTGATCTCTATCCCAAATTTGCTCGCCCGGCTGAACGAAGCCAGCAAAAATTTCCGTGTGTGAAAACTCACCAGGGATCAAATAATCGAAAAATGATCCTGCTGTTCCAAGCAAGATAATATCTCCCGGTACCAACCCATTATATAATAAGCTGTTTTTCCCATCATCAGCAAATTTAAGGTCAGCTTGGGCCCCCTCTGTACTTTGAGTTGATAGCCTAACTAAATTGCCCGGCATGGGAATTTGATTGATATTAATGGAAAGCGGGATTATCAAAAGGATCATTCCACTCAAAAATAGGAATAAGAATATTGATCGTTTTTTATCTCCTATCATCAAAAACCTTCCTTAGAGTTAATTGCAAAGCTATATCTGTAAAAGAACCTTAAAGGGTTCCACTTTTTTACGTAAAAGAAAACAACCTTTTTATTTTATTAATCCCAGCGTTTACAACCATTCTTAGTTTTGGAATAGGAAAAATTGTGAGTTGGAAAAATGAATCGTAGAAAGAAAGTTGTTTTAACGGCATTAGTTTTAAGCATTATGACATTGGCAGGTCTGGGGGCACTGAGGACTATTTCAGACACCATCACTTTAAAGAAAATCAGAGTTTACGTTTATTCCATAGATATTTATGACGACTTCCGGACAGGAAGCTATGAACTATTGCTTAGCTTCAAGTTTATGCGTCATTTTGGCGATTTTGGCGGGCATCTTATTAATAACGATGACCAATATCCTAAAACAAACACCTACTTTGAAAGTTGTGAAACCTTCGATGGCGGAGTTGAAGAGATAAAATATTGTTATGAATACTTTGATTACAGCTATTGTAAACCATTAGGCAAGGCAAATGGCATCGTTCTGGTAACTTTTCGTGTAAAGAAAAATGTCTTTAGCCATGAAGATCTCGTTTGGGGCTTAGGTGGGCTAGATGATACTTATGGCGTATACTACGAGAAAACCCTCTATTTTAAAAAATATAATGGAGGATTAATAATAAAGTATATGTTTTTAGAGGTATAAAGTGAAAAATAACCCCCCCTCTTTTCCTTTTTTATAAAAAGAGAAGGATGGTAGAAAAGAAATTGTGAGGTGTAATAAATGGAGTTTATTTATAGATTATTTGCACGTAGAAAATATCTACTGAGGAGTTTCTTTATTATAAGTTTGCTTGTGTTTGCCTCATTAACTGTTACATTCTTACCCCAAATAGTTAACCCACATATCCTTAGAAAATACTTAAATGATTTTGTTGTTGGGCATTCAACTGTAGCTCAAAACACCACGACAGCAGACTATGACTTTAGATTTTTGATCCATTCAAACACACCTTCTTTTCTCAATAATATGAACAGCATCGCTGAAAAGGTTTCACAAAAGGTTTATGGCATGTATCAGGTTGATGAAATAATTTTCTTCACATATTTTTCATTAGCAATTCTTAATATTTCGAATTCTGATTCTTTCTTAATTGGTGTTTCAACAGAATTTTATCAAGCACTCACCAACTCTTGTTTATATCCTCATACTCCCGGCGCCATTTTGCTTTCACAATTTCAGAATGATTCACTTGGTACTTATCAGGTATCACTTCTTGGGATAGATGCCACACTCAATGTTACAAATAAGATTCTAGCAAGTAACTTTACTACTGCGTTCCCTAATTTTGAGCACTTTCTTCGTGATTATTTGCTGTCCATGCGATTACCAGATCGACTTTTTTTTATGCCAATTAACGAATTGATAATACAATATGATATACTTATACAAAGTATTTGCAGCACTTGTTATTCTCTGCAAGGATATATCCTTTTCACCCAGAATCAGAAAGACATTATTTGCTGGTCAAGGGATTCTTTAAAGATGGTTAAGCAATTTGAAACCTTATTTATGAATGAACTCAAAGTAGTTAGTACTATTACTTTTTTTTCCATGAGCCATAACGTTTACATCGAAGAGAATATCATCTCAAAAACTGCTTATGCTTTTATCAGCACAATTCAGTTGATAGTTTGGACTATCTCAATTATTTTATGTTTGCTAACGATAAAGAAACTTCAGAGTTGTAATTTCAAACATGAACTTCGAATATTGTTCGCCGGCAAACGTTGGCATCAACGCCTTTCATATCACCTCCTAGAAAGCTTGATGCTAAGCTTCGCTAGTGTTCTTGTTGCTTCTGCTTTTCTTTTCCCTTTTCTAAAAGCTCTAATGCTTTTTCAAATGTCTTTTTCTTTTTCGACTACGTTCCTGCTTCATCTCTGTCTGATTCATACTTTTGTTTTCTTTAGTATATTCAGTGTTTTCATAGATTTTGAGTTCTTTTTACATAGGAATATAGAACATTATTCTGAAAAAATCGAATATCGACTCTTTGCTAAAATTCCTAGGCCAATTAAGTGGTTGATCCCTTTCATAGCTGTGCTAATTTTTTGGTCCATCCGAACAGACTGCCTTGCTTTGCTTATGTATGTGTCCTTTGTAGTTATTTCCTTCTTTGTAGGTTTACTGACTGCCTTGTTTGCGCGGATAATGCTATCTCTTGGGATGCGACATTATTATAAAAAGAAGGAACGTTTGGATAATCCACTTAGCTCAAAATTTATCTTATTAAAGCTTTGGCACAAACGTTTGAAAACTAAGCTATTTACTCATACTTTTGTTTTGGTATTAGTTTGTTCGGCTTTTCTCTTCATGAATTATTCCGCAGATGCAAAACGAAGTGAATATTTATGGTGGATGGGGGCGGAAATAGGGGTTAATGTTCCCGCAGAAAATACTTCTGCCATAACTAATGCTTTGGATGGCATCCCCAAAATAATCGATTTTACCCCGAAAATTATTTTCAACCGATACTCTAAAGGAGATGAAGTTTTTAGTTATAGATTTAATGGGTCGACAATAATAGAAGTTAGCAGCAGCTACATGGGGGAACGCATTGATGGAATAGTTGGGCTTAATTTTTCGGATTATTTTCAATTTTATAATGATTGGAATAAAAAAGGGTGGTTGAAGGATGGTGAGCTAAAAGGATTTGATGAACAGACAATTTTTGTTTCTCAAGCAATTCATGCTATGGGGATTAAGGTTGGTGACACTGTTTCCTTTTATAACAGCTCCTATAATTTTACCGTCAAGGGGATAATAGGCGCCTGGCCTTCAATAACAGATCAATATGGAACAATAAGCTCGTCTAAGCAACTCTTTATTATTGACTTGGGTTTTCTTCAAGGATTTCTAAAGGCGAGTAACATATCCTACAACATTCATTATAAGGTCCATACTGCTGAGAGAGACATTCAGACTGTGGTGGATATTTTATCTGGAATTACCACTATATCAATTAATGAGTTGGAATATTTAAATTTGGAAGTGTTTGTAGGGATACGAAAGATCTTCTTAAATCCGATGATTATTTTAGCTCAATTATTGCTCTTTTTATGGGGTGGTTTATTCCTATATGAGAATTTTGAACGGGATACTTTAAACTCAAAAATTAAACAATTAGGCATTATTGCCCTCATAAAAGACAATAAACGCCCTCTTTCTTGGTATCTGTTTTTCGAAGGAAGTTTACTTTACCTTGCCTTCTTTTTTGTTTTTGTAGTGATGTTTGCGATTACCTTTAGCTTCTTGCAAGGCTTTGGTGTGCTTTATAATATGAAAACGATTGTAATTTCCCGCTATACTATCTACAATTCGATTTTCTTGCTCATCTATTATCTTGGGTTGTTAATTTTTCAACCTTTGATTGAATATCGCAAATTAAAAGAGCTAAATCTAAGCTTGCTATATCGACATTCGGAATAGGATGGTGGAAAAAATTACAGAAGAAAAAACACTTGTCGTACATGATTTGACTAAAATCTTTGCCCATCCATCAAAAAAAGACACCAATTTTTCTCTTTTTGCAGGTGCTTCTTTTAGAATGACCAATAATGCCCCCAATTTCTTATTGGGGGTTTCAGGTTCAGGGAAAACTACATTACTTCGAATTCTCTCGTCGCTTGAGCCCATTAATGCGGGGGAGTTATTCTTGAATGAGATTGCCATTCATCTTCTCAGGGGAAAGGAAAAAACTGCCTTTTTACGGAACCTTGGAACTATGGATCAATTTCCGGCAAATAATCTTGCGTTGTCTCTTTCTGTCAGGCAAAATTTAGATTATACACTGACCCTTTATACCTCTTTAACACGAGAAGAACGGCAAAAACGAATTAAAGAATTCATTTCTCTCGTAGGGTTAGAACGACATCTCGAACGGCGCACTTTAGTTCTTTCAGGGGGAGAGCTCCGCCGTTTGGCTTTACTTTGTAGTTTAATCTATGAGCCTGAGTTGCTCTTATGCGATGAGCCGACCTCGCAACTAGATCATAACAATAAGCAGCTGGTTATTCGGTGCATTGAAGAACTTCAGTCTATTTCTAACGCGTTAATAGTGATTGCTACTCACGACCGGACAATTAGTAATAAAAATCCAACCTATGAGATAATTGATAGGAGGATACAAAAATGTCAGTAGTTTCATTAAAGAATATTACTTATAGTGTAGAAGACAAGCATTCAAAAGAATTGATATCTATCTTGGAAGACGTTAATTTACAAGTAGCGGTTGGAGAATTCCATTTGATAACAGGCCCTTCAGGTTCAGGAAAAACCACTCTGTTACAAATCATTGCCACTATTCTTCAACCGACAGCTGGGGAGTTAACATTATTCAAAAGAAATGTTACTCGAAACAATTATTCTTCTGCAGACCTTTTCGTCATTAGACCGAAAATTGGTTTTTTATTTCAAAGTGTCTATCTACCAGAGAATTTAACAGTAAAAGAGTATTTGGAAGTTCAAACTTCGTTATCAAATATTGGTCTTATTTCTGCTAGAAGCAAGTTCAATGAACTTCTAAGTCAATTTGGAATTTCTTCAATATTAAACTGTAAGCCATCGACTTTAAGCGGCGGTGAAAAACAGCGAGTTGCTTTGGTGGGTTTGTTAGCCAGAGACATTGAGTTGCTTTTACTTGATGAACCAACGGGGTCATTAGATTATGAAAATCGTAAGAACCTTTGGGAGTTAATTTTCAAATTAAAAAAGAAATTAACGATTATTGCTGTAACTCATGATGAATCTATTGTCTCTAAAGTGGATGTGCATCACAAATTAGATTATGGTCATTTGCTTTGAATTAGCCACTCTTGTTTTCAGCTTAAAAAAGACAAGAAAATTGTGTTTGTCAATAATTTTTTATAGGAACTTTTTTCTGTCCTTTTACCATCTTTACTCTTAGATGTGAGATTATGACACACACAAAAGGGGCAATTGCTACTACAAGTTCTCATTCCGCCTTTTACAACATTATTCCTGGTGCTCTTGAGGAAGGTCTCGAGGCATATGCTATCTGTTTCGACCGCGACTGGGCATTATGGTCGCAATATCCCAAGCTTCTTGAAAAGATTCATGTTATTCGAGTGAAACATTACAATGACGCTGAGAAGATTGTAGGAGCATTCAATTCGATCGAGGAGGATGTAATTATTGTTCCCCACGGTTCCTTTGTGAGATATCTCCCGGTAAAGCACTTAAAACAACTAACCCACCCCATTTTTGGCGGGATAAAAATTCTAGGTTACGAAGGCGATAGAGATAAAAATGCCGCACTTTTACAAGAGTCAAACATTCTTACGCCCCGCATTTTCAAAAAGCCGGCTGAGATAGACCGGCCTGTCATGGCAAAACTTCATGGCGCTGAAGGCGGGAAAGGATACTTCATTGCTGCTAATAAAACAGAATTTCTTGCAAAGAGCAAAGATAAACAGATTGATTTTATTCAAGAATATGTCAACGGTGTTTCTATTTATGCTCATTATTTCAGCTCACCACTTTACAACCGATGTGAACTTCTCGGGTTTGACCGGCGATTAGAATCGAATGCAAATTCGCAATTTCTTCCGCCCTTTATTCCCCCAACTTTTACTGTGGTTGGTAATGTTCCAATTGTTGTTCGCGAGTCGCTTGTTCCTGAATTCCTGCGAATGGGGCAGAACTTCGCTGCGAAAACAGGCTTGGTTGGACCGTTTTGCCTCGAGACAATTGTTACGCCGGACTTGAAAATTTACGTTTTCGAATTTTCCGGGAGAATTGTTGCCGGCACCACCGTTTGGGTTCCTTTTGGGAATACATATGCAAACACTCTTTGGGGCGAACCTATGTATATGGGTAAGCGCATTGCCCGCGAAATTAAGGAAGCTTTCAAGCGTGATAAAATCGCCAATATTATTGTTGATTCACCTAATTTGGAGGAATTATAAGAGATGATTAAAAGAGTAGAAATGCAAGAAGTAGTTGAAAGTTACCAATCAAAACCAACTATCGTTATTTTTGGCAGCCATTCTGCTATCGAAACGGGCTTAGCATCTAAAAAGATGGGGCTAAAAAATCTGGTTGTTGTCAAACGTGGGCGAGAGCGCCAGTATCTTGCTGAACAAAGTCATCTTTTTGATGAGGCAGTAGTTCTTGATGATTGGAAAGACATGCTCGAAGCATCTGTCATTAATAAACTCAAGAAGAAAAATGGTCTTGTAATTCCCAATCGCTCAATGGTAGTCTACTTGGGCGCTGAGAATGTCGAGAACTCCTTGGACTTGCCGCTCTATGGCAGTCGTGCTATGTTGAAAACTGAGGATCGGACGACAAATGAAAAAGCATACATCGATCAATACGGCCTTCTTAAACGGGCAGGTATTCGTACCCCTCGAGAAATTGATAAAAATAATTTAGGAATTGTTGGCATAGACAAAGAGGTTCCCGTGGCCCTCGTCAAGGTCCAACAAGCAGGAAATCCTCTGGAACGAGCGTTCTTTTACATCACTTCTGAGGAAGACTATTACCGGCAAGCCAAAGCATTGAAAGAAAAGGGTTTGATTAATGATCAAACACTCGAAGAAGCAAGAATTGAAGAATTCATTATTGGCCCCTACTTTAATTGTAATGGTTGGGCCTCAGGATTAATGAAGAGCAAAGCCACACCGTATGAAAGCCAAAATGGCATTTCTTGGTTGAATCTGGAAAACGATCCGTTTGAAAATCCGGCGACTGACTGGGATTTTGTTGGTTTTGGTCAAAGGTTACAAACGAACAGTAGCGGCTTTCTCCACTTGCCGGCAAAAATACAACTCCAAATTGGAGAGAAAATTAAGATAAAGAACGAAGAAATTGGTCATACAATGAGTACGATGCGGGAATCCAAAATGAATGAAGTTGTCGGCTCTATCCCGCAGTTTTTAAAGACAGCCGAAGAAGTTTACCCGCCGGGAATGATTGGGTTATTCGGGCTACAAGGTGCTGTCCCCATAAATCCCAAGACAAACCGACCCGAATGGGTTGTCTTTGATGTAAGCATGCGTGTTCCTGGCGACCCTGCTATTGCCGCAAGCCCGCAAATGAATAGCTTAACAATAAAATATCAAAAATATTTACCAAAAGGTGTTACCTACATTACTTCTCCCCTCGACCTTCCTATGATAGAAATTTTACAGGCTTTCAAGACCAATCAACAAACAAAGATTGTCACCTGAAATGCTTTGAATTAAAAGAAAAAACGAAGAGATGATAAAGTATCTCTTTTAAAAGAGATTCTAACTTTAGTCATCCTCTTTTTCTACATCAATGGGTATGTCCGGGATCTTGAATTCTTCTTCGAGGTCTTCTTTCTTCTCCTCTTCTTTTTCCTCCTCTTTGACTTCTTCGAGTGTAGGCACTTCTGGAATCTTTAGCGTTTCTTCTTTAACTTCGGGTTCAGGCTCAACAGGCGGTTCTCCTTCAGGTTGGCTTAATGCACTTTCCTCGATTTTTTCCAGTTTCTCGATGATTTCTTCTTTTTCTTCTTCTATCTCCTCTTGTTGCTCCAGATAGAACTCTGTTAACTCATCTTCGATTGTCTGAATGCCCTGGACCACTTGTTGTTTCAGAGCATCTTGCACTTCGATGATGTCTT
This sequence comes from Candidatus Heimdallarchaeota archaeon, assembly GCA_019056785.1. Taxonomy (GTDB): domain Archaea; phylum Asgardarchaeota; class Heimdallarchaeia; order JABLTI01; family JABLTI01; genus JABLTI01. Next base: position 67,306 of record DXJV01000068.1, read on the forward strand.
CTTGAAGTTCTCTTAGCTCTTCTCTTTTGGTCTGCAACGAAATCAGCGATAAAAGTTCTTCTTGAGTATCTCTAAGAGTGTGCCAATCCTTGTAACGATCAAAGGGATATTGCAATTTTACTCGCGCAACAAGACGTGAGCTATCGCCTTCTATCCAGGTGCTTTTTGACCAAAGGTTCGTTATTTGCTGTTCACCTTTGTGTTCTCTATTTCGAAGGTTCCAAAGAATCCGTAAGCGGTCAAAGGTTAAATGATGCATTTTTAACAATTCTTCTGCGCTTTTTTCTTCGAGTTCTTCCCAGAGGGCCATTTTTTCTTCCCAAGTTCTATTCCGCGACCAGACCATGAGTACAATAAACATTGGGATTACAATAAATGCTCCGATTTGTGATAACAATTGATAGCCTGGACTTAAAGCTGTGAGATCCAGAATGGCAATATTAAATCGCGCAAGGATATAGAGTGTATAAGCCGCAATTACTATTATCCAGAGGGAAACATTAATGTAGATATTTGAAAAGAAACGAATGATAGGGCTTGGTTTAATATAGACCCGGAAGGCATGCCAAGAACGGTCGATAAGGAACCAGGGATGCTCTTTTCTCTCATCATCTGGCATAAAAGCAAGCTTTTCTTTGGGGACAAACATCGTTTTATAATGGAAGTAATCGAATTGTGCGCCGTCCAATACCCACTCACCAGCATCATTCTTAACAAGGAAGATGAGTAATGGAGCATAGTCCATGGGGTGGGAGAAGCGTTCAACAAAGGATTTTTCACCCCTGAGATAGAAATCTGCACCGATAAAGAGGATGATTATTCCAAGAAGCAAGGAAAGCCAAGCACTAATAGGTATCAATGCAAAGAAATCTGTTTTCCCGGCTATTTCTAAAATGGCGTATTCCAATCCCGTCGTCCAGAAGAGTATACCCGGGACAACAAAACCCACCATACTATCAGGCACCGTTTTCCAATTTTTAATGCCAACAATGTTACGTTTTATCATCCCTTCAAATACCGTCCAAATCCCTAGGCAAATGAAGAGGGTGCCAGCAACTAATAACATCAAATATTTAGTCAAAGAATCTGCTGGGCCAACGGGATAGAGTTCTGAAAACTGCCACAAAAAGAGTGTTGCGATGAAGAAAGGAACGCTTAAGAAAATAAACTGAAAGGGGAATAATTGCCGCGTCCAAAGAATAAAATATTGCAATGAAAGGGTTTTCGCTTGGGCCGGGCTGGAGGCATCTCCAATTACTCTGAAGAACGTTCCGCCGCCGATTTTCCAGCGCTTTAATTCAGTTTGTAATTCACGAGTTCGCATGGTTACTTTTGGGCGAAATCGGTGTTCAATCTCGAGAGTTTGATCTGTAAGGTCATAATTGTCTTCTTTTAGATTAAGATAAACTTCTGCTCCTTCTTCGGGGCGAAGTCTGAAGAGGGCTTTTTTAAGCGTTTCTGTTGGCCAATCATCAAGGCTGTCATAAAACACCTCTTTCAGATCCTTGATAGTTGGTTCTTGCTCTGTTTCTACCATGGTTTATTTCATCTCCAATTTAACTCTTAATCTTTTTCCGAGGTCGTCATTGTTGAGGGCAAGAATTCTAATTGCCAGGTGGGCAGCGTTTTTCCCATTATCTATACCCACTGTGGCAACCGGAATGCCCGAAGGCATCTGGACAATGGACAACAATGCATCCAGTCCGCCCAATTTGGCTGAAACGGGTACACCAATGACTACTCGTTTCGTTTTACTCGCACAAACACCTGGCAAGGCAGCGGCCAAGCCTGCAATTGCGATTATCACTTTTGCAGGCGTTTTCGACAAATAGTCATCAAGTTCCTTGGCATTTCGATGAGCTGAAAGAACAACCGCCGTATGAGGGACTTCAAATTCTTTCAAAATGGCGACGACTTTTTCAACAATCTCATTATCTGATTTCGAGCCAGAAATAATCGCTACAACTGGTTCCGTCATAATTTTGTTTTCCTCGCCTTTTTTTTGTATCTTTTATTTGTTTTTTACTATCTTTTAACCTTTCTAGTTAATTCTTTCGTAAAAATTTCAATAACTCTCTTCTCGTTTGAGGGCCGCTTCTTGCGCCAATTTCTTGAATACAGATAGCTGAACAAGCAGCGGCAATTCGCCCCACCTCTTTAAGCGCTCTTTGACGGATGAGGCCATAAAGCATACCTGCTGTAAATGCATCACCCGCTCCGGTAGTGTCTCGCACCTGAACATTGAAGCTTGGGATCGTAAGGCGCTCTTTATAGGAAAAGAGCATTGCCCCCTCCTTCCCTTTCGTTACCGCAATAATTCTTCCTTTCTTCTCTCTGGCAAAATTACTGGCAACTTCTGAAATCTCTTCTTCAGTGCACCGGAATATCTGACCAAATTCTCTCTGACTTGCAACGAGAAGGTTTGCATGTTGTGCCAGCCGGAAAGCACGGCTTGGGTTTTGGGCGATGAGTGCTCCTGGGCTAAGGGCAAAATTAATCTCAACCTCACTCTCGAGAAGGGCTTCGATGGCACTAACATTACGTAAATCTGAAAGGGAGACCCATTTAGCCTTCGAAAAGAACTCCACAGGCAATTCTTCAGGTGTTATTGTGTCTGCAGCGCCACTATAAGCAAGAATAATTCGTTCACCACTATTATCAACACAAATGTAACAAGAGCCGGTATGTGTTTGCTCTGAAATAATTAATGTGTCATCAATATGCACTCCTTCTTTCTGCAAGTCATCACGTAACATCGTTCCGAAATAATCATTCCCAATTTTCCCAGAAAAGGCTGTTTTTAACCCTAAGCGACTACAAAGAACTGCCACATTTGCTGCCGCACCACCTGGAAGCATCTGAAATTCTCGGACAAAAGCCTCACTATCTTTTTCGGGGAATTCATCAACTTGAGCAATCATGTCAATTAATACTGCACCTATAGAAATGACATCATAGACTTCTGTCAAAGACATTCACATCCTATTTACTTAAAAGACAAAATCACTCTTTTAAAGTTCTTCTGTTCCTAAACTTTTCTCTTTTTCGTGAGGGGTTGATATCACTTGGTCTATTTGGCAGGGCGAAAAATATTGGCAAGAGGATAGTCATTCCGCCTATCAGAATAAACATCGGCGTAAGAAAGCCATAGGGTTGAGGGATCGCATCATACAAGAACCCGGCGATAAACCCTCCGGGAAGCCAACCTATTGAGCGGAAAATGGCAATTGAGTTATAGACCTTACTTTTCCGTTCACGATTGACGTTCGTGAAGAGAGCAATTGTTGAGGGAATCCACAAGGAGATTGAGATTCCCAGTAACACACGAGCGAGTATCATTATCCAATAAAACCAGGGGAAAAAGGTGAAACAAATAGACAAAATCACCCAACCCAATCCGCAGAGCTCCGAAATAAACAAAAAAAGCTTTGCGCCATGCTTGTCGATGAACCGGCCAAAATACATAAACAATAAGACGGTTAAACTGGTGATCATTGTTAGAAGGCTGATGTCTTTATCAGTAAATGCGTAGGGGCCAAATAGGTCTTCATCTTGCAGCCCCGCCCAGTGTACGCCCATGGCTATAGACCATAAAAAGGCGTCCAAAAGAAAGGCAAAGGAAACCTTCAAAACCCACTTGTTTTTAAAAGTCTCAACAAAGCCTTTGAAAAAGTTGCTCTTTGTTTGGGGGAGTATTTTTTCGATGTGTTTTTCCGGTGCGGGTTCTTCCTCTTTAGGTTCTGCCGCCATTTGTTCCTTTTTCTCTTTTGTTTTTATTTCCTCTTTTAATAGCTTTTTTGACGGATCAGTTACCGTTGCGACCATTACTATTGCAATAATTGAATAGACTATTGCCCCATAGAGATAATAATAGGCACGCTCTTGATTGGTGTAACTAACGCGCATAACATAGGTAAGAATGAAAATAAGTACTGCAATCAGCACCTCACCAAAGAGTCCAAAAAAGGAGATAAGGGAAGCAATCGCTCCTTTCTTTTTTTCTCCTGCTGTCTCTGTTAAAATAATATTCGCAGGTGATTCATTAATCGACAATGCTAAGCTTAAAATTAACGAAGCAAAGATCACCCAACCGATGTGTTTTGGTGTAAAAATAAAGACTGTGAAAGCAACCGCCATGAGGATTTGACCAAAAACCCATGTGCCTTTATAGCCTATGAAACCATTTAAAAAATCTGACAGGATTAAACCCAAAACAGCTAAAATCGAAGCGACAGTTGCAACAATACCAAACAACTTTTCAGAATCTTTAATCTCGAGAAAATACAAGCTGTAAAAAATAAAGTGAATAATATTGGCTGAACTTACAAAAAAAGCGGAGATTGTTAGGAATTGAATATTGCGTTTTCTTTCCTTTTTTGTTAGCAACTGTATCCCGGCTGTAGGGTCCTCTTGCGTTTTCATTGCGAGTTCTTCATCTTTTAAATACTCAGCCATTTGCAAGTTCTCCTCAACTGCCCGGGAAAGAAGCTAAGAAAAGCTTCTAAGGAAAAATTTGTTCAAGGTTTAAATTTTTTCTCTTTTGTTTTCATAACTTAGGTAAGCGAAGCTGCCTTTTGCCTTAGAATCTTTCTGTATTTCTTCTGACGATTTAGAACATTCTGAAAATCTTCAGAATTGAGTTCATGAAGTAAATCATAAAATACTTCCCGTTGCGCCATTTCTTCTTCCGGGAGCCCCTTTATAAACTGCTCATAATCTGGAAATGATCGAAAAAGATTGATCAACCCCTCTATTGACCGACCGGAATAAGCGACCGTTGCAGGCTTCAAGGAATATTCATTCCCATTAAAAGAAACTGCAAGGCCACCATTGTCACGAACAAATTCAAGCATCTGGATGTCAGTAATACTATCACCAACAGCAATTGCTTCATCTGCCCTCTTTCCAAGAGAAGCCAAAATGTCTTTGACGTACTTACGCTTTCTTCCGCCACCACAAACGATTGTACGCTGAAAAAGTGCTCCGAAAGGCGATTGGGGCATTTTTTCGAAGAAGAAACGGTCGAGTTCACTCTTCACAGCGGGTAAGCCTTCTCGAAGATATTTTGGAAAAATCTCTTCAAACAATTCATTTAAGAGACTTGTATCTTTTGGTTTGAGATGGAAGTCAAGGGTTGTACATCTGACATTCTCAATTGGATGAGCCAATTTTCTCGCAATAGTGTGAGCGTGTTGTGTATAGCTTGTAGAAATAATGTAAGCGGGGACTTTTTCCTCATGGAGATAATCGAACAATTTCTTAGCGCCGGGCGTTAGCTCTGCGTTCTGAGAAATTTCAAGCAAGAGCTCTTCATCCCCGTAAGAAACAATTATTGGTGCAATTAATTTGAGTGTATCTCCTGGCCAGTAATCTTTTTTTCTATCTACTAAGAAGAGCTCATCGTCATAAAGGCTGATCATTTTAAAAAGTTGATAGAAATCTTCTTGCTTTCCTAAGCTCTTGCCAATGGTCGCCAGCACATCGGCTGCGTGATCTATTGGGCAGAGCGGCCCTTCAAGGTCGAAAAAGATTATCATAAAACATTCAACTCTTTAAGATGAGTGACTCGTTTTTGTATGAGTTCTTCTGTTCCGACATCTTTTCGATGGAAGAGTGGGCCGTTTACGAAACTTGTTGCTTTTTCAGCTTTTTTCTCGGCTTCGCTTATGGACTCTGCAATCCCAACAATTGCTATTGCTCTCGAGGTTGTGGTAATAATCTTTCCTGGTTCAATTTCATTTACTGAGGAATAGAACAATTCAACTTGTTCCTCTTTTATTTGTTCATAATTGATTTCAATAGGCTCTTCCTTTTTTGGCGCGACCGGATATCCTTCTGGAACCAGATATTTGCAAACGGTGGCTTTCTTTTCAAACTCTACTTTTATACTTGCCAAATCACCCTTTATCATTGCCATAAAGATATCGATTAAAGGTGTTTTCAAGAGTGGCAAGACATTCATTGCTTCCGGGTCGCCAAACCGAGCATTAAATTCGATGAGTTTCAAGCCCTTCGGTGTTAGCATAAAACCACCATAAAGAATGCCGATATATTCTTCTCCCGTTTCTTGCTTGATAGCTTTTGCAGTTTGTTTGACAATTTCTAAAGCTTTTTGAACAACTTCGGCCGAGATGAATGGAAGAAGGTGGTCTTCCGCACTATAAGAACCCATACCTCCCGTATTGGGTCCTTTATCTCCTTCATAGGCTCGCTTGTGGTCCTGGGCTATTGGTGTGGGAACAACTTGTTCGCCGGCAACAAAACATTGTAATGAGAACTCTTCACCCTCGAGTAACTCTTCTATTACAACTGCTTCCCCTTTGTCAAACACTTCTTGACAGTATTTTATAACTTCCTCGAGATTCTTTAAGTGCTCTCCCATCAATTTTACGCCTTTTCCTCCGGCCAACCCGTCTCGTTTTACTGCCACCTTCCCAACAGCATCAACATATTTGGAAATCTCCTCGAGTGGTGTATCGGGCAGAAAAATCCGATAGGCAGGGAGCCCGGCTATATTGTATTTTTGCATTAATTTTCTTGTAAAACTTTTTGATGATTCAATCTTTGCGGCTGCTTTTTTTGGCCCGATAGCCGGCACGCCCAATTCGTGTAAGAAGTCCACAATACCATCAGCCAAAGGGTTTTCCGGACCTATAACCGCCAATGCTGGTTGGACTTTCTTAACGAAGGCTTCTAAAGCTTGGAAATCATTCAATTTAGCAAGTTCAATGGCAGTTGCTAAACGTGCTATTCCGGGATTTTTGGCTTTCATAAAAGCGTAGAGTTCTAAATCGCTTTTTTTCAAGCTTTTGGCAATCGCATGTTCCCGTGCTCCTTGCCCCACAAGCAAGACTTTTATTTTCTCAGCCATCTTTCTTATCTCTCACAATCCATTTGTGTTTTACACTACCAACTTCCTCTTTAAAATTTTATTCTCATTTTAAAACCACCTTCACCTTAAACTAAAAAAAGGAAGAAAGAATTGGAAAAGTGAATTTGAAATTAGTGCTTTTAGTGTCCTTTAGAGATAGGTGTTGTTATTAGTTGGGATGTTCAAGTATTAGTTACACCAACCATCTGAGCTATTCTTCGAGAAAGAGAAAGTCATCTTTGATGAGTAGACGATAAATGGTGGTGTTTTTAGCCTTTTTAAACCAGCCTGCCAGTGTGCCTGGTTGTTTTAGCAATTCGCCTGTCTTGAGGTTAAAGATGGCCCCGTGCAAGGGGCATTGGATGGTTTTATCCACCAGTTTTCCCTTTGCCAAATTTCCTTTCAAGTGAGTGCACTTTCGATCGATCGCATAAAAAGTGTCTTCAACTTTAAAGACAGCGATATCTTTCTTTCCCACTCGGAAAGTTTTAACATTCTCTTCTCCAAATTCAGAAACCGCGCAGAGTTTTATTTGGGGCATTAAATCTTCCACAACTATTCTTTTTACAACTACTAATTATTTTAACAATTAAAATTTTATCCCCAAAAAGGCCCTTAATGAAAGAAAGTACATTCGAAAATTTACCAAAAGACATTTTAATTGAGAGAAAAAAGCTGCTCGCAATCATACATTAGTAAAGGATGTTCGTTTTAATGGCAGAAGAATATTTGGACACCCCACTTGATTATGGCGAAGAAGAGATCAATTATTTCATACCGAAAGGTGCCAATGCAAAAGTGCTGGAAATTACAGGTGACTTCCCAGAAATAACAAATATTGAAGAAGCACTTACCAAAGTTTTAGAACAACCTCTCGATAGCCCTCCACTCAAAGAAGTGATTGCAAAACATTATTCAAAAGGGAAAACGGTTATCATTCTGGTTGATGACAACACACGACCAAACATACATTCGCGAATTTTGTTGCCGGTTCTCTTTCCGAAATTGCTAGAATATGGTATCGAGGCAAAAGACATCAAAATTTTGGTGGCGAGCGGAACCCATCGTCCACCAACTGATGATGAAATTGAACGGAAAATTTTAGGAAAAGAAATCTGGGCAAAATACCGGGAACATGTTATCATTCACAATTGTGATGAGGGTGTCACTAAAATCGGCGTTTCAACGCGAGGAACACCCATTTATTTGAATAACGATGCTCTTAATGCGTGCTTAATCATTCCAATGACAGACTCTGAATATCATTACTTTGCAGGTGTCGCTGGAACGGTGAAACAATTTTTCCCGGGTATTGCCGGTCGGAAAACCATTAGCATCAACCATCCCAAGGCTTTCTCAAAGGAAACAGGATTCAAACCTGAGTGCAGATTAGGAAATACCAAAGGGAACCCTGTCATCCAAGACATGAAAGAAATGGTTCAGAAAGTGATGGAGACGAAAGCTGTTTTCTGTATTGACACTGTCCTTCATCAAAAGAAAATTGTTTATCTCAATGCAGGCAATATTGTCTCACTTCATGAAAAAGCCCGCGAAATCCTAAAACCCTTACGCATTATAGAAGTGGAACGTGGTGGAGACCTTGTTATCGTTACTACAGGTGAATTGGGCTTAAACCTCTACCAAGCTGGAAAAGGAGTACATGCTGCTTGGAATGCTGCAAAGAAAGGTGGAAAAATCCTGCTCCTTGCACGAGCACAAGACGGCGTTGGCAACAAAGCTTACCATGAAACTATGCTTGCAGTTAAAGATATGGATTTGGATGAAGCACTCGCGTGGGTAGTGGCAAACAAATGTAGCGAAGAAACATTCAAAATTGGCAACCAAAAACCAGTGGACCTTTTACGTATCCTGAAAGAAAACCAAATTGATATGATTACAGAGATGGACCACACTGAACTGAAGAACACCTTTAGAATTAATGGTATAGGGATCCAGGGCTCAGTTCAAGAAACATTAAGAAATTACGTGAAAAAATTCCTCGAAGAAAAACCCGACGGCCTTATTTACATAATGGCAGATGCAGGCATCTACGTGATGCCGAAAGAAGCATAAGCTCTTCTTTCCTTTTTCTTTTTTTATTAGTGAAAATCCTTTCATTCTCTTGAATGACTTTTGTTTAATTCTGATGGGAAAGTTAAAATAACAGATAAAATCCCTTCTGCATAAGGAGCACACGCTAATTTAGCAACAATTGTTCCTTCCTTAGAATAATCGTTTTAAAAGTGTGTGAAGAAACTTGGCCGATTTTAAATGTGAAATCATTATTGAAGGAAAAAAGAATGCTCGTGACCCTGAAGGGGAAACGATCATGCGAGATTTGATGATTAAGCATGGCTATGACATGGTTCACTCTGTTCGTAGCGGCAAAATCTTGAGAGTCAATTTAACAGCCAAAGATGCAAAAGAAGCAGAGGCTATCTGTTGGAAAATGGTCAATGAGTTGCGAATTTATAATCCCGTAGCTCATTCTTGTACTATTAAGGTCCTAACAGAATAGAAGGAAAGACGCTCGGTGAGTAGTTAAATGCCAATGAAAGTTATTGTCATTCAATTTTCAGGTTCAACTTGCGATCGCGACCTTGTTTATGCCATGCGCGAAATAATGGGTTGGGAAGTTGACCTTGTCTGGTATAAAGAAGTGACCCACAAATTAGACAATTATGATGCAATTTTTCTTCCCGGAGGTTTTACTTATGGAGATTATCTCCGCGCAGGGGTTATTGCGGCCTATACACCTGTAATGCAAGAAGTGAAGACTCTTGCAAAGGAAGGGATGCCTGTCTTTGGCATTTGTAATGGCTTCCAGATCTTGGTGGAATCACAATTGCTTCCAGGAGCTTTGATTGGCAATGATACACTTCGCTTCAGTTGCAAGTGGGTCAATCTTCGAGTGGAGACATCCAGAAGTGCGGCGACAAAGTTAGGGGTAAAAGGCGACCTCTGGCGAATACCAATTGCACATGGTGAAGGGCGGTACTTTATAGACGAAAAGGGATTGAAAGAATTAATTGATAATGATCAAATTGTCTGGCGATACGTTAATGAACATAGTGAACCAACTAAAGAAAGCAATCCAAATGGTTCCATTGATAATATTGCCGGCATTTGCAACCTCGAGGGAAACGTTGTTGGATTAATGCCACATCCAGAGCGTGCGGCAGAGAGTATTCTCAGTCCCTGGGAAACAGACCATGGGCGGCTTTATTTTAAATCCATTGAGAATTTCCATCGGGAGATGATGTAAGAATGACGCAAGAAACAGTGAAGAAAAACGAACTAAACCTTACAAAAGAGGAAAAAGAAGCAGTGTTTACCACTTTAAAACGTGACCTTACGCTCCCTGAAGCAGCAATGTTAGAAGTAATGAATTCTGAGCACTGCAGTTATAAAAGTTCGCGGCCTGTATTGCCAAAATTACCAACAGAGGGGCCTCAGGTGATTTGTGGTCCGGGCGAGGATGCAGGTGTGGTGGATATAGGTGATGGATTAGCTCTGGTGTTTAAACTCGAGTCACATAACCACCCCAGTGCCTTAGATCCTTACAATGGCGCGGCAACGGGCATTGGTGGCATCATTCGGGACATTCTTTGTATGGGAGCTAGACCCATTGGGTTGCTAGACAGCTTTCGTTTTGGTCCACTCTCAAATCCACACACAAAATGGTTATTAAAATGGGTGACGAAAGGAGTTGGCGATTATGGCAATTGTGTTGGAATTGCAAATGCAGGTGGCGAAATTGAATTTGACCCCTCGTTCCAGGTAAATTGCCTTATAAATGTTGGCTGTTTTGGGGTCATGAGAAAAGAGGAACTGGCATTAAGTCGCGCAACCACTCCTGGAGACAAACTTATCCTTCTTGGAGGATCAACTGGTCGAGATGGCATCGGTGGTGCATCCTTCGCTTCTAAAAATATAACAGATGAATCTGAAAGTGATAGAGGGGCAGTGCAAATTGGTGACCCCTACATGAAAAAGCTCATTATTGATGCAACTCTCGAGGCAATACAAGTGGGACTAGTGGCCGGTTTGAAAGATCTTGGCGCTGCGGGGGTTACTTGCTCGATTTCAGAAACTGCTGATGCAGGCGGGACTGGCACTGAAATAGATCTTGAAAAAATAAGGATACGCGAAAGTGACATGGAACCTTGGGAGATTCTTGTGAGTGAATCGCAAGAACGAATGTTCTTTATCGTTAAACCTGAGAATGTTGAAAAAATTAGTGCAATATTTAAGAAGTATGACTTACCCTATGAAATTTTGGGAACTGTGACAGATTCCGGGCATTGTGTCGTGAAATATAAAGGACAAAAAATTGTGGATTTGCCTGCTCATCTTTTAACCAAACCTCCCACAACCAAACGAAAGACAAGAAAACCAAAGTATCTTTCTAAATTGGATCAAAAATGGCTTCCCAAGGAACCAAAAGTAGAAGAGTACAATGACCTTTGTCGAAGATTAATGGCAAGCGACAATATCATAAGTAGAGAGTGGGTCTATCGGCAATATGATACCGAAATAGGATTGCATTCTGTTGTAAAATCAGGGGAAGGAGACGCCGGTGTGTTTCGGCTCCAAGAATTTGGAACAAAAAGAGGGGTAGCAGTTACGTTTGATGGCAACTCAAGTCAGTGTTATTTAGACCCTTACAATGGCTCAGCAGCACTTCTTGTTGAAGCGTGCTGTAATATTGCAGCTGTGGGGGCCAAACCGCTGGCATTTACAGACTGCTTGAACTTTGGCAACCCCGAAGATCCAGAGGTGTTCTGGACATTTGAAAAAGCAGTTGAAGGGTTAGCAGATGCAGCCAAAGTATTAGAAGTACCATGTGTCGGGGGGAATGTGAGTTTCTATAATCACGACGAAGCTAATAATGTTGCAGTTAAACCTTCACCAGTGGTTTTTGTTGCAGGCGTTCTTGAAGATGCCACAAAAGCTGTAAATAAAAAACTCAAAGCTGCGGACGAATTTATTTTCCTCGTAGGGGAAACGAAAACAGAACTTGGCGGTTCAGAATATGCTAAAGTGGCTTATAACTCAGAAAATGGCCTTGTACCACAGGTTGACTTGTCGAAAGCAAAACTAATCATTCAAGACATTATCAAAGTTATCAAAGAAGGGTTAGTGACTGCTTGTCATGATATTTCTAAAGGCGGCTTTTTTGTAGCATTAACTGAAATGGCCCTAGCCGGGAATCTCGGTTTTGATATCAACTTACGACGGATAGTAGCAGATACGGAACGGAGCGACATTAAACTCTTCTCAGAAACACCGGCACGTTTCATTATCACAACAAAAGAAGAGAACATTGAGAAAATCATTGCTACGTTTGCTCGACACGAAATCCCTGCCTCCTTCCTTGGGAAAGTGAGTTCTGAAAAACGGCTAGTAATCCAGGACAAAGATAAGCAGCTTGTCAATCTTTCATTAGATGAGATAAATCAAGTGTGGAAATATCGTTTGGAAGAAGAGATGGAAGGGAAGAAAGAAGAGAGGTAATAATCCAGATAGTTTTCAAACCCACCATTTTTTCTCATTCTTTTTCATTAAATCTGTTATCAGCAGAAATGCGAAGCTGTTGGGCCAATTTTTCATCATGACCTTCCAGCCAGCCGGCCTTCGACCCAGGGAAAACATCAAAATAATGAATATATGGTTTAATATCAAGAAGAGGAGTACCATCAAGAACATCAAGGTTTTTAATGTAAAGTTTGTTTCCAACAATTTTTTCTAGTTCCACAACGGTAATGCCTATTGCGTTTGGCCTTCGAGGACCCCTAAGAGCGAAAACACCATGAGGAACGTCTTCTAGATAAGGCTTGGTTTTCAAGTTAAAACCTTTTGCTTTATGAAAATGGTAGAGTAGAATCAGATGAGAAAATGCCTCTAGCCCCTCCAGCCCCTCACAAAATTCGTTAAAAAGCTCAATTACGCCTTTCGTTCCGGTAGCAAATTTTGCTTGTATTGGTGTGCCTTGTTGTTCCTTAAAGGGGGAACGAATAACACCAATGGGTTTATACTTAATGAATTTCTTCATGATACTATTCCACTCGCCGTATTTAGTTAATACAATTGATTTTCCAAAAAAGAATCTAGTGGTTATTTTGAACATAATTTTTTTCCCCCTCTCAAAAAACGAAAGAGAAAAACAAAATGGCTGCTTCAACGCTATCTAAAAGCTTTAAAAGAACAGTAAAAATAGCTTCATATGAGGATGCTTCTTTGTCGATTAAAGACCATTGTGGCATAATTGGTATTCGTACAACTAAACGAATCAATGACCTTGGTTTTTTAATTTATCAAGGATTGCTTGCTTTACAACACCGAGGACAGTCCAGTGCAGGGATAACGGTCGTAAATAAGAAAAACATGAAAACCATCTCAGATCTCGGCTTTGTAAAAGATATTTTTGATAAGAATACCCTTGCAGCATTAAAAGGGAAATTCGGCATTGGGCATGTTCGCTATCCAACTGCGGGGACAGACTTAGCTGTTGGGATCCAACCCTTTGGTTTGCTCACGAAACAATTTAAGTTGTCAATTGCTTTTAATGGTACGATTTCTAATTTTGAAGAAGTACGGAACTTCCTCATGGAAGAAGGCTTTCGCTTTAGCCACGACACTGACACTGAAGTTATTGGCAAACTACTCGATTATGCTTTGGAGCTCCATGATGGTGACCTCTTAAAAGCATGCAGAGTATTGTATGACAAACTCGCCGGCGCATTTTCAATTCTCTTTGCAACAAATCGGGGTGAAATGGTTGCCCTTCGAGATCCCCTTGGCTTCAAACCACTGGTTTATGGAAAATCAAAGGAAGGAGATATTGTTATAGCTTCTGAAACAATCGGGCTATCTATTGTGGGCGCTAAATTTGAAGCTGACGTGAAACCTGGCGAAGCATTAATTATCACTGAAAAGAATTTTAAAAAGAAACGGTTAGTTGAACGCAGCAGCTATGCACATTGTATGTTTGAATGGGTCTATTTTGCTCGACCGGATGCGATAATCGATGGCATCTCTGCCTATGAAGCCCGAGAGAGAATTGGCCGAGCGCTTGGAAAATTGTTTTTAGAACGCAACTTTCAAGCTGATCTTGTCGTACCTATTCCTGACTCAGGACGGATAGCCGCCATTGGTTTTGCAAAGGAAACGGGTATTGAATATACCGAAGCACTTATCCGGAATCGCTATATTGGCAGAACCTTCATTATGCCCCGACAATCAGCTCGGGAAGAAGCCGTGAAATTAAAATTGAATATCATGTCAAATCTCATAAAGGGGAAGAATGTCGTTCTTGTGGATGACTCCATTGTTCGCGGCACCACTTCAAAAGGCATTATTAAGATGGTTCGAGATGCAGGTGCGAAAAAAGTCTTCTTGGCGGTAAGTTGCCCCAAACTAATTAATCCATGCTTTATGGGGACAGACTTTCCAACAGAGCGAGAGCTGATCGCTTGTGGACGAACTGATGAGGAGATTGCCGAGATTTTAGGGGTAGATGCGGTTATTTATAACACTGTTCCTTTGCTGGTAGACTCTATCGGTTTTGATAAATGGCCCGAAAATAAGAACCTCTGTCTGGCATGTTTAACGGGGGAATATCCCATAGATGCACCCATTTCGAAAGCGCTGCACCAACGAGAGTCTTAAGGAGAGCAATTATGTGGCAATTTTTGAAACTATAGAAAGCCCCTTGAGATTTTTTTCCAAGAAAAATAGTTTATAAACTGTTGCGAGAGATTGTTTATAATCTTTCAAAAGCATTTAATATATAGAATTAATACTGAGGTTAGAGTTAAAGCTATGTCAAAAAAAAGAATGACTGCCTATTATACAATCTTTCTTATTGTAAATCTAGTTATCTTATCTATAATACCAATACACACTAATGGAAGTGCGTTCATTAGTGTTCATACTAGCTTTGATAGGATCTCTATTACCTCTTCAAAAATGGCGTTCATTATTAATAATTTTCGACCTCAATTCACTTGGTGGCATGATAATGTGAGTGCTCCCGATGAGATTTTTAATGTTTTTTTTTTGGGATTGTATGAATATTTTGGCCCGGATGACTATTTATCTGGCACCGGTGAATTGGGAGGGTTAAGTTACAATTTGGACACGAGCAACTGGGAGTATAAAATCACTGAAACGGTTTCCGAGGTTAAGGTCAATTTAACGCTCACGGGATTGGCAAATGATGCTTCACTCTCATTTATAATTCACATTTCCGAGCAGGAGCGAGCTTTAACATATACCGGTTATTACATTGCTGCATTTACTGAAGCATGGCTTGAAATTATTATCAATAATTGGAAGTTAACACCCGGCGCGAAGGGCGTTGCAATAAAATCTGAAGTATTCGAATCCGCAAATACTTTTGGAACAACTGTTGTTAATGATAGCTCTCAAACAATGAATAATCTTGATTCGTTGTATTTTATTAGTTTCCCGGGGACAGCAATTGACAAAGCTTACTTCAAGTGGGTTATGCTTGCTGATTATTTCAATGAAACGAACGACTTCTTAATAGCTAAATACCTTGGAAAAGCCTTCTTTAATAACACCTATGACCCGGAATATGCCACTGCAACTCACCTCTGGCTTTCGTATCCAAAAGTTAGCACCATCCTGACAATTAAGCATAATACGATCTTAGGAGTGTATAAAACAACACCTAGCCCAAGTTATAATGTCGGTGTACCACTAGCCTTTGTAGCCGGACTTACGAGCACAATTTTCATTCTTTTAATTGTTAGAAGGAAATGTCGTACAGAAAAATTGCCTTTTTAACCTTTTTTTCTTTAGAGACATTATCCTTTTAAGTTATCTTTTAGTAATATGAATAGAGAAAAAGTAAGAACCGTTACGAGTTATTTGGAGTTAAAACTGTTGGTGGGAATCATTAAACAGAAACCTCATTTGACTTTTGCTCTCCTGCTTGTTCTATTTTGTACAATGGTTTTCGTTGAGTTTTATCAACACCCCCTGCAATCAACAGCTGCAGCAGAAACGCCCCCTATAATTATCAACAATCCTTCCCTCGAAGTAATTCAGGGACATTTTATACTCTATCATACAATGGGACTCAAAATCCAAAATGATTATTCCTTACAAGTCATTTCAACACTTGTTGTCGAAAATAATGATTCTCAACCGATTGATTTTTTCATTTTTCTTATTAATAAATCAGTCAATACCGTTTTTGTGTATGACCCAATTGGCCCATTGAGTTTTACATGGACAAAAAATGATGCTACTCACTCGAGTGCCCTAAATATTTCCATGCGCTATCCCCTATTAGAAGATGACAAATACGTCCTTTCAATCTCCTATGAAATTGATCCAAGTGCACAAGCCACTTATTTGTTTTTCATCTCGGATTTTGGTGGTTACTACAATCTGGAATTTCCTCTAATACATTCCATTCGAACAGAACATTTTCAGTTGGAAATTTCTTTGCCGGGAGGGCATCTCTTACTCTCGGGCCCTTCTCCCCGTCCTGTTTTCCCCTATCCCACAAAAATAGACATTGTAGACAACCATGTTAAATTGATTTGGATTTACAACTCAATTGACCTTAATTATGATTATTCCTACTTTGTCAGATTCAATAAAACTGCTTTAGGGACTGCACCTGTTATTTATATACAACTTCCCAAAGCCTTCTTTGCTTACTTAACCCTAAGTTTCCTCCTGGGAACCATTGCCAGTGGCACAATTTTCTATTTTATTCTAAAGAAGCGCGTCCAACCAACAAAAACCAAATTAGTCAGTTCGCTGTTATCAGAAGCCGAACAAGCAGTAATTCAAGCAATTAATGAGGAGGGGGGAATGTCCATCCAACGAAAAATCTGTGAACGAACCGGCTTTTCTAAGTCTAAAGTCTCACAAATTTTGCTCAAACTTGAAGAAAAAGATGTTCTAAAGCGTGAACGGTGGGGGCGAACAAACCGCGTTACCATCACCAATCCTTCCTTCCTTAAAATTGATTTGAATGCCAAGGAACAAGTGAAAGAAGAACAATCTTAGATGGACAGTGCTATTTTTTTCTTTTGAAGTATTTACCCATTGCAAACCTTATGTAAACCTAACTTGAACCATTGTGAGAGATTCTTTTTAATTAGTTTTATCCCCAATAATTAGTAGAAATAAATCAAACGCTATTCTTATCCAAAAGTAGCCTGTTTAAACGATCGGAGGAAACAAAATGAACATCCAGAAAAAAGTATCTGTGCTTGGAGGGCTTCTTACATTTGCCATCCTCGTCTCAGCATTAGTACCCACTGTGTCTGCTAAAACAAACAAAATTCATGTTTCACATGGCTCAGAAGGGATTTTAGTACAAACGGAATATTTAACCTTGAAAATTCTGGATAATAGTCCAAATTTCATTTGGTGGCTTGGCAATCAGAGCTCTGCAGATGAAATATATCAAGTGAATTTCCATCTAATCCAAGAATTCTTTGGAAGTGACTCAATCCTAGACAACATTACCGAATTAGGGGGGATTGCTTATATCTTTAAGGGGAATCAATGGTCCGTCGATATAGTTGAGAGCGATGCCGCTGTTCAGGTTACCCTTACTTTAGCAGGACTCTCAAATGGTGCGATGATCCAATTCATTATTACTGTGTTTGAAGAAGATCAAACATTACCAAACACAGAAATCAAAGGATTGTCAGAGGTTAAAATAGATATCATTGTTGATAATTGGCATTTTAGTAAGGACGCTAAAGGATATGCAATCCAAACGATCATTTCGGAAATGCAACATAAACATCAAATGCGCATTCGAAATGGCACTCAAACTGAAAATGGTAACCACCATCGAACAATGCAATTCGAAAACATAGAACACGGCACAAAGAAAGTCGCTTATTATAAATGGGCAACTTTTGCTAATGTCTATTCAAACGACACCCTCATTGATACCATTGACGTTGGAACATTTTACTCTATTGATATTCCTCGTATTCCTGGCCCAGCGAGTGGCAGCCCAAATGTCTTCTTAACTTATCCTAATTATGGCAATGGGTATAAACTCGTCCACGATCCCTCGGTTGGCGTTTATCCAAACTCCCTGTCAATTCCACTCTCAACCATAGCTATTCTCGGGGGTTTGGTAATGATTGTAGCCATCGCTGTAATAATAAAGAAACGAAAATAGTTTTTCTCTTGATGTGGTCCGGGTTGTATGCCGGGGCCACATCACCCTCTAAATCAAAAGAATCTTATTGCTAACAGATTTAATATTTATTAGTAGTGAAGGTTGATGCTCAAATGATGAAGCTAAAAGCTATCCTTATTCATGTTTTCCTCTCATTAGCTCTTCTTACCTCTCTGTCACACTCTCAACATATGAGTTCCCTACCACTGGCTACCCCCTCGGGGGAGCTCAGGCCACCTTTCTCACAAACAATTAACCTTGCAACGAGTAATAATGAAACCTTGCTCAGCCATGTGATGGAGGTTGATATTCAAATAGATTTCACCGTCAAAGTAACCTCAACTTTTGTTCTTGCTAATAACAACAGCTATCCCATTTCCAACTTTCTTTTGACTATCAATATGACCATCTTTTCTGTCTTTTGCTCTGACCCTTTGGGCCCCCTCGATTTTCAATGGATGGTCGCCCCTGAATTTGGCAACCTAATTAATATCTCTATGCGCTTCCCTCTCCTTTCAAATAATATCTACGTCTTTTCTGTTACATATGTTATAGATCATATAATTTATCATAATGAGGGGTCCTTGGATTATTATGGACTAGACTTTGAGGTAACCCACCCTCGAAACACTGAAACCTTTGTTCTGGACCTCTCTCTACCAGTGTATGCTACTATTGTAAAGGATGCCCCTTTTGAACCTATTTTCCCCTCAGCTAACAAGATTTACAAAGAAAATGAAGTTGTGACCGTAGAGTGGCAATTGGACCAACGTATTGCCAATGAAACAGATATCTTCCTTGTTAGATTTGCTTTTGGGGTTGAAAATACCGGCAATAACTTTCCTTACAATGCCCTTTTTTACCCTCTGACAGTATTATTCAGTCTTCTTGTTGGAGGGGCCATTGTTTTTCTCGTTTTACATTTTAGGAATAAACCTGTTGAAAAAGAACTTGTAACAGCTCTTCTCACAAATACAGAACAAGAAATCATTAAAGCCATCAATGCAGATGGTGGCATTTCCACCCAAAGAAGGATCTGTGAAAAAACAGGCTATTCAAAGTCTAAAGTCTCACAAATTTTAACAAAACTTGAAGAAAAAAAGGTTCTTAAACGCGAGCGATGGGGCCGTACAAATAAAGTCACAATTACAAACAGCTCAATGCGACAACTGGGGATGTTGGAGTCCAAATAAGAAAAGACCATTATACGCGTTAGATACTTTCAAATAAGAGAAATAGAGTTACCAATACCAAATGCCTCAACAACAATTCACAATCATTCCCGGTGCAGAACCATTTCGTTTAAAGGGTAAAGGGCCGAAAGTCTTACTCATCCACGGCTTTACTGCCAGCCCGACAGAAATGCGCCCAATTGGTGATTTCCTCCATTCAAAAGGAGCGGATGTTTATTCTGTTCTACTGGCAGGACATGGCACGACGCCTGAAGATCTTCAAACTAAGAAATGGCCTGATTGGTGGGGATCAGTAAAGAACGCCTTCGAAACAATCGATGGTTGCGAGTTTGTCATAGGCTTTTCCACAGGAGCGCTTCTTGCAAGCCGTCTTGCAGTTGAATATCGCGAGCAATTAAAAGGAGTCATTCTTATCTCCACTTTTTTGAAGATAAAACCATTAATTCTCTCAAGGTTATCTTTTCTCTTTCCGATAATTAAACGTTTAAAACCATATATCAATAAAAGCGCTGAAACCGAGCAATTTTTCAAAAAGCATCATTTGATTAGTTATTTAAAATACCCTATGGCCGCAGTTGAGGAAGCAATAAAATTAGTGAAATTCACTAAAAAACATGTTCTTCCAAGAGTAACCATTCCGACACTGGTAATTCAAGGTGCAAAAGACGATCGCATCCATCCCTCAAGTAGTAAACTATTGATGCGTTTACTTTCAACAGAGAATAAGCGCTTAGTTATGCTTCCCAATTCTCAGCATATAGTTTCTGTTGGACCTGATAGAGAGCTTCTTTTCAATACCATTTATAAGTTTATAAGTACACTCGAGAAGTAAACTGAATGAAAATTTAATTGCTCTTTAGAAATACTTAAGATTCACTCTATTGCAGAGTTTCATTAAGAACAGCTGCGAGCAAAGGCTTTGAAAAAAGTGGTGGCATAGATGAATAAGAAGAAAGGACTAACCTACAAAGACTCCGGTGTTGATATCTTTGAAGAAGGGGAAGCAATTGACCAAATCTGGCGCCTTCTCCCTAAAACATTTCAATTGAACCCGAAAGTGAAATTTCTCCCAGCTATTTCCCATTATGGCGGCATTGTTGATATTGGTATGCCAGATAAATATCTCGTCGTCACTGTTGATGGGGTAGGCTCCAAAGTTCTCATCGCTGAGATGTTAGAAAAATACGACACTGTTGGCATTGATTGTATTGCGATGAATGTTAATGACCTCATTTGTGTTGGCGCTGAACCACTTGTTTTTGTGGACTATTTCGCAATAGAACAACCAAATAGTCACATGGCCTATCAAATCACACAAGGCTTAGTGAAAGGAGCCGAGCAAGCAAAAATGGTTATTATTGGTGGCGAAACAGCCACTCTTCCGGACATTATTCGAGGTGTAGACGGGAAGGGATTTGACCTCGCTGGTACAGCAATTGGTATTGTTGACAAAAACAAACTTCTTTTAGGGGACAAAATCCAACCGGGTGATGCCATCTTTGGCATTGCAAGCAGTGGGCTTCATTCCAATGGTTATTCACTTGTCCGAAAAGTCTTGTTGGAAAAACATGCAATTACTGACACTGTTAATGGCATTAGCTTAGCAGAAGAGCTTCTTCGCCCAACAGCAATTTATGTTCAAGAGGTGCTTGAATTAATTGACAAGGTAGAGCTTCATGGCTTAGCAAATATAACCGGTGGGGCTTTTCTTAAGCTTGCACGTCTTTTGCGTCAGTCAAAAGAAGAGATTGGCGTTCTTCTCAACAACCTTCCGGAACCACCACTCATTTTCAAATTAATTCAATCACTGGGAAACATCTCGAACAAGGAAATGTATCAAACCCTTAATATGGGAATTGGCTTTTGCATTATCGCACCGCCAAAGGCTTTTACTAAGATCAAAGAGATTTGTACAAAATATAACAAAACCGTTTATCAGATAGGTAAAATTACGAATAAAAAGCAAATTACTATCAAATTGCCTTCTGAAACACTTGATTACCCAACCAACAAATATTAATTCCTCTCTAAAGAACCAACGGCAAATTGTCCTTAGTAATAATTCCTTTGTGAAACGCTGTTGCTATTAAACAGCCACCTACTGCCATTTTTTTAAGTGCAATAACATCAGTAATATTTCTAACTCCTCCCCCGGCAAAAATTGGTGTCTTAGGTTTTCTAGCTAAAATCTCGAGGAGTGGTTTGCTAATTGGCCCGGTGCTTTTTCCAACCTTTCGAATGTCCAAAACAATTACAGCATAAAGTTGCAGCGGCTCAATAAACTCGAGAAGTTCGAGTAACGGCATTTTTTGTAGTCGTTCATTTTTTGCCAGTATTTGTCCATTCACCAAATCAATACTAACAAGAATTTTCTCACCACCGACGACTTTGACGAGCTCAGAGACAGTCTCGAGTGATTCTATTGTCTCCGTTCCAAGAATGACTTTATCCACGCCCCACGAAAACAATTTTATTGCTTCATTAACAGTTTCAACTCCTCCATCCAACATAATTTTCCATCTTTTGTTTTGAGCAATTTGCCGGATGCTATTTTCATTGCAATTACTATTTTCTGTTTTTTGTATTAGATTAAGATCTGCGATATAAAATGTCTTTAAACCAAGTTTCTCAGCGAAATTACTCGCAACAATAAATGGCTCCGGACTTGAGGAAATAATAGATTGCTCTATTGGTCGGTAGTTCTTTCGCTTGCCTGCAACACCGTGAACTACAACACCATCTAAAATGTCTAGGACAGGAATAACTTTCATGAGTAAAGCAACCCGACTTTTAAATTAAATCTTTTTAGGCATTAAGTGAAAAAAGTTTTAATAAGGCTCGCAACCTTATCATTTCAAAGCATTTTACGGGGCATTCACTATAAATGGACAGGATTCGAAGTGGCTTGTTTTCTGCAATTACTAATGTTCCTTTTCGGGCTGGGAAATTAGCAATAGAACGTGTCAATAGCCAAACAATGGACTCAAATCCTGCTCTCTGTCTTGTTTTTTTCTCGGAACGGTATGCAGACCCTGAGCTAGTCCATGGTATCATCCAAAAAATCAACCCTGATGTTGTAGCTGGTTGTTCAACAAATGGAGAAATCGCTGCTGGTTATTGGCGTGAAAGTGTGATCGCCATTTCGCTTTCAACAGATTTCATGCGATTTGGTATTGCAGTTGAAGCTAACGAAAAACTGGCTAACGCTAATGATGGAATAGTTTACGAGGATTTCTACAAGCGAGCATTAACAGACTTACGCAATAAGCTTCTCTTTCAAGAGAACAAAATGGTTCTGCCAGTGAATCCAAAACACATGAACCCAGATTTTGGCTTGTTGTTTCTTCCAGGAACGGACCCTGACAGCGAACCAAAAGCGAATACCGTTATCCAAGGACTCCGGAAATATCTCGGTGAAATCCCCCTAATAGGGGGGAGTATTGGTGATGACTACAATTATGAGAATGGTTATGTTATTTTTAAAGATGAATTTCTCGAGAATCACACATTACTTATCCTTGGCCGGTCCGATTTGGAATTCTCTATGGCACAAGTCCATGGCTATCACATTAAAAAAGAGTTCACTGTTACAAAAGCGATCAATAATCGCATAGTTTCTCTTAACAATGAACCAGCCTCTTTGGTTTATTTCCGCGAATTAAATTTACCTGTCGTTGAGATCTCCGATTTACGAGATGAAATTTGTGCTTTGAATCCTTTCGGTATTAAAGATCAATCTACAGGAGAACTTCAAATCCTTTTCCCTATGTCACGGGGGAAAGAAGCAAAAGAATTGACTGTTTCTCAAGTAATCCCTGAAGGCGCAACAATCTATTTTACCGAAGCAGAACTTGACGCTGCAAAAAAAGCCTCCCTAGATGCAATCAAAAAAGCGTATGTCGATGGCGCCATCAAGGACCCTCGTTTGGGCATTCTCTTTTCATGTGGGGGACGAAGTACATTCTATTTTGATCGCGCATTAGCAGAGATTGAAGAAATTAAAAAACGCTTCAAATATACAAATATTGGTGGTGCCTACCTCTATGGCACCCTTTGTGGAAAGAACAATTGGGTTTCAGAAGGCTCCAGTAGTGTTTTGTTGATTGGCAATGAACTCCGTAAGCGCCCGGAAATGAAATAGTGGCAATACTATTCTTTCGAAGAAACATTCTCTAGAAAGACATTGGCATTATGCCACCCCTCTCGCCGGAGGATTTCATTTGACATTCGGAGCACCTTGAGTTTCTTATGAAGGCAAACAAATTTCAACGGGAGGTTGCCAAGCGGTTCACCCATTGAATGAGCGGGGATGGTTTTTACGGCATTTGTTGAAATTACGACCTTTTTTCCTCGCAGCACCTCCACTTTAGGGTGTTCAATATGTGTTCCATCTGAGAGTTTCCGTGAAGTGATTAAAGACTCGAACACACCCGTATTGCCTATAATGACGACATCCAATAGTCCATCGTCAATAATTGCATTGGGGGCGACTAATTTGCCATTGCCAACGCGCTGTCCATTACAAACCATCACTGAAAGGCACTTTTGATCTCTTACCTCTCGCCCATCATCGATATCAATATGCATGTGACGAGGTCGATATTGAAAGAAGGATTTTACCAAGCTAATGTTATAGCTTATTCTGGAGTCTTTTCCGATGACTTTATTTGCTACAACAGCATCAATGCCCGCGCCGGTAACACCAAGGCAATATCTTTCCCCATCATTTATTTCGATGCAATCCACGACACGGGTTTGTTTCTCGGTGAGCATTTGTATTATATCGTCAATTTTATTTGTCTGTCGCAGGCTGAAGGCATTATCATTTCCTCTTCCAGCCGGGATGATTCCCAAGGTTGTTTTAAAACCCGTTTGACCAATTGCGGTAACAATCTCATTAATTGTACCGTCCCCACCATAGGCAACGATGATTTTATGGTCACTAATAGACTCTTTTGTGATTCTAATGGCGTCATTCCGCCCTTTTGTCCATTCCACTTCAAAATCAAGTTGAGCCTCTTTTAATTTCTTCACGATTGCTGGCCAAGCTTTTCGTGCTTTTCCACCGAAAGTCACAGGATTACAAATGATTTTCAATTTTAGACACCATCCCAGTGTTATTGGAAGTAGCAATCAGTTCTGTCAGTTAAGCTACTTTTTCTCAAGAAAGTCTATTACTTTCCGCATTTTAAGTTTTGTCGCAAAAGAAAGCTTCTTTTAGGGACAAAAATAATTTGATAGTAGAAGATAAAAAAACTCTTAAAGAATTAACGAGTAAGAAAAGAGTATTATTTAATTCACAAATCATAACCAAACCAGAGTAAAAAAAGAGATTCCCATAAAAAGGGGGTTAGCAAAGAAAAATGCCCATTGCAAAACAAGTGATGATTCTTACAAAAGAGGGGTTATTACTCTTAGATCATAAATTTAGAACCGACGACCATTTTTTTATCGATACAGATTCTGATTTGCTTTCAGGTATGCTTTCAGCCATTCTTTCTGTTGCAAAAGAAATGACCGGCGGGATCGTACAAACAATTAATCAAGACAAGTACAATGTGCTAGTCAGTGAAGGCGAACATATCTATGTTTTACTTTTTATTGATGAAGGGAGTAAAGAACTGAATAAAATTGCCAAATTAATTGCGCGTGAATTTGAAAGCAAGTTTAAAGAAGAACTCGAGGAGCTTATTCCTGATCCTTCTGTCTTTCGCCCCTTTATAACGGAACTTGAAGCAATCTACGCACAATTATTTAGAGTAGATGCCGAGCTTCTCTCGAAACTCATTCCGGAAGTAACTACTATAATGAATGTGTCGATTTTCGAGAAGCCTATGAACCATCAAGTCTATTCCGGCCCACGCGATTCCTTTGTCAGCGAGTATGAACACAGCTACAATGAATTTATTATCAAATTGATTGAAACACAATCTGACCTCACAGAAAAGACACTCGACTTCCCTAAAAGAGCGATCATTGAATTCATGGACAGGGTAATAATCTTAGAGGACTTGGGAACACATGTCTTGACAATCATTGGTAATGATAGAGATGAATTGATTAACAAAGTTAAAAAGATACGAAAAAAGGCCGGCATGGGAATTACTAGAAAATGATGCTCTTTTTTCTGAGCAGTAAACTGAAGAGTCACAAAACAGTAACCTTTTAAAAGCTAAAAAAGGAAAAAAGAAAAAAAGAATGGTCGGATGAATTTTGAGAGATAGACTGAAAAAATTGTGGCCTGAAATTAGCTGGATAAAAGATGAGCAGCTAAAAGAAGCTGTTTACCAAACATGGGAAAAAGCACTGGAGCAGAGCGTTCTGACTCCTGATGACCTGGAAACAATTCCCTTCACCTTACTAATCAAAGATTGTAAAGTAACTTTTATGGAACATAAGCGAGCGGTCGTACATATCGCTGTGGAATCTGCAAAAGTGATGCAGAAATTCTTCGGTGAGAAATTGCCCATTAATATGGATAAACTCATTGCAGGGGCGATTCTCATTGATGTTGGCAAATTAATTGAGTACGTCAAAAAAGATGGAAAAGCCATTGTTGGAAAGATAGGTAAACTCTTGCGGCATCCCTTTACAGGAGTAGCGCTAGCGATGAGCTGTGGCGTGCCAGAAGATGTTTGCCATATGATTGCTGCACACTCGAAAGAGGGCGACCTCGGAAAAAGAACCGTGGAAGCAATCATCGTTCATCATGCAGACTTTATCAGCTATGAACCATTTAAAGAAGATGTTTTACGATTCTAAAAAAACAGTGCAAATCGCAGAAACATTACAGACAAAAGGAGCGGAAAGAGCCATTACTTGTGGCGCGTCATCCGTTGGATGAACCGCTCAACTCTTTTTCGAGGGAGCCTAACTGGTTTGCGATGTGTGGGAATGGCATAATCCCAATCGTAGTCCAAGACAGTTGATAATGTCTGGCGCCAGAGAGAAAAATCATCGTGATATTTTTTAAAGACAGGGTGGAGCAGGCCAAATAAGCGCATGAAAAGGTCACCGGCAAGAAGAATACGTTCTTCCTCTAAGAGAAGACAAAGATGACCAAAAGTATGCCCTGGGGTGTGAATGGCACGAAGCTTGAGTGTAGCGTCAACATATTCATCATGCTTGACTGTGCGAGTAATGTGGATAGTGTTACGAGAGGGTTCTGGAAGAAATTCTGAGAAATGTTCAGCAGTATGCTCATGAGCAACAAGCGGTATAGAACGACCGCCAAGAGCCGAAAGAAGCGCTGGTAAGCCACCAATATGATCTGGATGGCGGTGCGTAAAAACAATTAGTGAAAGACGAGTAAGAGCCTCATCGCCAAGGGCAGCAAAGCCATGGAAAAGATGCGTAGCAGAAGGGTCAAGACCAGCATCAACTAAAAGAAGAGACCTATCGGGACGTTCGAGAACAAAAACAGACTCACTTTTGAGAAGAGAACCAGAAAACGAAACAAGAGTTGGGGAAAAACGGCGAAGCAAGAGGGAATCACCAAAGAAGGAGAGACCCCAGTCCTAATAAAAATATCGTTGGAAACAAAAAAGGAAAAAGCTGCTTCAAGAAAACCTAATCTAAAAATAACAATGAGAAAATTATTAGATGACTCTCAAGATAAAAGCCTCTGTTGGCGATCTCTTTCTTCAAATTGTCTTATCTTAAGAATAAATTAATAAAATAATACTAGACAAGAGTCTTAGATAATAATGGTAATCTCATTTGGAATTCAATGTTAAGTCATTTAATGGCGTAAAATCTATTGCTAGATAACAATCTGGTTATCGTTAGAAATCAAGATCCTTTGAATTTGGTGAATCTCGAGTTTTTGCTCTTAATGGTGTAGATATGGAGGTAAAAAAAAGGAGAGTTTGTGGTTATTCTTGGACCAAGTGGTGTAGGTAAAACAACTCTTCTAAACATGATTGGGGGTATTGATCTTCCAACGGAAGGGGAAGTTATTGTTGATGATGAACTAATAACTAGTTATAACCTCGAGGCGCTAAATGCTTATAGAAGGAATGATGTGGAGTAGGTGTTTCAATTCTTTAATATTGTAGCAAGCCTTCGCGCCTGGGAAAATGTGGGGCTTGCTTTGGAGTTTCAAGGAAAATTGAAGCAAGCAGAAATAAAAGAACAAGCGTTTAAAATTCTGAAAAAAGTAGGATTAGAAGGAAAAGAAGACCGCTTCCCTAGCCAATTGTCTGGGGGGGAACAACAACGAGTAGCAATTGCTCGAGCGTTAATCAAGAAGCCAAAGATTGTGGTGGCTGACGAACCCACCGGCAACCTCGACTACTTAACCGGGCAGAGCGTTGCAGAATTAATGCGGGATCTTAATCGGCAAGAAGGGGTAACCTTTATTGTGGTTTCTCATGATTCAAACATCACAAAGTATGCAGATAGAGTTTTTCATCTTCGCATGGGTAAAATTGAGAGAATTGATGACCAATCGCAAAAAAATACCCCCTAAGTCTGAGGGATAACCATACGGATTATAGTGCTTTTTCTCGTTCTTTCTTCTCTCTCCTTTTTCTATCGCCAATAAAAGTACATTGTTTTTGCTTTTTTCGGGAGTTCTATCCCAGACCAGTTAAAAAGATCGATCCCCAATTTTTTCTTAAAGAAAATGAAATTTGCTTTCACAAAAGGTTTGGCATTAAAATAAGGGATGTATGGTGTTTGCAAGCCTTTCCAACCTCTTTTAACTGCCTCTTG
Source organism: Candidatus Heimdallarchaeota archaeon (assembly GCA_019056785.1). Taxonomy (GTDB): domain Archaea; phylum Asgardarchaeota; class Heimdallarchaeia; order JABLTI01; family JABLTI01; genus JABLTI01. The sequence continues at coordinate 95,276 of DXJV01000068.1, forward strand.
GGAGAGGAAGTTTGCCAGATCTCTTATCTCTTTTTTCCTCAATTTATAAACATGTGCACTATCTAACCAGCCAAAGGGTATCTTTTTGCCAAATCCCGCAAGTAGAAATTCCCATGCAAGGATATAGCCATCAACTTGACCATCTGTGTTTTCATGGATAACACAAAGAACATTCGGATTACCCAGCATCCATTTTAGAACTTCTTTCTCAGGAATAATAGAAATGTCAGCACGCGCCACAAGCTCTTTTGTTAGGTTAAAGATTTCCTCAAAATCGTCAGGTTGGTAAAGTCGGAACACTGGCGAGTGCACCGGCTTGATTTTCTCTTTCAATTTAAAAACTAATTTTTCATACCATTTGACTTTCACTACTTGTGCGGCTGCTTCTGTGTCAAAAATACGAATCACATATTTATTTAAAGAAACTAATCGCATAAGGGGGATGTTTGTCTCTCGTGCTACAGATTGTGAAGTATCTATTCCGTGTTGTTCGGGCTCATGAAAGGAAAAACCAGCTTCATAACCTGCTTGTTGCCCAAGCTCCAGCATTTTTTCCCCCATTGTTTTAGCCAAACCTTGCTTTTGATGTTTGGGGTGAACACAAAGCCAGGAGGGAATTGCGCTTTTGTAAACTTTCCCGTCAATTGAAAGGTTCTTATTAATCGTTCCTAAAAAACCAACTATTTCATTAGTTGGCTTATAAATTGCTCGTACAAAGAGTTCGCGATTAATGCTGGGCGCACCAAACATTATTCGAAAGGTTGGTTCATTAAAAACAATAGTCGCGCCTTCTTGTTGGGCGGCTTCATCAGCAAGAAAAGCAGCTGTAATTAGCTCTACAAACCGACCAAAGTCTTTCTCTTCTAATGTAAATTGCTCAATTTTGTAATTCTCGCTTGTTTCTACTGCCATATTGATTGTCTCCTAAAAAAAATAACTTGCCAAAGTTAATTGTTCTGTAGATTCAGCGTTAATAAACTTTTTTTGCTGCCTTTTAATCCCACTTTGTCTCTAGTAATTGCTCAAATTTCTCCCATGTAATTGAAAGGCATTCCCCTTCTAGGTTTTTAAACAGAGGTTCTTCTATGGCAGAAAATTAGCAAATGATTGTTGCCGTTGTTGAAATAACTCATTCTCAAAATATCTTTCAAGATTTTCTCTTCTACGTAAGATTGTTTGGAGTTTTTCATTGGGGTGACTATGCTGTTGCAAAATTTCAGCAAATATTCGTAAAATATCTCCTTTTATCCCTACAGCTCCATGAATAGTAAACCCTTGTTTGCTCAACTTTGCTACTATTTCACTATTTGCCGCAAGGGAAATGACCTTGGGATTTAGTGAAGGGCTAAACGCAACAGTTAGTGTGTTTACCTTTGTTTGCCAATTTGGAAGTGCTTCTAGATAATCTTTACCTAATGCAAGATAAATCAAGTCATAGTTTTTTGTTCGAATGATCTTCGAAAAATCGCTCTCAATTTCCAGTTGGTTTGCTCGTGTTCTTATCATTTGCTTCCCCATTTTCGTGAAAGAGCAGTCATACACCGGAATAATCTCTTCTTCTTCTACAAACCCAAAGCCTGCCGAGAGGATGTAAAAGTCCACTTCTGCCAGGCGCCTTAGAATGGTAATTGCTTTCAAGATATTTTTATGTTGTGCCCCCAAATACATTTCCCGTGCTTTACAAGAGCCTTCCGGTAATTTTTGGCGGAATCGTTCTTTGTCGCTTTTCGTTGTGAGGTCCTTACAGGTCGGTTGTTTGCTGTGTTTAATTGCTTTTGTTTTGGTACATGAACTGATTACTAATATCTTGACCATTTTTCTTCCCAGTATCTAATTCAGGTTTCTCAAAGCCAAAGGCTGCCTTTTTTTAATAGTCTTTGAATAGTCCTTTTACACTTAAATATCTTTGACCCGAGTCTGCTAAAATCACTACCAGAGATTTACCTTTAAATTCCTCTCTTTTAAGAAGCCGTTCAGCCGCATGACAAACCGCGCCAGAGCTGATACCAACAAGTAAGCCTTCTTTTACTGCCAGGCGTCTACACATAGCAAATGCTTCTTCCTCCTCCACCAAGAAAATCTCATCGATAAGGTCTCTCTCGAGTGTCTCCGGAACAAACCCTGGAGCAGTGCCCATAATTCGATGGGGCTTAAAAATCCCTTTTGAAATATACGGTGCTTGTGCCGGTTCGATCGCGATTAATTTCACACTTGCCTTTTGCTCTTTCAGATATTTTCCTGCGCCACAAATTGTTCCACCGGTTCCTAAACCAGCAATTAGCACATCTATATTGCCTTCTAAATCGCGCTAAATCTCTGGTCCGGTTGTGAGGTAATGGGCTTTGGGGTTTGATGGTCTCACATGCTGACCGACATAAAAATAGTCGGGATGGTTTGTGAGTAAGTCTTTCAATTTTTCGCGAGCGCCCTTTGTTCCAAGTTCCGCGGGCGTAAGAATTATCTGTGCACCAAAGGCTCGCATGATCTGTCGTCGCTCAACACTTTGAATTTCAGACATCACAAGGATAGCTTTGTAACCTTTGACTGCTGAGATGAATGAAACAGCTATTCCTGTATTTCCACTTGTACATTCAATTACTGTGTCTCCTGGTTTTAATTCCCCTTCTTTTTCGGCGTCCTCAAAAATCTGTAAGATGGCCCTGTCCTTAACACTCATCGGATTTATAAATTCGCATTTAGCAAAAACTGTTGCTTTGGGAAAAAGACGCCCCAATCTTATGAGTGGCGTTTTTCCAATCAATTCTGTAATATCATTAGCAATGTGCATCTTTTAAAGCCCTTCATCTCACAAATAATCTACTTTCACGCCCAGCTTCTCAAGTTTTTCCATAATAGCTGGTAATCGTTTTAGAAATCGCTTATAGTTTTTTTGTGCCTCCGGTGTCCAAGCTGTTTCAGCATATGCAAGAAGGCGTGGGAAAACTTGATAATAAAGGCGTTTCTGGTTTGGTACGCGTTCTGTCCATAAAGGAGCTTCAATTCCGAGAATATTTGTAACATATTCTTCCTCGAGTTTAGCAGGCACGGGATCAAATTCATAGGCTTTCTTTAAAGAAATTAACGTATATGGATAATCTAGGTAAGTGGATAGCATCTCTGACGAAACAACCTTCCCACCTCTTCTAAGAAACTTCATCACTTCTTCTTTGTTCCCAAACCAATGCTGGCATAAAACATCCTCCGGTATTTTAGGATGAATGATCTGCGACCAGCCCATCAACTGTCGGTCATTTTTCTTTAAAAATTTTGCAAAGTAATTAGTCATGAAAGGTTGTAAGTCATCAACCCCCTCAAGCCCTTCCTCCTGAATTTTCTTTTGACAAGCAGGGCAGTTTTTCCAGTTGGCTGTTAGGACTTCATCCCCACCAATATGAACTTGTTTGGCCGGAAATAAGCTCATAATTTCCTGCAAAACATTTTCTAGAAAAGTATAGGTCTCTTTTTCCCCAGCGCAGTAAATGTTCTTGAAAATCCCCCATCGTATTGGCACTCTACTCTGTGTTTTTTTACAACTTAATTTGGGGTAAGCAGCAATCGCTGCGGATGAATGGCCCGGGATTTCGATCTCAGGAATGATGTCAATGAAGCGTTCTTGTCCAAAGGCTACAATTTCTTGAATGTCTTCTTGAGAATAATGCCCTCCATACACTTCTGGTTCTACTTCTAATGATTGTTCTCCTCGCTTTCCGAGTACCTTTCTTCGAGAGCCAATTTCCACGAGTTTAGGGTAACGTTTGATTTCAATTCGCCATCCTTGATCGTCAACAAGATGCCAGTGAAACTTGTTTAGCTTTAAAAACGCCATTATCTCGAGTAAACGCTTGACAACCTCTTTCCCCATGAAATGCCTTGCCTCGTCCAGCATGAAGCCGCGCCAGCTAAAGCGGGGATAGTCTCGAATGATCACTTTAGGAAGGACCCAGAAACCATCTTTTTCGCTCATTAATTGTCGAAGGGTTTGGATCCCATAAAAAATGCCTTGGGGTGTAGGACTACTTATATGTATCACGTTGGACACGTTGTTGATCACATAACCGTCCTCAGGTAAATAGGGGTCATCATTTCTCTCAAGAACAATTTGTTGTCGACTTTTTCGAGCATTTGTAATTGTAGTTTCTATTTTAAAATGCTCTGTGAAAATTTCTTGTAAATACTTGGTCATTTTATCAAATTGCTTCTCAGCAAAGATTTCTACATCGTCATCCACTGTGTGGAGTCCAACTGTTTGATTGACAACAACTGGTTTGGGTATTAACGGTAAAAGGGTTCTCGGGGACTCGTTCATAAAAATTCGGTTTGTCTTATGAATCAAAAATTTTTCTTAGTAGAACATTAAAGAATCACATTGAAATTCACTCTTGCAAGTTTAAATGATGTTGACTAATAATACCAGGCCAAGACAGTCAAACCCCATAAATACTGTAAAAAGATTAAAGACAAAGGTATCGGTTTTCCAGCGCTTTTTCCAAAGCACAAATATGGCAAAGGCTCCTAAAATTGCAGAGAGACTGATAATTACAGCATATAAAATCAGATTAAATTCATAGAGGAAGACCAATCCAATTAATAACAATTCCGCCAAAAAAGTGAATACTAGGTAAACTATTGTTGCTGTTCGTTCACCGAAAATTGTTGAGAAATTCCGGTATTGATATTGCTTATCAAGCTGATAGTCCGGCAACTCGTTTGAAATATGTATTAATAGCCCAATAAAAACCATCATAGGGATATATCATAAATATTTGAGTTTAAAATTCTCAAAGCTGAGCCAGACCAATCTGGGGACAAGTGGGAAGTCTATCAAAAACGGAAGAAAACTAAAAACAGTTTCTTTTAGGTACACATTGTAAAGCATACAAATAATGTTAGCTGCCTGGAGATATAAAACGATCCAAAAACCAACGCGCACGAAGAGCGCCAGGACAAAAGAAAGACATGTAAAAAAATCACATAATAACTAACAGCCGCCCAAAAAGCAACTCGAGGTGAGACTCAGCCAAGAGCAATAACCTTTTGTTTTCCAAAAACACTGTCCTTTTCTCTATCAATATAGTCGTTCTGTGTGCCAATGAATGCTTGCTGGAAAAAAACCGTTATAGTAGTGAAGGCCCCATACGGCTTAAATCCATCAAGCACAAAAAAAAGTAAGAACCGCCGTTATAAAAGTGACAAAAAACACCGGCAGTACATGAATCAAACGGATGATGCCAAAAAAGCGTTGAACTACTGTGATGTTTGTGTTAGAGTTGTTTGCTTCCAAAGCAACCTCATCAGTCATTGCTTATTCTCATGATTTTTATTAGTCCATTTTTCATTGCCATTTCATTCGTTTACAGTCCCACTCCCGTAGCATCCTGCCTAATTCGCCTAAATGATGTGCGGTATGTCGTAAAAGGTAAAGAAGCTTTTCAAAAATGGAACTAAACCATTTAAAACCATCTTTTTCTAATAACTGCTCAAACGACAATGTTTTCAAATATGTTGAGACTTTCTCTTCCATTTCTTTAAGGTAGTTTTCTAATTGCTCTTTTGTCGGGTAGTCTTTTGCCTTATTTTCTCTTCCTTTCGGTTCCAGCAATTTATTCCAAACCATGCCTTCCGGGGAATTTCGAATGTAAAATTCTTGTGTTTCAAGGATGTGATAAACAGTCTTCGAATAACTCCAATCGTTCTCAGTTCGATACCAATACTTGTCCGGGACATTTTCAATTGCTTTCCGAAGCATTTTCCACGTACTTGTAAATTGTGCAAGAAGCCCACTATTAAGCCAAATTGCTTGTTTTTGAGGAAGATCCAAAATGAAACACCTCTGCATAATTGAGGGTTTTCTCGATTTTAAGCTTTTGTCCTTATTTTTTAGGCGTCATAACTAACTCTTGACAGAAAGAAAGAGAATCACTATCTAGAAAAGTTTTTTAACGTCTTAACCAACAGTTAATTACCGAAAGAAATTTTCTCTTTTTGCAACGGTGAGGCTCTTGGCAGATAAAACGTCGCTTAAAAAAAGTCAGAAAGAAGTTAAGCAATATTTAAAGGATTTGAGAAGTGACGATCTGTCGGTGCGGGCAAATGCTGCATATATGCTGGGTGTTTTGGGGAAAAATGACAAAAGTGTTAAGCGCTCTTTAACTAAAGCCTTGAAAGACCCAAGTTGGGAGGTTCGAAAATGGGCGGCTCTTTCATTGGGAGAAATTGGTGACAGAGAAAGCACCCTCATCCCTACACTTATTGAAATACTTAAACGAGATGATAGCACAGAATTCAAATCTCATGCAGCGGTTATTTTGGGCGAGCTTGAAAAACGCGCAGCTTCGGCAATCCCGGCTTTACATCAGGCGCTACAAGATGAAAATAAGCGGGTGCGTGATTGGGCAATATGGGCTCTGCAGAAAATTTCAGGAGAAAAACCCAAGTATCGACAACAATTTGAGCTTGAGCGACCGAAATTAAGTGAGCGACTTCGATTTGAAAAGCCAAAGCCGAAACAAAAAATCGTAAAGTAGCTGCTATTTTTTCCTTTACGAAAATTCACCCAAGAAAATCTAGAGTAATGTTCTTTTTTTATTAAAGAAAAAGACGCTGGGCGCCCAAGCAGCTAAAATTTGCTTGGACTATAAATGCCTAAAAACCGGTTATAATTCCCAATTAATTTGCCCTTTTCTTCTAGAAATAAAAACCAGTTGTGGATTTCTGCACGCAAAAGTACCATATTTGAAGCGAGTGTCTGGCGAGAATCCTCTGCAATATAGAGATTTCTAACAAAGGTGTATCCCATCATTGTATATGCCTCTGAAAAGATTACATTTGATATTTGCTCGAGTGTTAGATCCCTGTCAGCGTTCAAAAGAACCCGGACAAATGCTCGCACTTGCCAAGTCATAAACTCTTTATATCTCTTGGCATATGGCCCCATCATTGCTTTAATGAACCCTCCAAGCGGGCTATTCGATATATCCGTTCGTTCCAAAGCATAGGGCATAAGAAATTCCTCTAATTCTAATGCTAGTTTCTCACTCATTATTGTCCCTCGAGTTGTTTAACTACTCAAATTGTTGTGTGTCATTTTTTCTTATAAATCTTAGCTAATGTTGATAGCAGTTCTACAATTCATTCCGAATCTTTGGAAAGGACGTTTCAAAATCAATGGTGTCAAACTTTTTAACCTTTGATTGTCTTAACATTTAAATTGCCTTCTTCGTTTAAAATCTCTGAGGCAAAGTTTTGGGTGTAAGTTTTAAATATACGAAGTCCAAACAATAAACGAACGAATTTGAGGATTTTCCATGGTTAAAGTAACCCCGATGCAAAGGCAATTCAATACTTTCAAACGAAAATATCCTGACTGCTTAATTCTGTTTCGAGTTGGCGATTTTTTTGAAATGTTCGGTGACGATGCGAAACTGGGCGCTAAAGTTCTGGGCATCACTCTTACTTCCCGTGCCGGTGAACCCCTTGCAGGAGTTCCGGTAAAAGCTGTTGATGCCTATCTCTCAACACTCGTTAAGCACGGTTACAAAGTTGTTGTCGTTGAGCAGTTGGAAGACGCCTCAGAGGCAAAAGGAATTGTAAAAAGGGGTGTGGTGCGTGTTCTCACTCCTGGGACGATCACAGAAACCACCATGCTCGAATCGAGCGAGAATAATTATATTGTTTCCCTTTTTGAAAAAGGGCATAAGTACGGCTTGGCTCTTGCTGACGTTTCAACAGGAGAATTTCGCGTCACCGAATTTACTGGCAAAGATGCAGTTAATGAGCTTGCTATTGAATTAACACGCATTGATCCTTCTGAGTGTTTGCTTCCCGAAAAACACACTTTCCATGAAAAAATTCTTGAAACACTCGATGGTGTCTTATTTACTCCCCTTGAAAATCACCGCTTCTCTTATGACGCTGCTTATCAATTGTTAACTGAGCATTTTCAAACGAAAACACTAGAGGGTTTTGGCTGTGAAGATAAACCTTTTGCGGTCTCTGCTGCCGGGGCTCTCTTAGATTATTTGATGGAAACACAAAAAACAAAACTGGATAATATCCGTCAGCTCTCTTTGTATTCCACTAAGGGTTTTATGGTTATTGACCAGACCTCTTTTCGAAGCCTTGAATTGACGAAGAATATCCGCGATAATTCTTCAAAAGGAACTTTAATTGAAATCTTAGATAAAAGCTGCACCTCAATGGGTGGGCGGTTTATTCGAAGACTTCTTCATAGGCCCTTATTGGATCCTAAGAAAATAAATGAGCGCTTAGATGCGGTAGATGAGCTTGTGAAAGATTCTATCGCTCGGAAAGAGCTTCGCGCTGTTCTCCGAAACATACAGGACTTGGAGCGGCTTTCTAGTCAGATTTCTTTGCGTCGAGCGAACGCCAGAGATATCATCTCAATTAAGAATTCTTTGAAAATAATCCCTCAGATTAAACAATTACTGGGAAAACTACATTCGAGCCCTATTGTCAGGCTCTCCACTGAACTTCAGCCACTAGCACCGCTTATTAAGGTGATAGAAAAAGCTATTAAAGACAATCCATCGGCCGCTTTGAAAGAGGGGAATATTATCAAAAACGGCTTTAATACTGAGTTAGATGAGCTCCGAGTTATCTCAGATGGCGGTAGAAAATGGCTCTTGAATTACGAACTTGAACAGAAAACAAAAACAGGTATTAAAGCTCTCCGGGTGGAATATAATCGTGTCTTAGGTTATTATATACAGGTTGGGAAGAATTACCTCAATCTCGTTCCGGACTCCTACGTTTTAAAGTCAGAGGTAACAAACGGGAAACGCTATATCACTCCTGAGTTGAAAGATTTCGAATCGAAAATTCTAAACGCCAAAGAGCAGATTAATGATTTAGAGTACAAGCTCTTTTGTGAAGTGCGTGAAAAAGTTCACTCGCAAATCGCCAAGATCCTCATTAATGCTGAAAAGATTGCCGAACTTGATTGTTACACCACCTTTGCTGAAGTGTCTCGAGAGAACAATTATGTTCGCCCGACTGTGAATAATTCATTGAAAATTTCCATTACGCAAGGCCGGCACCCTGTTGTTGAAAAGCTTTTGAGTGACCATCCATTTATCCCAAATGATGTGAAAATGGATAATGCGACAGACCAATTGCTCATCATTACCGGTCCAAACATGAGCGGTAAATCGACCTTCCTCCGGCAAGTAGCACTCATTACTCTTATGGCTCAAATCGGAAGTTTCGTTCCTGCTGAGAAAGCTACTATTGGAATTGTTGATCGTATTTTTACCCGCATAGGTGCATCTGATGATATTTCGAAAGGGTTGTCGACTTTTCTTGTTGAAATGAATGAGACAGCCAACATCCTGAACAATGCGACTAAACGAAGTTTAATCATTCTCGACGAGATCGGACGTGGCACATCGACATTCGATGGAGTGAGCATTGCATGGGCAGTAGCAGAATATATTCATAATTCAAAAACGCTGGGTTCAAAAACACTTTTTGCTACTCATTATCATCAGTTGATTGATTTAGAGAGTTATCTCCCACGCGTTAAGAATTATCATATTGAGGTCAAGAGAAAAGAAGATCAAATTCTCTTTCTCTATAAAATCATGCCCGGTGGAACAGACAAAAGTTATGGAATTCAAGTGGCGAAACTCTCAGGCATGCCTCCACCCGTCATTAATCGCGCTAAGGAAATTCTTCAATTTCTCGAACAACAAAGTAGCAAGGAAAATGCTCATGCGCAAAAACCTGCAAAAGGAGTGGTCATTCAAACAGATTTGTTTGGGCAAGTGGCCGGAAACAAACCACTTGCTGAGACATCACTTTCCTCAGGCATTTTTGCTAAATCGCTTCGAAGTGAAAAGGATCGCATAAATGAGGAGATTGCCGAAGAGCTACTTGAAATTGACATTAACCAACTTACCCCTCTGGAGGCTCTTAACAAACTGCATGAAGTGAAAGAGCGCCTGAAGGAAAGTTATGAAAGAATGAGTTAAGCAAAAGGTTCGTTAAGCATTCGAAAGTCTTTTCATTTTTCTGAATTCTCAGCAAGCTCTTGTACATCCATTGTTTCTTGTTCGTCTTTTGATTCTTCCTCTGTCGTTTCTTTTTGAGCCGCACTATTTCGTAGTAATCGTTCTTTTTTTGCGCTATAAGTGGAAAGGATAATTGCACCGATTGAAATTATTACCAAGGCAACAATTTTTCCAGCCATAAGCCCTAACTTATTCTCTGTGAAATAAAAGTCCCATTCCTCAAAAATTAAAATCCCCCCGAAGACAGGGATGATCATCGCCAAAACTGTGAAAATTGGCGCTACGATAACTGCTTTCCCTCGTTGATAAGCGACTTGTAGATAGACTGTGGCAACGAAGTTAACAATAATCATAACAAACATCAAGAGCCACCAACTCCAAAGTTGGGAGGACGCTTGTAATTGTGTTTTATCTCTAAAATCTGCTCCCCCCATAAAGGCTCGGAGTAAAAGCGCCCCAAGTGCATCTGTTATTCCAGCTGAGAGACCAAAAAGAATGTCCGCATTTCGATACTTTCTACTGATGCATAAAACGATCAAAAAAATTGATACTGCAAATGCTCCCATTAAAAAAGCAATGGATTCAATTTTGGAAAGGCGCTCAAGAACATATTCAAAGCGCTCCAAAGGGTTGGTTGAGGGTGGTTCGCTTTCTTCTCTGGGGGTGGTTAGCCCCATTAAAATAATCCCTCCAATTATCGCTCCAACACCAAGAAATTCAATTTTAGAAATTGGTTCTTTAAGATAAAAATAGGCAAAAATGATTAATGCCACCATGCCAAAACTCATCAAAGGGGTAATAATGGATACCGGGGCAAGATCCAACGCAAAAGATAATGATGCCCATTGAATTTGCACTAAGAGAAAACCAATCAACCATGTTTTACAGGTAAGAAAATTTTTAATGTTTTGCCAAACGCTTTGCTCATTAATTTTTGGAAGCTTTGCTGCACCTTTTTTTTGCAACCCCATACCAATGTTGAGCATAGAATAAGACAAAATGCCCAGAAAAATCGCCAAGATAACATCGTTTTTCATCAGATAAAGCACCGTTTAAATTTCAAGGTTATTAACTGTAAATGCTAAAGTGAAGTGTTTTTCTTCCTTTATCTTTTTTTCCTATACAAGATGAAAGTGTAACCCCTTTTGTTCGAATGCTTTTTTCTTCCAAGAAATACTGAATAGTTTAAAAACTGTGGAAACAATCTTTTTTTAAAGTGAGTAGTAATGGTTTCTCGGAATCGAAGCATTATCCAACTTGACAAAAAAACAGTTAACAAAATCGCTGCTGGCGAAGTGGTTGAACGCCCTTCTTCTGTAGTGAAAGAATTGGTTGAAAACGCCATAGATGCTCAGGCAACTGAAATTACCATTCAGATTAAGGGTTATGGTTTAGAAGAAATTCGTGTTATGGATAATGGCATTGGTATGAGTCGGGAAGATGCTAATATTGCTTGGAGGGAACATACAACCAGTAAATTACGAACCATTGATGATTTGAATTCTCTTTTCTCACTTGGTTTCCGGGGTGAAGCACTAGCAAGTATTGCTTCGGTTTCTGTGCTGGAAATCCTCACAAAACCACGCTCCCAATCAACAGGCACTTTTATTCGAGTAAAGGGCGGAGAGCTGGAGAAAACAGAAGAACGTGAGTGTGCACCCGGAACGGCAATTTCTGTTAAGAACCTCTTCTTTAATGTCCCTGCCAGACGAAAATTCCTAAAATCTAGAACAACAGAATTAGGGCATATTATTGATGTTGCCACCCGTCAGGCGTTAATTCATCCTGAGATACATTTCAAATTAATGCACGAAGCAACTATCTTATTACATTCGCCGAAAAGCGATAATCCACTTGACCCTTTCATTGAAATTTTTGGCGTGGAAGACGCAAAGAAAATGCTTCCAATTAATTACTCAGACGAGGGATTGGAAATCACCGGTTTTACCTCCTTCCCTGAATTGTCACGTTCAACACGTGATTTTGAGTTCTTTTATGTTAATAAACGTCATGTGCGCAGTAGACTGCTCTCAGAGGCTGTAGAAGAAGCCTATAAAAGTTTGCTAATGAAGCATCGGTATCCGGTTGTCCTCTTAAATCTGGCAATAGACCCATCACAAATTGATGTTAATATCCATCCCACAAAACGGGAGATTCGTTTTGATGATACAAAAAAAATCTTTGGTCTTGTGACAAAAGCAATTTCTGCTGCCCTGTCCTCCAAAGAACTCTGGCGTGAAATGAGTGCATTAAAGAAAAGGCAAGAACCTGCCGCATCTGAAGTCAAACAAGTTCTCCTTCCCTTCACACCATTAAAAGAAAGTGCCACGCCTATAAAAGCCCCATCAGAAATTACGGCTGTTCCGTCGCAATCAGAAAGGCAAAGCATCCATGCCCCCGCTCCCAATTTAGAGCTTCGTTTTAAACCTGGTGACAAGCAACAACAACAACAACAGTTGAAAACCGCCTCAACAATGGTAAAGTTTTCTGAAACATTCTGGATAAAACCTTTGGGGCAAGCGCTCAAATTATATGCTCTTTGTGAAACAAATGAAGGAATAGCAATAGTTGATATTCATGCTGCTCATGAGCGCATCCGTTACGAGGAACTCCTACGTCGTTATAAGAAGGCAAAAATAAAGCAGCAAGAATTACTTCAACCAATCACCTTTTCCCTAACAACTGAACAAGCTGCATTCCTCCAGGAATACTTGGATCATTTTAAAGCAATTGGTTTGTTACCTGAAAAGTTTGGCGGTAACACCTACATTCTGCGGAGTCTTCCGGTAATTATGGACCTTACGCTAACAGAGGAAGATATAACGAATTTAATTGAAGAGGTCCGTTTAGAAATCCCGAAACTCTCTACCTTAAATGCTCGGATTGATTTGCTCCTTAAAACAATGGCTTGTCATTCAGCCGTACGCGGAGGAGATGCTATTACAACCGAGAAAATCGCTGAAATTTTGCGCCTATTGAGTGCTTGTGAGAAACCTTATACTTGCCCCCACGGGCGTCCAACCATTATAAAAATTTCTGAAAAAGCCTTAGAAAAAGAGTTCAGTCGTATTGTCTGAGCTTTTTCTACCCTTTTTTTTTCAGTTTCTAGCTGAACCGTTCATGAACAGTTTGTTTGCTTGATAAATTGGTTTTTTAACAAAACGCCTACAAAAAAGACCATGCTGTTGTTTTTTTAATTAATTTTTTAGTTAATAAATGCATTAAATCATTAAGGTAAGGAAAAAATATATATGCATACATTCGATAGAAGATTAACACTCAAATAAAGTTCCTTGAAAAACCAAGGAGCTAAATTTGGACAAAAAATATAGGAAGATGTTCGAATTATGAAGAAGAGTAAAATTATTGCTGCAATATTATTCCTTGCAATGTTTTCAAGCATATTTGTTGTGGCAAAAACCTACAAACCAATAATTACAACAAATGCTATTACTACTCCTGACATTAGTGACGAACCTTCCGTTGAACCCAAAGCATGGACTCCAAAACCCCTTGGAAATAAAGGGATTTGGATCTACAACAACACAGGCGGCGCAATCACCACTGACGGTGATCTTTCAGATTGGGCCACTATCCCCAGAGATGTTTTCGGCGGTGTAACTGTCTATCTCGCATATGACGCCTCAAATGTGTATGTTGCATGCACTTGGCAGGATTCAACAGAAGATGATGCTCTAAGTCATTGGAACAAAACCGGAATGCTCAATGGCTCTGCTGTCTGGGAACAATTAGCAGGCGCAGATGACATGTTAGCTATCGGATTCGACAATGGAACCTACAAAGACACGTGGGTATGGACTCGTTCCATAAGAACCGATGGTGCTCATGCTTATGAGCCAGGTGATGCTGGAACAAAACCATTCTTAAGAAATGCTGATGTAAATATTACAAAACCAATATATGACAACTCAACAAATCCAATTGTTGATGATACCGTGCTTCCAAATGGAACAGTTTATGTTGGCTGGTTTGCACAAGCACCCACAGGAAGCCAGACTGATGTCTCCCTTGCTTATACCTATAACGCAACCGGTCACGAGATGTATGTTGTTGAATTCTCCCGTGCCTTAGACACAGGTAATCCAGATGATATCGTCCTTAACTTCACTGACTTAACTGGCCAATCATTCTTCGTTGGTGCAGCGAATAAACAAGATTGTTTGTCCATGGATGTCGCGACTACTGCCTTCAGTTTAGCAGAAGGAAACGAAGCTGCAAGCCTCACATTTGATATCATTCCAAATGCTAATAATGTTGATGGCGCATTGTTGATCCATGGTACAGTCTATGATGACTACGCTGGTTGGGAGCTAACTGTTTACTTAGACGGTTGGTCAACCACTTACTACCCAGGCTATTATGACGAGGCTGATGTTAACCTTGCGACTGGTAATTGGAGCTACTTGTTCTTCTATGATCAATGGGACATGCCCTTAGGTGATGATAAAGTTCATGTAGTATTCTATCCGAAATACGAAGCCCCAATTCAATTCTACCAAAATGTGACCATTGTAGATAAAGAAGCTCCACAAATCCTCGGTATTGTCGATTTAGCAGAGCGCTATCCAGATGGAGTATCCATAAATGAGACAACTTATGTCACTGTTACAGTTGGTCTACAAGACAACTATTGGGAACGAGATGACATTGAAGCTCATCTTTACAGCTATAAAGATGATGATGTCGCTCTTATGACTCCAATGGTTCATTTCGATCCTTTTGGTACGACCTTTAGTGCAAACATAACCCTCACATACACTCCTGGTGCGCCAAACGAATACACCTACTTTGTTGATGCTTTTGATCCAGTACTCAATAAGGTACTTTCACAGAAGTTCTACTTCAAAGTAGTTGCTGAAGTTGGTGCCACACCTGGATTCGGCTTTATCGCAGCAATCGTGGGTCTCTTAGGAGCATCCGTTATCATCTACAAGAAATACAAGAAATAAAGAAAGAACTAATCTTTCTTTTCTTTTTTTTATCTTTTTTGATTTTTATAGTAAGAGAGGTTAGAAGTTACCAGTAGGTATATTTCAAAAACTAGCCGAACTTTTTAAAGAGAAAAACCTTTTTTCGGAAGGATTAATAAGAAGTTAGGTATAGTAGTTTCTCTTAATAAAAGGAGTTTTAATTGAAAATGTCCAAACAAACAAAAGGTGCGAAAAGTAGCACCGGCTCGAAAAAAGCCACAACGCAAAAAAAGAGTTCGTCGACGAAAAAGTCCTCTTCCACCAAACAGACAGCAAAAAGTAAGGTAAGTACTAAGAAAACTTCGTCAACGAAAAAACAAGCTACTCAAACGAAAAAAGGTTTAGCTACAGTAAAAACCACTGTGAAGAAAAAACCTCAAACAACAAAAAAAGTGGTTAAAAAACGGGCAACAACCAGGAAAGCAGAAAAAGAGGGTCCCTTAGACTTTTATTTAAAAGCAGGACAAATTTCTATTAAAGTTAAGGAATTATTACGCTCCAAAGTTAAAATAGGTGCTTCGGTTTTAGAGATCTGTGAAATTGGCGAGGCGAAAATTAAAGAACTGGGTGCTAAATGGGCTTTTCCTTTAAACGTCTCCATAAACAATGTTGCTGCTCACTATTCCTCTCCTCCTAATGATGATTTAGTGATTAAAAAAGGCGATGTAGTGAAAGTTGATTGTGGCGTTGAGGTTAATGGTTATGTTGCTGACACAGCTTTTACTATTTCGTTCAATAAGGACCTTGCAGACTTGGTAAAAGCCTCTCACGAAGCTACGAAAGCGGCTGTGGATCTTATCCGTCCGGGGATTACCACAGATAGACTTGGGCAAGAGATTGAGGATATTATTCGCTCCTACGATTTCAGACCAATACGGGAGTTGAGTGGCCATCAATTGGACCAAAACACTCTTCACGGGCCAATAACAATTCCCAATGTTAAGGGAACAAAAGGAATCAAGCTCGTAGAAGGTCAGGCATTTGCTATAGAGACATTTGCTACAACGGGGACAGGGAAACTCGTTAAAGGAGAAAACAAGTGTTTTATTTTTCAATTAAATCCTGTGCAAATTCCTATTCGGCTTGACCCTGCCAGGAAAGCACGGAAGGTTATTCTTGCAAACTACTCCCATTTTCCATTTACTACACGCTGGATTGCTAAAGAATTAACGGTTTCCGCCGCAAAAATTGGTCTTACCTACCTGGCAAATAAAGGGCAAATCCATCGCTATCCGGTATTAAGTGACATCCGCGGGTCATTTGTTTCGCAATCTGAGCATACTGTTTATTTGACCGAAAAGAGCAGGGTAATCACTACACTGGAAAATCAATGAGCATGTGTTCTACATACTTTTCCCCTTTTTATCTCCACAAATGTTGTTTAGTTCTAACAAAGCTTTCTTAAATTCGGAACGTAAATTAATCTATGTCTAAAGGTGATTATTCTTTGATGCCCACTCTAGCCTTCAAAAAATATTCTTTGCCCAATTTCGATGAATTTCGTACAAATCTTCAAGAATTCTTAACAAAACTAGATAGACAAATAAAGCTCCTCAAAGAAGAAGATGCCGCCGGTGACAATTATGGAAAGATAATCCTTTATCTCTATCAAGGTTTGTTTTCGGTTGTGGATGCAGAGCGAAAATATCGCGCTGGCGATTATGTGGGCGCTGAAGCTGACTATGTTGAAGGGACCAAACTGATTGGAAGATTTCAAAGAATGAACACAAACTTCCCACTCGAATTTCAACAAGAAGCAGAACGTTTGGATCTGTTTGCTAATGGCCGAAAATCAGAATGTCAGGCGCTTAAAAAAGGGAGGAGTGTTGATGAGCAAATTGCTTTTTTGCTCGAGGCATTAAATTCTTACACATTAGAAACTGCAATTGTGGAGAAACGAAAAATTCCACTGGGTGTTTATAATGCAAAAGCACGCGTAAATTTTGTTCAAGGACTGATCAAACGATTGGAAGGGCAAAAAGCCTTTGGCAGTAAAGATTTTTACCTAGCCAAGAAAAGGCATCTAGAAGCATATCGCCATTTCGTTTTGGCAACCTATTTCAATCCCACTTATTCCCCTTGGATAGCCGAACAGAATAAAACAATTAAAAAAGTGATGAATGTCATTATTCGAGAAAAAGCCGCCAAAATTTGGGGAGAAGCATTCGCATTGTCTAGTGAAGGACAGTTTCTTATGTGTAGTGAGAAATGTTCTCTCGCTTCGAAATTTTATCGTAAAGCAAGTAAAATTGCTACTGAGAAAAAAGATTCGATGTTAATGAATGCCTATTCGCTTATGCTCCGAGCAAGCATGTATGAAGCAAAAGCAAATGACTTTCTTAAGAATAAAAATGATGCTAAAGGCGCCATCCCCCAATTTAAGTTTGCTATGAAGGCGATGACCGAAGCTGTAGTGGCTTTACCTCAAATGGAGGATAAGGAAAGCTTGCGCATACGCTGGGAAGCACAATTACAATATTACAAAGGTTATTTCTATCAGACTCAAGGCATTCATAATCTCGATAACGAAAAGTATAAAGAAGCACTGGAATTTTTCAAGCAAGCATCGGCAGAATTCAAGAAAGGCATGAAAAATGCCGAAGTAGTAAAGGATAATAACCTCATCCAGCTTTTAAACAAGTCACTGGCCGAAGCCAAAGGTTATATGGGTATGTGTAAAACTGTCTTGGATTAGAAGAAAAGCAATTGTAAAGTCTTAGAAAGGAGCGCAAAAAAGTTAAAAGGAACTGATGAAAAAATGGTTGAACACCCCGAATGTCCTGAATGTGAACGAAAAATGAATTTTGTTGTGGCAAAATTAACTGATGAAGAGAATCCTGGCTCGGAAGACATAAAGTCTGGTTGGTATTGCCCTGACTGTGGGATTTTCAAGCCAACAGAAATGACCGGAGAGATCGACCTCCAGTCACTGGATTTAGATATAAAAGAAGCAATTAGAGTCACATCATCTGCAAATATCTTCATCCCGGATGAATGGGTCATAGAAGATAAAACAGATGAAGTTAAAAAAATATTAGAAGAAATGGAGGAAAAGTAAAAGGAAGGGCTTTTTCTTCTCTTTATCCTCTAAGGGAATCGTTGAGTAAAAGTTTAGCAACATCGGGGGAGACATCTAAACGTTCGATTAGGGTCTCAACATCTAACTTCGAGCCATTTGGTATCAAGAATTCCTTAATGTAAGAGAGCTGTCCCTGGTATAAGGGTGATTTTCGGATTTGTTCATATTTTTGAGCGACAGTAGAAGTACTATCGGTTGTTCTAGTCGATTTTTCCATCGAAAAAGGAATATTGGTTTGTGATTGCGTGTCTTTCTCCATGGACTCGTTTTCAAGTAGGCGTTTTGCTTCCATCTGTTTTTCGTCATCTCCAGAGAAAAGGTTTTTTTTCCAGTAACAAAAAAAGCTGCTTTTGCTTTAAAAAGGAAGGTAATATCTTAGTTTTTGTCATTTGGTAACATTTTAATCTTTGATGTTTCCATTCTTCTCTATAAGTTACAAAAGGTTAGATGAAAATGAGTACGAGTAGAAGAGCAATCAACACAAGTAACATTTGGACATTTACAATCGGCATTGGCCTTATCCTGTGGGGGGTAATTTGGCTGGTAGTCAAATTCCGCTTCGGAAAGGATATTACAGGAACACCATGGTTAATACTCATTGGCGGGATAATGCTTATTGCAGCTATTACTAACGTTATGAGTTATCGTTATAATAGAGATAAAGTCTTAGGAGCATTGAAGTCCTATCCAAGAGTTAGTCTTGCACAATTGGCATCAGAGCTAAAGATGCAAGAAAAAGACGTTAAAAGTATCATTGTAGATTTGCGAACTGAAGGGCAGTTAAAAGCCTCTTTCGATCCTAAAAGTGGTGATGTCATTGTTCTCGAAGTGCGAGGACAGGCGCCAACAGCAGTTGCAGCTGGCGTTCCCGTAGAGGGGATAAATCCGCAAAAAGTCGATGCTAAAAGTCAAGAAGTAATCCCTGAACAGATATATTGTCCCTATTGTGGTTCTTTTGTGAGAAAGGGTGATATGTTCTGCAATAACTGCGGGTCCTCCCTCAAATAGCAGCAAAAGATAAGCTGCTCCCTCTTTTTTTTCTCATAGTAAAGTAAAAGATATTAGATTGAACAGTGCAGTAGTTACAAGATGATGGATTACGCCTTTCCAGAGGGTTGGCGGTAGCTGGATTTTTTCTTGCAATGACCGCTGATGCAAGGGAAGGCACACACCAGCATCGCCGGAAAGCAGCCATTGACTATTGACGGCTTTAAACGGCTCATTTCTAAGCTTAAGCTACCGCTCAGCGATGAAGAAAAAGTCAACCCGAGCCGCCTACACAAGAAATGCTGCTTTTCTCGAGAAACCGGTCTCTTTCCCTGCCTCGAGAGAACACAGTTGAGCTCGAACCATTCTTAACGATGAGACTGGCGTGTTAGTGCGTCAGGGTACAACCGGTTTCTCACTTTTTGCTCTTTTGCTGTATTATTGGAAAGCATTTTAAAGTCTCAGCTTATCTTATCTCTTAAAATAATATGAATTATTGCTGTTGTTGGTTTGAATGGGCAAATGGCGTGAGTTTAAGTTAAAAACAAGAGCTTTATACAAAAAAATAATGTTGCCAGTGGGTTCCTTTATCGGGAAGCTTGGTTTAATGCCAAACGTCATTACAATAATTTCAGGTGTTTTTGCCATTGCTACAGCAGTTATGTATGCTTTACAAGGGCATCTTGTCTCGTTTAATTATTGGTGGGTCCTCGGGTTTACTTTGATGGTAATAACAGGCTTTATTGACGTTATCGATGGTTCGGTTGCTCGTGCAACAAATAAGACCACAAAGTTCGGAAAAGTGCTCGACCCGGTAATGGATCGTTTTACCGAGTTTTGTTTTCTCCTTGGAATAGCTATTGGGAAATACACCTATGAACCCTTAAGCTCCACTTTCACAAATATCCTCCCGGTAGGGGCGATTTGTATGTTTAGTTTTGCCGGTATTGTTTTTGCCAGTTATGCCAGAGCCCGTGGCGAAAGTGTTGCACCTATCACCGTTGAAAGTGTTGGCATCATGGAACGCCGTGAAAAACTCATCCTGCTCTATCTTGGCAATATCCTCTATATATGGTGGGAAGTGGCACTCATATTTGCCATTGCTGTCGTAGGTTTATTATCCTTTATTACTACCATTCAACGAATGTTCTACATTCGAAAAGCATTGAAAAGTGTGGAGGAGAACAACCAGACAACTACCACAAAAGAAGAGGGAAAAGAAACAATTAAGAAGCAAGACAAAGGAAAATAAGACAAACAAAAAAGGTGTGAAAACTATTGTCATTCAGAATTGAGCGGTCGCATGTAATCTTTAAACATCTTATTCACGTTGGCCCAGAAATTGATGCGGAAGCTGTCGCAGACATCGCTTCAAGACGGGATTATACAAAACAAACAAGACAGATCCCAACACCAAAGGGGCCATTAAAGGAATATCTTTTCCGTTCTAAAACAAATCCTCAATCACTCATAGTCTTTTCCAGAAAAGGTTTTGTTATTGATGCACAGCCAAGTGAAGCAGTTCTTCCCTTGTTTCGCGATGCGTATGACTTTTACGAAAAGGTTATGGGAGATACTGCTTTAACCGCAACAATTCTTATGGATGTTGCCGCCAATTTCGAAGTTTTTTCACCACACCCTGTAAGAGAATTTCTAACAACACCATATACGGCAGACCTTTCAAAATTACGCCTCGCCGGCAGAGAACTCCATTCCAATGGTATCATTCTAGCTTCAGGCTCGGGAAAATTCCCGGAAGAATTCATTCAAATCATTATTCAACCTTTGCCAAAGGACCCAGAACGGCGATTAGCAATAAGTATGATCTACCGCTCCACAGAATTAGATGATGCGCTTAAATTTATCGAAAAAATCGAGTCGAATTTAACGAAAACACTCGAGGGAATTGCGAAGATTTAAGTGTAAAAAAAAGTGCTTTTATTTTGTGAGAATCAATGTCCCGACATTCATGGGAGAGAGCTCAGCATGCTGTTGCAAGCTTCTTTAAACAACACTATTTTGCAACACAAGAGGAAGTGCGGTTGCCAAGTGGCAAACGCATTGATATTATTGCTCGAAAAAAATTCCAGGAGTACTTTCTTCATATCCTTGTTGAGGTTAAAGATTGGGAAAAAGTCACACGGAAACAAGAAAGTCAATTTTGCAACCAAATTATTGATTATCTTATTGAATATTCACTAACCACTGTTCTTAAGTCGTACAAAGGAAACAAATGGCATCGTTCAGAGAACAGAATTCATGATAGATTCCTTGGCATTCTTTGTTTAACAAAAAATGCTCATTTTAGTTTTAGAAAGGTTTCAGACCACTTCATCTGAAAAAACAAAGAAATTCAAGGTATTCCTATCCGGGAGCAAATAGCTCAGCAATTAACAATCTATGTCGCACATTTTGATTTTCTTACAAGCGTTTTCCATGAGCTGCAAATTCCATTCTATAAGGAACCCCCTCTTTCGGATTGGTTTGTGAAATAAGCCTGCCTTCTAAGCGGCTTGAGCGAATTTTGGGATAAGATATAATAATACAAGCATTTAAAATAGGGAAAGTTGTTTTTTCATTTCCGAGCCACGGTAAAGAAGGTCTAAGTGAGTCATGCCATCAGTGAAAGTTCCGGAAGAAGTTCTTGAAATATTCCCATATAAGGCTGTTAGAGCCATCCAAGACGAATTGATCACTACGACCTTCCATGCATTGAAAGAGCGAAAGAATGTGGTAATCGAGGGTGCAAATGGGTTGGGTAAAACCATCGCAGCTCTTACCGCTGTTCTCCCAATTGCCCGTGAAAAAGATTTGCAAATAGTTCACATTTGTCGAACGAACAAACAAGCTGACCGCGTTATCTCTGAATTAAAAGAAATAAGTAAAAAAACGCCAATAAGTGGTGTTTCTATCCGGGGGCGGAAAGAAATGTGCCCCCATGAGCTTGTTCAAAAACATGCTGATGATGCTGCGACCGCTTCTGTTCTTTGTGGGCAGTTGAAAAAATTGCGAAAATGTGATTACTATAATCGAATGAATGATCGCCTCCCTCATTTAAAGAATGCCTTGAAGATTCTTTCAAAAACACCGTCAACGAGCACCGAAATTCTCGAGTTTTGTGAGGAGAGTAGAATTTGCCCCTATGAACTCATTCTAAAATTAATTGATTCTGTAGAAGTCGTTGCCGCCAGCTATCAATACATCTTTAATCCCAATATCCGGGAAACATTTCTGAATAAAATTTCGCGAAGCATGGATGAAATTGTTCTCATTGTAGATGAATGCCATAATATCATCGATACAGCAATTGATATCTCGAGTGAACAGTTGTCACTTTATTCCATCCGTCAAGCGTTAAAAGAAGCAAAAGCGTTCAATAAAGTAGAGTTTATTCGTTTGTTGCGAGAGCTTATAGCTATCCTGGAAAGCTTTCAGGAACGTGCAGAATCGGAAAAGCAAATAGACGCGCAAAAGATTCTCCTGCAGCTTTCCCGTGAAGTTGGTGCAACTCTTGATCTTGATTATGCCGACAAGCTCATTGCTGCTGGCTTCAAAATACAAAAGGAATATCTTGCAAGAAACAAACCCCCCAGATCCTTTCTCCATCGTTTAGGGCGGTTTCTGCGAAAATTCATTCTCACTAAAAGTCGGCCGGAATTCCTGCATTTGGTTTCAAATTATCGTACGCGAACAGAGGGGTGGGGAACGAGGTTTGAGGTTATCTCCTTGGACGCGCGGTTTACGACGAAACGCGTGCTCGAATATGTCTACAATTCCATTCACATTTCTGGAACCATTGAACCTATAGAAGCCTATACGAAAATTGTTGGTTTAGATAAATTGCCTCTCGTGACAAAGGTCCTTCCGTCCCCTTATACAAAAGCAAATGTACAATGTTATATTATCAATAAATTAAGTACAAAACTTGCTGACCGGACACCTGAGACCTATCAAAAAATGACTGATGTTATTGCTGAAGCTGTCAATAACACCCCCGCTAACTCGGGGATCTTTACCGCTTCCTATGTTGTCCTCGAGAGTTTATTAGATGCTGGTTTAGAACGAAAGATCCAATTGCCCTTGTTTTATGAAACGAAAAAAATGACTGCAACAGGGAATGACAGATTAGTGAATGAATTCAAGTCCTTTTCCTCAAAGGGTGGTGCTGCACTAATGGGTGTCTTAGGTGGTAGAAGCTCAGAGGGAGCAGATTTTCCAGGAGAATTGATGAATACTTGTATCATTGTAGGTATTCCCTATGCCCGACCAACAACACGAATCGAGGCACAAATAGCTTATCTTGATGAACAATTCGAAAAGAAAGGGCGAGAATTTGGGTATATTATTCCGGCGATGCGCCGTGCTTCCCAGGCTGCGGGCCGGCCAATCCGTTCTATAAATGATAAAGGATTAATCATTTTTCTCGATTATCGCTTTGCTCATACTTATACCTCGAGATTCTTACCTGTTTGGATCAAAGAGAATATGCGTTTGCTTAATTACGAGCCGGGAGTTATAGCGTCTATTGCGCAAGAATTTTTCAAGTGAGTATTTGCTCTCTAAATTATGAGAGATAATCCCAGATTGTCGGCGCATTTTCAGGGTAAAATTGATGAATTTTATTTATATCTACCTTACAACAGATCTTCCCATTCGTATCTTGGACACTGCCTGGAATCTTCAAGATACGTCGGATGTCAATGGACACCTTCCGGTCAATGCGTGGGTAGCGATATTTTATGATGTGGGTAAAAATCGCGTCTCTATTGTGTTTTTTTCCGAGAAGGCCATCATAAATTTTACTAAAAGGCATGCTCCCTTTTTTGAGATTGTATTGAAGACGGTTGATTTGTTCTTTGGTAAATTTGAATGGCGCCGCTTGGAGTTCCTTAACCGTCGCTCTTTGGAAATACGACTTCCCAATCATCTCGAGAATGCGATTGCGTAAGGGGATGACATGCTTGAGGTCCTTTTCGACTGCTTGGGTGCGTTTTTCATCTCGAATTAGTGTGAGGTAATTAATAATGCTATTACGCTGGCTCTGGTTAAGGGTGCCAGCAGTGGGGTCTCTGACCCAGCCATGAAACCCTCGTCTGCCAGAAAAAACCCAGACAATATCTTTAAACCCGAAGTCCTCTCGGAGCGTTCGGTCAAGAAAAGCAACAGCATCTTGCAACAACGACCAGCAAAACTTACAATACTGCTCTTTACCGCGACAACCACACGTACGGACAAGGTCATAGTCATTCAAGTCGAGATCAAAACAGAACTCACGATAGCTCCATTTAATCTTTTGAATGGTGTTATTTTTCGATGGCGGGATTTCATAAACTGCTCCAACATAGCTCCGGCGAATGCGATTAGTGGAAAGGAACTCTTTAAGCTCTGTAGAAGTTTTAAATGAAATGTTGCGAATGAACGAGCCGTCTTCCAAGAGAAAGGCAAATTCGCGCCGATAAAAGCTCGAGAGTCCAATGATTGAAATAAGTTCTGCCGGGTCAAAATAGTCCCGATAATATCGTTGAATATCCTCCACAGTAACTTTTCTAGCTTGACTATTACCTCCTGCTTTTATTAGTTGTTCCTTATCTGGAGGCATTATTTCCGTACTCCTTTTTTAGATAGAGGGGCGCTTCTTTCTTTTCCTCCCCTTTCGTCCTCTTTCTCTTCTTTTATGAGATTCAAAGTCTTTGCGGCATATTGCAAATAATTGATCGGATGGCGAATTGGTCTGGCATATCTATTATAGCGTAATTGAAACATAATTGCACATGCTTCACTCGGCTTTTTATCCACTACCTTCCGAAGTAAGCGAGTAATCAATTCTTGTTGTTTATTCGAGGGATTTTTAAATTCTCGGCGCAAACTTTCATCTATCTGTTGGACAGATTGGTGGAGGAAGGTACAATAAGCATTATCCTGGATGCTTTCACATTTGTGGGCGCTATAATCTGTTCCCCCACCTTCCAACCCATACATGTAGCGAATTTGATACCCCGCTGGGCCACTTACGAATTGCTCATATGTTAAGCCAATATTATCAACTGCCCGTTCGTACCAGAAGAGCAGCTGTTCCTCTACTGACATGCCGATATTCTTTAGAAATAACCCAAGCTGCAGTCGTTCTTGATGGGTGATGTGACCACGATTCATAACCTCGTTATAGAGATCAAGCATGCATTGTGGGAAAAGGCTCTGCCGGGTATAGAGCCGGTAATCTCCCAGGGCAATCCTGTCTGACATGGTCCCTACACGATGGATAACTCTCCCTAACTCTTCTCGAAGTTCCTTGATGGGTTCAGCTATTGAAGCGCGGGTAATGCGGTCAAGTGATTCGCCAGTCTCTTTTATTCTTTCCCGGAGAAGAGCTTCGAAAGCACGTTTGACACTTCCCGTAAAATTGTCAATTGGTGCAATCACCCATCCCTCCTTGAGCAGTGCGGACCTATTTCCAACCATTTTAGGCGTGCAAGTAAAATGAACACCAATACTGTTATTTCTTCTCGAAGCCATTTTAAATTCTTTAAAGCAAGGCTCCTCAATATCAAACTTATTCCATAATTCTCTGGGACTAATGACCTTTTCATAGCCGAAAAGATAACGGGCGACTTCTAGTTTTATCTCGAGAGACCGTGATTTCAAGAACCGCCACTCAAAAAGGTCCCCTTCTTGTTCAATCAGCCACCCCCGAACACGGGGATCTTCCGCAGCAACGATCCGTAAAAGGCCGTGACCAGCATACTCATCATAAATTTCTTTCTCATAGGAGCTGCGATTTATCCCCTCTGCAGGGAACCATCGTTGCTTGTTTACGAATTTTATGATTCGCTCCCGAGCAATTTTTGGCCATCGTTCCATATCAATTGTGAATTTTTCTCGTGGAATGGCAACTTCATTAATTTTCTTCACTACCAGCCAATCAGGAGCAGTCAAATTCTGGAACCTCTAAAAAGAAATACTACGCTTCACTATAATAATTTGCCTTTTTGTTGTTAATAACTATTCAAACGATTATTAACATTCTGACGAAGAATTTATTATTAGCTATTGCTTCCAATTCAACTGTGATGAATCGTGCCGGTGGAAATTGACCATAAAGCCTGCGGGAAATGCCTTGGTTGTGCAACAATCTGCCCAGAAACGCTCTATTCCCTAGAAAATGACCGGCTTGTTATTGCCGATGGTTGTACGGACTGTGGGTTATGTATTGACTGTTGCCCCGTTAAAGCTATAAAATACATTGAATAGTTCGCCTTGTATTTGTCCTTCTTTTCAGCCACCTAGGAAGTTTTTCAGTAAAAAAAAACGCTGTAATTTCCTTGTATTATATACATATTCTTTGCCTTTTAATGCTGTAAATGACTAATCTAATATGACATAGTTGGAGGATTAATATTGAGTGTAATAGCTACTATTGGAATTATTAGTTTAGGTACGGTGATAGGCACCTCTTTGTTCCTCTTTCGGAGAAAGCCCAAGAACAGCTTCTCACTCGAAAGTGAAAAAAAGGAAGTTGTAACATTAACCCTCCGGGGATTGGGCGACATTGATATGATATGTGAAACCATTAACCGCGGGAATGTTGTTATCTTGGGTGTTAAAGACCTGGCGCGACTGGATATGATCAGATTAAAGCGCTCCATCCAGCAATTGAAATCTCACATGCGCTCCACCGGCGGGGATATTTTCATGCTCGGGAAAGAGTTTGTAGTTCTCGTCCCTAATACAATGAAACTTTCTTTCATAAAGAATTTAATTGATAATCCAAATGAAGACGGCCTTCCACCAGAACCCCCAACAGAGGTAGGAACAATTTGAATGCAGTGATAGCCTCTCGTATTTATAATCTGGTTTCGACTGACCCCGTAAAAATTGCAATTCTAAATTTACTTGCAGATGGCAAATGGCATAAACGATTTGAAGTAGAAATGGTTGCAAAGGAACTTCGCCCTACAATGGGCCTGGTTGGCATTGCAACAATTTTCAGGATGCTCCAAAATGCTGACAGCGAGTTAATTGAGATTTATGATAATGACTCGGGTGTCTTTTATCGGTTGAACCCTCAGAGAATGGCTATCATCCGGAAAATCCTAGAGCATCTCCAAAACTCCTCGCGAGAGAAACAAACTTCTTCATCACGGCAGTTTGCGCTCTTTAAGGAGCGTGTGCGTCTTTCTCGGCAAAAAGCCGAGAAGGTGGATGATGACCTCAAACAGTTCTTGTAAAAAAAAGCCTAGAAGTAAATTCATTAAAGGTATTAATCCTTTAATGCCTCTCGTAGCAGCTTCACTAATGAGGCGTCCTTTTTCATTAGCTTCGTGCCAAGTTTAATTTGAGCCCATTTGCCTGTGACTGCTTTTGTGAGATCTTCACCCGAAAATGCTTCGACAATATGTTCCATTTGTTCATCGGTTATTACATCTAAGATTTTACGTGCTTTAGAGCCCAGACTGAACGATTTACCGTAGGCATTGTTCCATTGTTTTTCATAATGCTTTCGCAGAAACTTTTCGGTGAAGTTTTCTTCTTCAAAGGCTTTTACAAGGGTTTTGCTTACCATCTCGCCTGCTTCCATTCCATAAGCAATGCCTCCACCAGTTAAAGGATTGACTTGTCTTGCTGCATCACCAACAAGGAGCACTCTATCTGTTGCCAATCGTTTTAATGACCCCCCTACTGGAATGGCGCCTATCCGCTCTTCAATTATTTTTGCATGTTTGAATCGCCGCTTTCCCTCTGGGTGTTTGTAAATAAAGTCATCAAGGTACTCTTTGACACTCTTTTTCCCAAATCCCACACCAACACCTATGCCAACATTTGCAGAATGTTCTCCTTTTGGAAAGACCCAGAGATACCCTCGGGGAGCAACCTCTGTGCCCATATATAGGTCAAACATTGTTGGCTCATCAATTTCTACACCAACCATTTCATAGCCAACAGACGTGTCGAGGTCCTTCGGGTCAATCGGCCCCGCAAGACCAGCATCACGAGCAACGGTACTATAAATACCGTCCGCCCCAACAACCACTGGCGCTTTTTCAAGTCCTTCTTTTCCTTTTCGTTCGACTTGAAGTGTCACGCCTTCGGAAGGATCAATTTTAATGCTCTTTACTCGAGTATTAATTTGGATATCTGCGCCTTCTTGAACAGCGCCGATTAACAATTCTTTGTCAAAAACACGCCGGTCAACAATATACCCTTCTCCTGCACCAAGACGGTATTCAATAGTGTTCAGTGACGGGCTAAATACTCGGAAGCCATCTATTTCGGTCCGAAAAACATATTTTGGTATGTCGAGTTTTAAAATGTCCTCGATGGTGTCTTTTCCCATTGCTTCGCCACATTGGACAGGAATCCCAACATGGCTTTTTGCTTCAAGGATTTTTACTTTGAATCCTTCACGGGCAAGAAACCTAGCGGTAGTGGATCCAGCAGGACCACTTCCAACTACAATAACATCATATTTTTGACTTGGTGTTTGTTCATTCATTCTTCCTGACATCCAATACTCATCAAATACTCGCAATTTTTTAAAACCTTTTTACACTTCTTTACCACAAGGAGAAGGTAAAATTACTCAAGTATTTTGTTCAGTGACAACGCCGGATAGTCCAAAGCGGCAACTAATTCTTGCATACTGTCTTTCGCCAATTCAACCCTCGAGTAACTTTTCAGTAGTTGGTTCACTTTATCTGTCGCTCGTTGGGCAATGGTTTTCCTTCCGAGAGCTATCCATTCATCATTTGTTCCTCTGTCGATTAGCTTGCTGGGGAGATAGTGGTCCTTTCTAAACCACTTTAGGGTATGATCATGGGCGAGTAAGTGAGTGGTCTGCTCATCAAATTCTGCCAATAAATGTTTTGCAATGGGTTCATCCCGTTGTTGTATTCCTTCGACAAAACGATAGATCATCCCGCAAAGCTCGTTATCTATGACCACTTTT
This sequence comes from Candidatus Heimdallarchaeota archaeon, assembly GCA_019056785.1. GTDB lineage: Archaea > Asgardarchaeota > Heimdallarchaeia > JABLTI01 > JABLTI01 > JABLTI01. Next base: position 124,304 of record DXJV01000068.1, read on the forward strand.
TGGATGCTCTGAGTTGTCTCAAAATTCAACATTCCCGCACCTGAAATCATGTTCACTCCCTTTATTCCTGCAAGAAGGGCGCCCATACCAGTTTCAAAGCCGGCTTGCATGTCTAAGATTTTTGTGTCTGACATGCCAAGGTAGGCGTGGGTTGGTATATTAAGGAATTTGCCAATTTCGACATAGCCAAGGTCCAGTATCATCGTATCAATCGACCCCATAGGTGTAGTACCTTTTCGCATATCAAATGCGGCTGGTGAGCCACCCCAAATGAGCGGCGCACTTGGAGAAACGAGCTGAGTGATAACTAACCCTGCCAAGGTTTCAGCAGTATGTTGAACGATGGCGCCGAGAATAGTCACAGGCGCATTTGCCCCTGTCATCGGCATCGAAACAAATTCTGAAGGAATGCCTGCTTTTGCAGCATCAATTATACTCTGGCAAGTTAAGTCACTCCATTTTAAAGGGGGAGATGGGCATGCATCAAAAATGGCGAGAGGCTTTTGCTTTAGTTCTTTTTCACTTCCACGGATTGCGACTAGCATTTTCTTCATCGCGGCAAAATTTGTCTTAAGAAAAGTGCCGGTGACAATTGGCTTGCTGGAAAATATGAGGCTTAAGAATAATCGATATTTATCAGAGAGTTCTTTGGGGACATCGGAACAAATAATGGCCGTACTCTGGGCCTTAATATACTCGAGTTGCTCGACTACTTTAGTAAACTCAATATAATCTCGTGTAACTGCCGATCGAATTTCGCCTGTTTGATAATCAAGAACAGTTAGTGCCGCTGAACCGGGGTCAAAACAGATGTTTTCTTTTGTCAAGTCACAGACTTTTTTCCCCTCACGGTCAAAAAGTGGAATAATTGATGGGGCTGTGGAAAGTGCCTTCTCTATAAGGTCAGGAGGAAATTTAACCCGATGCTTTTCAATATCAATTTCTGCATCATTCTCTTTTAAAAGTTCGAGTGCTTCTTGGTTCTCAATAAACGCGCCGATTTCTGCTAAAATCTCTTTTGCTTCACTAATAACCTTCTTCTTTAACTCCTCAGTTAGAACCTGTATCGCCGGCCTCAAAATCGTTCGACCACCTTTTGCTAATTACTGCTTTCTTTTGTTAAAATCTTTTTGTGTCCTTGCTTTGTACCTACCTTATTCACGACGAAAGCTACAATTAAGAAGGTCGCATGTGTGGCATTCTCGCAAGCCCAGAAGAGGGTCAATTTCAAGGCCAACATTAACAGCAAAAGAAATACTCTTTTGGGGGATCATTAAGAATGAGGATGTTAAGCGAACATCAATTTTTTCGGCTGGAAGCAAGTTAAAAATGGTTCTCTGCCCTTCTTCTAAGGGCCAACGGCAATAGCCAGGGCTGAAACGGTGCGTGAACTTTCGTCCGGGAAATTTTGCTCCAATTTCTTTACAGATAATTTGATAACTTTCTTCAGCAACGGCTTCCGCAGCACACGAAGCAATTGCATCAAGAATAACTGCTTGCGAAAGTTCGCCTTTATTTATGAGTTTATTACTCTCTTCTTCCAATGCTTTTCCAATAGTGCAAACACATAAAATTGTCCCTTCTGCTTTGGTAAATAGAAACCTTGGCGACAGCTGTTGGCTCGGGAAGAAATCATACAACGCTTTTGGTTTGATAAATGGTTTGGCAAACTCGAGTAGCTTTTCCACTTCTGTAAGCAAACTTTTTGGCGGTTCTTTCTGTTCCTCTCTTCCCTTTGCGCTGGTAAGAAGTTGCAGTATTTCCTGAATGGGCAATTGGAAAGGAATGGTTTCAATGATCTTCACTTGTTCTGCTCCTTCAGCCTATCAGCAATATGCTTAATATAGGTGGGGTTGGTCCCACAACAACCACCAATAATTTGTCCCCCTAAAGAAACTATTTGAATGATGTCTGTAGCAAAGGCTTGGGGGCCAGTCGGGTAAATAGTCTCTGTGCCAACCAATTGCGGCCTGCCAGCATTCGGCTTAAAAACCAGAGGCTTATCTGTCAATTTGCGCATAATTGGCACTAAATCGATCATTTCATCACTTCCGATTGTACAATTTGCTCCAAGAACGTCTGCTCCAGCATTAGTCAAAGTACTAACGCATTCTTCTACAGTGTTACCCATAATGGTAAAGAATCCCCTTTTGGTCTTCTGAAAGGTTATAGACGTAAAAACCGGGACATCTGAAACCTTTTTTACCGCTTTTGTCGCTGCTTCTGCTTCCTTCAAATCGACCATTGTCTCAATAAAAAAGAAATCCACTCCACAATCTGCAAGAATCTCTGCTTGCTCTAAATAGTTCTCCTCAAAATCCTTTATAGTTGCGCTTCCGACAGGAGGGAGAAATTTGCCAGAAGGACCAATATCCCCGGCTATAAATCGTCCTTTGGGACAAGCTGCGCGGGCATTTCCTATTGCCTTGCGATTAAATTCTTCAACTTTATCAGCAAAACCATGTGCAGCTAATTTCAATCGCGACGCTCCGAATGTGTTGCTCAGTACAGCATCTGCTCCTGCTAAAAAATACTCTTTATGAATTCTTTGAATGACTGTTGGTTTTGTGGCGTTCCAACTATCTGGGGGAGTGCCCGGGGGCAGCCCTTCGGCAATCAGTAGAGAACCCATGCCGCCGTCGAGGAGCAATACCCGTTCCTCTAGTACCTCGAGGATTGATTGCATTTCTCACACCCACTCTTTAGTTTTTGATTAATTGTTTGGCTAAACGAACTGCTTCAACGGCATTTTCAGCCGTACCATCGGCACCAATTTCTTCCACCCACTTTTTTGTTACCGGCGCCCCTCCGACAAGAACTTTGAATCTATTGCGAAGTCCTTGCTCAATCAAGCGGTCTATAAGTTTCTTCTGCCCAACCATTGTCGTTGTGAGCAAAGAAGAAATGCAAATAAGGTCAGCATCAACCTCGAGAGCTTTTGAGATAAACGTCTCTATAGGGACGTCGTGTCCCAAGTCAAACACTTCGAACCCTTCTGCAGAAAGCATTGCAGCAACCAGTGTTTTACCAATATCATGAATGTCACCAAAAATTGTCCCGATAACGACTTTGCCAAGCGTTCGCTTTTTCATCTTCGCCCCCAGCTTTGGTTGGAGGATTGCCATTGCAGCCTTCATAGCCTCCGCACTCCGCATCAACTCTGGAAGGAAAAATTCTCCTTCTTCGAACAAGTCACCGGCTTTACGAATAGCTTCTGAGAACGCATCAACAATTGCAGGTATGTCCATTCCGGCGGCAATTGCCTCAGATGCGAGTTTTTGTGCAAGAGCCTTGTCACCTGTTAAGATTGCTTTTTGGTAGTCGTTTGAAAAAGGCACTCTTCCTAACCTACTTTTGTAAATGTTTACCTTCTACTGTGGGAAAAAAGCTATTTAGACTTTACCTAGAAAGGGGAAGGGAGAAAAAAAAGAAAAAGCTTATTCTTTGCTCTTTTTTTCTGCTTGTTGAAGATATTCGAGAACCATCTGATCGACAGTATTAAAACCTAGCACCACAGCAAGCTCGTCGAGAACTTTATGTGCATGTTCCCGAATCTGCTCAGAATCATCTTTCTGAGAGATGTCATATAATAAAGGTATGAAACTAACGTCGTCAAGCTTGCCTATTGCTCGAGTGGCGATAAATCGAAGTTCTTCACTATATTCCGCGCCTGTACATTTACGAAGAAGCTCTTTCGTCTGTCCATCATCGTAGAGGCCAATAATCTCAAGGAGACAACTCTTTAGTTCCTCGTTCTTTTCAAGGGTAAAAAGTCGTAAGAGCTCGGGAATGATACTTGCATCACGAAGATACATTGTAGTACCCACAAGGACATCTCGAACAGTTTTATCCTTTTCTTTGAGGAGGAGGTGGAGAATATCAAGGGCTTTAACCTTATTAGTGAAAAAGCGAAGACCGCCTGCAGCATTGCGCCGTGTCTCAGAATCATCATCGTTCTTAAGAACTTCAAGGAGCACTTCTAATACCTCGTCCCCACCAAGTAAAGAGAGGGAGAGAACGATTGCTCGACGAACTTCGTGGATTTGTTCTGCTTGCAACAATTTAATCAAAGGTTTTGTTGCGCGTGGGTCCATGGATCGGCCAAGCATCTCAGCTGCATTGCGTCGAACAGCCGGGTCCTTGTCTTTTAATAATTGGATGTTGCGTTCAATAGCATTTTTCCCAGTCAACAAAATCACTGGTTAAAATTACTTGTGGAATCACTTTTAAAATAGCTCTTGTTTATGATGTTTAATGGCAACAATTTTCATCGAGTGTATTTAATGCTCGAAAAAAGATTTAAATAATTATTGAATCTCTGGAAAGGATAACCACGGGCCGTTAGCTCAGCTTGGTAGAGCATCGGGCTCATAAGACTTGCACTTGTGAGTGCTCGCCGGAAACACCCGAGTGTCACTGGTTCAAATCCGGTACGGCCCACCACTTGATTTTCCCTTTTGTATCTCAGTTTTTTTATAAAACCATCGCAATATTATTAGCCAAAAATCACCTTCTTTTTTCCACAATATTTGGAGTATTATCTCCGTTGGGTTGTGACAATAGATAATGCGAATTGGTTTTGGCTTGGAACCGATCAAAGGCCTTTCGATAGACTTGATCATTTATTTATTGCGGAAAATTCTCCTCGAGCATTTTGAATTTAATTGGCGTATCATCCCAAAAGTCGACCTTGTATTGAAAAGCTTGGGAAGCGCCACCACTACTTTTCATCTCCCCATTTACAACCGTGATGGGTTTGATTTTTCATCAATAAATACGCGTTACGAGATTCAAATATCTGAAGTTATTTCTTTCGTTAATCAACGGAAAGATGATTTGAACATGATATTTGTTCTTGCTCATGCTCCAGAAGATCCAAATCATTCTTATAAGCTTATGTTTCAGCGTCTGGCACAAATTAACGCTCCAATCGTCCTCGAAAATGTTGCCGGACAATCTGAAGAATACTTCTTGGACTTCTATCGTCAAGCAAAAGACTTTCTGGGGGCTCATCTTGCTGGTTTTGCTCTTGACATCTCTCATCGGTTTGTTACTGACCCTGAGAATTGGTTGAATATCCCGGAAGAATTAAAGGAAGATATCGCTTATGTCCACATTTCTGATTGTACAAAAACAGAAGACCTCCATTTGCCTTTAGGGTTTGGGGAGCTGCCTTACAATGAATTTTTCGCTTTCCTAAAAGAGATTGGCTATAATGGGGTGATTAATCAAGAACTAAAACCAAATGGCGATCAAGCTGAAGCAATTATGTCCTCGAGTCAGTTATGTATTAAACCTTTTTCCAAGACGAAATATCTGCGCATGAAATTCAGGGGCGCTATAATGCGTCTAATTTTAAAACGTCGCCGAAAGGATTTTACGGAAGTTATTGGCCGCACTGCTGATGAAATTGGTTATGATTTTGTATAGAGGATAGGAGCATCACCAGAAAATTTCAGACTTCAAATGCTCTGTGAATCCGAATGAGTTTTCCAGAAAAACGGTTTTTTATCGGCGCTTCAAATCGCACTTCAACCCGAGGTGTTCGGCATTTATAACTGTTAAAAACTCGTGCAATGTTTTTTTGGAGTGTTTCAGCTAATTCCTCATTCTTCATCTCTTTCCTCTGGAGGAGAACCCTTACAACCACTTTAGTCGGGCTTTTTTGAACAGCTTGATATTCTTCAATGTGTTCTGAACTTATGATTATTGCTCGTCGAATATAGTCAGGAAAGATATACTGTAATTCATTAGTGTCTTTTCTCTCGCCCCAGAACATGTCGTCCGCTCGCCCCATGATGTGTTCTATCACTCGAAATGATGAGCCACAAGAGCATTTTTCAAGAGAAAGGGTGATAATATCATTCAACTCGAATCGTACAATTGGTTGTGAGGTTTTGTGCAAGTCAGTGACAACAGATTGAAAACAGGGTGTGCCTGCAGGTGTTTCTGTTCCATCCTTATTAAGGAGTTGTAATTTCACCAAGTCTTCATTGATATGTAACGAGCCTGCCTTACAAGTAAGTCCTAATGCCCCTTCACTTGCCTGGTAAATTTGATGTATTGGTGTACGAAATATCTCTTCCAGTTCCGTCTTGATCTCCGGCTCAAGAACTTCGGCATAGGAAACAACACGTTTCGGTTGAATGGACAGTCTTTCCTCTTGAATTTCTCTTGCAAGGATTTTCAACATAGAGGGAGGAGCAGATAAGATATTTGGTTGAAAAGACTCAAGCCGCCGGCGAAGAACCTCTAATGGAAGCTTTAGGCTGAAATGAGTCAGCTGTTGCCCGAACTTTTTTACTTGAAAGGCCGGGGTGGTGATTCTGAGGAGAAATGCCCAACGCATTCGAAGAACCCGTGGAAAGCTAAAGCGTGCAAAAAATGCTGCTTGGAGGTATTTTTCCTCGGCAGGACTTGTAATAACTATTCCCCGATTGCCGCTCGTGCCGGAAGAGAGGGCAACATTAAAACCCTTTAATCGTTCACCATAGCGCTCCTCCTTTTCAACGCGAGTGGTAAATGCCAGGAGCTCTTCTTTTGTTAATCCAACAGTATTGTAGGTGGTCAAATTCTCCATCATGACCTTTTTATTAACAGTTGGCAGAGCCCAGACAGCAGAAAGATCCACCCTTCGATAAAGTTCTCTGAAAAAAACTGATTTAGAAACAATGAACTTTACAACCCTCTGTGCTTCCTTTAATTGATAGCCTGCGATCTTCTCGGGAGAAAATCTCTTGAAACGTCTTTTACAGCCAATGAAAAAGCGGAGAAAAGAATTCGTTTCCATTTTTAAACACTCGTAAGTTACTTTGTCCTTTACTGCTAATCTTCGCTTTTACTGTTAATAAATACTTTATCCCTCCCAAAATTTGTACTACTGGAAAGCGATTGCATTGTTAGAAACGTGAAACGGCCAACAATTTTGTTTAGTGCATCTTTCCCATACCTTTATATAGCCATTGCACGTTTCACCAATTGTATACATTTGATGAATTATGATATGGGAATGAAGTCTTTTTTTGATGAGCCTTAACAAAGGCACTCTTGAAAAGAGCAATCTTTGGGCCTATTTTCTTTGTTCTTCTTGTATAACACAAATATTTGGTGAAAATATAAAATGAGTAGATATGGTAACTACAGCAGACCACCCCGAGAAATGTATAAAGTAACTTGCGCTGATTGTGGTATTGAAACAGAAGTTCCTTTCAAGCCTGATGGTGAACGACCTGTTTACTGCCAAGAATGTTACAGAAAACGAAAACCAAGAAGATATTAGGTAAACGCCTAAAATTTATCTAGTATTTTTTCATTCCTAGTGAAAATCATAACTTCATCTCGAATGTTGGTTTTCACTTCTTTTTTAATTTTAGATTTTTCTCATTTTTTCAATAGAGCTGACCTTTTGCTAGCCTTCAGTGAATCTTCCTTTAAAACCGACATTTTACTTGGCCATTGCTGATGATCCTAAAAAAGAAATAGTGAAAGGAGGAGTGTGATATTCTTACAGGGACTCCTCAATTGTTTTTGCCCTCTCAAAGCAAAATTCCTACCACAATCAATCCGTAACTATTGACCATCATCGCCAATAGGCCCTGGTTCAACAGTTGGGTCTCCTCGTACTTCCTGGATGGCTGCTGTTCCTCCGATTAGGAGTCCTAGCAACAATACTGCTAGACTAATAACTTTTGGGTTGATTTTCTTCATTTTTGTTTATCACCTTGCTACAGTTTTTTACATCACTTTTGTCGATGAATACCTCGATTATGGGTAGTTGCGACTACATAATTTATAGTCTCTTATTCCAAAATAATCTTTAGCTACTCCCATGGTGGCAATCTAATCGAAAAAAATCTTTGTTAAACGCTTTTAAAGTCAAAAAATCGCCATTAGATTGGGGTGCCCTTTTTTCTCGATTTTTGAGTTAGGAATTAGGAAAAAACATTAGATATTTATTTAAGTAAAGAGATTTTAATTAGCAAAAAAGAACAAATAAAAGACTGTCTCTCTATATATTATAAAGTGGGAACTCGATGAAACATATTGATATCCAGAAATTAGCAGAAGATTTAGCTGTCCTTGAGACATTGGCTATAAAAGAGGTTGATCAAAGAGTTTCCATATTAAATGATTTACAAACAGTTTTTCAGAACAAGCTTAAAGCTTATACAAAAAAGAAGCCACATTGGCCGCAACGAAGAATTGTCTTAGGGCAAGTTGAAGATAATATGGGAGTGCATTATGCGATTAAGAGAACCTCGACCAAAACCATTCTTGCAACATGGATCTTTAATTTGCAACCTAAAACACGTTTCTACTTGCTTTCTTTCTTCACAGCAAAAGAGGCCTTGCTCCCTTTTTTCGCTCAAATTCCAACTGAAGAAGAAGAGGCGATAATTAACATACTTGCGATTCTTCTTCTTAGAGAGATCTATCAAATTCAATCTTTAGAAAATCCTTTACTTTCAGCCATCCGCTCGAAAATTTATTCTGAATTAATAGCTAATATCAGTTATCTATTATGGGACAATATGCTGGTCATGCTGATTACAAAAAAAGTCCCTTTAATTGACGCCTTTTTAGAATTTGACAAACTTCTCAATTCAAAAGAGCAATTACTTCAAAGGAAGCGCTCATTCACTTCTAAGTTTATGGAATGGGTTAATGAACGAACTATTACAGAACTAGATGCTATTCTCCCCCTTTTTATTCATTATAAATTGATTGAGCTGATAGAGAACTTTTTAGAGCTCGGGTATGAGCTTAGCTCGACTTCTTTTATTGCTCGTAAATTGAAACTCTCTCAGAAGACCGTTACTAACCGGTTCAAAGCATTAAATGAAAGCTATTCCACCTTTTGGCTCACAGAAATTAATTTTGAGGAAATGAACTTACATAATTATTTTATCAAGATAACTCTCGCAAAAGAGAAATATCTCAAACCTTTGGCTACAAAACTGCTCGAAAATCCTTATATACAAAACATCTACACCGGCTTTGATTCAAATAGCGCTATAATCTATTCGCCCCGATTTATTTGCCCGCATATTGTCTCTGAACGGTTGCATGAACATTTGCGAAAAATAGCTCGTGAGGGGATTGTCTCTGATTTTTCTGTGAGTTTAATTCGAGAGAAATATCGTTATTTTACTTTAAGTGAGCGTCCTATCACCTTGAAAAAGATCGCGCCCTTTGAACAAATGGTAAAAACTTTGGAACCTTCTTTAAGAAAGTATCTCTTTTCTCACATTAAACGGAGTTCGACTATCCCTGAAAAAGACAAACCAGTCAATTTTGATTATAATCTTCTTTCCTTTCTTTCCATTATCAAAGGGAAATACCTTTTGCGAGCTCGCTATGCTGTTTGGATTAATGAATTCAAAGACTTTTATCTCCGGAACAAAATCTCTCCTACCAATGTCAAAGAGCAGATTAATTTACTCTATTACTATGAATTGCAGGCCAAAAAGAAAAAACTCATTAATTTTTCTCTCTACATTCGCTCGCTGATGAAACGAGCACCAAATGTCTTAATTATAGAGCTACCAACCTCTGATTTATCTAATGAAGAACTAAATGCCGTTATTGACAAGCTGCGTATTCTTTCTTTTTTGGGGCAAGTTGATTTATATGACCGGCATCTCTTTCAAATTCTCGGTATTTCCCATAGCCATCCTCTTGCAAAGAGCATTGAGCAATTCCTTGTCGATGAAGGGCTTTCACCAAGTCTTTATACCATTAAATTACAGAAAACAAAGTTTTTGCCATTTCATGAGCTCTATGATTATGAAGAACAGAAATGGAAAATTGAAGGGATTTCTTTCTAAGAGCATGCCTTTAAAGGCTAGGATTACTTTTGCCCTTTTTTTACTATGAACATTTTTTTTACAAATTTTCAAGTTAGGTTTGTGACTATGGTAAAAAAACGCTCTTGTTAGTTTTTCAGTTGAATTGAAATTTCCTCTACGTTTGAAGTTTCTGAAGGAAAACAGCATTTAGAAGGCATAAAAATTAAGAGAAAGAAAGAGAAAAAGGAATATGGGTCCAAAAAAATGGCTTCAAGAATCTTTGCTGGTTTGGTATTTCTAGCTTTGCTTTCTTATCTCTATGGTTCTCTTTGTTGGGCTATTATTATTAGCAAATGGAAACTTAGGAAAGACATTCGGGTGCTCGGCGATGGTAATCCTGGGGCGTATAATACCGGTAGAAATTTAGGTGGTAAATATTTTCTTCTTGTTATGCTTCTCGATGCCTCTAAGGGATTCATTCCGGGGTTAATTGCTTCTTTCGTTAATTTTCAGGCTTATCAAAATTGGGCAGTAGGTTTAGCAGGGTCCTTCTCTGTTTTGGGGCATTGCTATCCCATCTTTTTCAAGTTTCGAGGTGGTAATGGTTTTTCGACTATTTTTGGTTTCATGATTCTTTACAATCCTTGGATGGTCCTTGAGTGGGGTATTTTTGTTTTCGTATTGACAGTTATTTTCAAGTACATCCGCCCCGTCCAACTCATCACTATGTTCTTTATTTCCTTTTTCGCCATCTTCATCGATTGGCATTTTTATTGGAGGAACTTTTTCCCCTTGTTGACAGAGCCTATGATGCAAGTAACTCTCCCTGCTATGGTGCTAACGATTGCTTTATTGCAAGTGCCAAGATTTATCCCATACTTTGTTGGCATCTACACTGGAACAGAAGAAAAGATCTTTTTCTTTAAATTCCTGCGGAAGAATAAAACAACTTCTTCCGATAATAATTAAATTACTCGAGTGAATGTCATGTCTTACAAAACTAAACGCCCTCTTTCCGAAAAGACTGTTCAAAAACTCCTCTTGCAACATTTCCCGCATCAAAGTGTTGAGGGCTTACAAGAAGTGCCAAAATCGTTCGTGAATAAAGTCTATTCATTTCGCGTTTCTAGTAGCGAAGAATATATCCTTAAAATTAATAACCCCCATTGGCCAGAAAAACAGAGAAGAGAAGCACTGGCACTTACGCTAGTAAAAGAACAGACATCGATCCCAGTTCCGACAATCTATGCACAATCACCTCCTAAAAGCCCGATAAGTTATTTAATTCTGGAAAAAGTTCCAGGCGTTGAGCTAAAAGATGCACTTCAGGAGGGGCTCCTTGAACAAACAACTGCTCTCAAACTCTTCACGGAAGTTGGCCGGTATTTAGGCGAACTCCAAAAGATCTCCTTTGATTTTTTTGGCGACTTTAGTGTTGACTCTCTGTCTCCTTCGTCTTCAAATTTCTTGTGGGGGCGAACGTTCGCGACCTTCAAAGAGTGCCTTCAAGCTTTTGCTTTTGAGGTTCTTAATTGGGTTGATACAAACACTTTTTCAGCCGTTCGGAAAAAACTTCATAAAGTGATTCCAACGTACCTCGAACAAATTCATGATTCATCGCCCTCTTGTTTGGTTCATTCTGACATTCAAGCCTCAAATATTTTAATACAGGATGGCACCATTTCCGCTCTCCTTGATTTTGAATGGGCTTTTGCAGGCACCTCGAGTTTCGATCTTACACTTGCTAAAGCAGGTTTTTATTTCAGTACCTTCCCGTCCCTTGCACCAAATTCCCCCCCACTCGCTCTTACTGAGGACAATTATTTTAAGGAAATCTCTCGTGCCCTCGATGCTGGCTTTCAGTCTTCCTCTTCCCAACCAGTTATTCCTTATCCTGAGGATTTTCCGGCATTTGTTTGGCTTCTCTATCTCATAGGCTCTTGGCGATGGACCACTCGTTTACTTTCTTTTGCAGAACGGCGCCGTCTTAAACGTAAAATTCTCTCTCTTTCTGCTCAGTTTTTCTGATTTTTAATCTTATAATTACCTTTAAATGCAATTATTATTGATGGGTAATATAGGTGGTCAATAAAACTCCCTATAAAAAAGGAGAAACGAAAAAATGACTTTGGAAAGAAAGTTACAGAGCATCCTAATTATTCTAATAATTGTGAGTTTACCGGTCTATGGAACGATAAGCTTGCCAAGTATACAGACGGGGAGAGCCGCCAAGCCAAGAATGCGTACTTTTATCTTCAATCCAAATGCTGCCGATGAGCTCGTTATTTATACCCATGATAGTTTTATGGCCTGGGGAAAGCCGGAGGATTATCAAATCGTTATGAATCAGACGTTCTATAATTTCGGCGTGTTACATAATGTTACCGTTACTGTTAATGTTTTTAGTGGCATGGTGGAGGCATTAAATTTACTTATCAGCCAAAAAGAGCATCCTCAAGCGGATCTCGTTATCGGGTTAGATAATACAATGGTCTCCCGAGCGAAAGAAGAGCAGATTCTCCTCCCACTTTTAACGGGTGTTAATCTCGAGAATGTTTCAGCAGACTTGATTGCTGCGCTCGACCCTGAAAAATACCTGGTACCTATTGATTATGGCTTAATTGCAGTGATTTTTGATACGGCCTACATTAATGTTAGCACTAACCCGGAACTATTAACAATGGATTTCGATACTTTATTGGACACTTTCGGGAAGACACTTGTCGTTCAAGATCCAACTCAAAGCGCAACAGGTTTGAACTTTTTACTTTATCAGATTGTTCTCTACGAGAAAGTTTTAGGTCAGGAGTGGCAACAATGGTGGAAGAAGGCAAAAGGGCAAGTGACCATCGATAAGAGTTGGTCGGACTCTTGGGAACGAGTTTTTTCCAAGAAAGAAGCTCACATGATGGTAAGCTACGGCACTGACCCAGCATACAATGCCTATTTTGGTTATAGTTATGAGCACAATGCTGCTATTATTCACCATAACGGAACAAAATATGGTTGGCTACAAATCGAAGGTATAGGTGTCGTGAATGGGACAACCAAAGCCAACCTGGCAAAAGAATACATTAATTATGCTTTAAGCAGTGAAGTGCAAGATTATGTTGCCACCAACAACTGGATGTTTCCGGCAAATAATCAAACGACTCTGGACCCAAGTTACGACTACGCCATCACCACTGAGAATGTAACTATTTTAAATAATCTTATACAGCCTAACTATATCGGGGACAATTATCAAGATTGGCTTAACACTTGGGAACGGCTTGTTTATGGCTCTGGTACTTGGTGGATTTGGGCATTGATTTCGGCTATAGCTCTCTTAATCGCCGGAATTGTCACCTATTTCGTTTTTAAATCAAAAACAAGAATTGATGTAGAGTGAAAGTTAGTCTTTTGTCTTTCACTCCAACTTTTTTCTTTTAGTTTTGTCCTTCAGCATTAAAATGGGCTTTTGTAAGTACTTTGTTATTAAGGAGTCATTGAAGTACCACTCTGGTTCGTCATTTCATAAAAACAAATAGAAATGCTATGTTGGCTTTCTTTCATTGCAAAAAATACGAGTCCTTTGTCGTAGCTTTCTCTATGCAAAGGAAAGTTATTTTTGTGTTGTGTGGGCGATTTTTCGCCGTAAAATTGGTTTTACAAAGGCATATCTTGTTTTCATTGCAAGAAATCGCCCTTTATTTGTATATTTTGCCACTTCAAGGCAGGAGTTCATAATCGCTACCAAATCCAATCCTTCTGGTTTGATCTCCTGATTAATCACCCCTTTATAGCCCAAGCGTTTTAAGAAGCGTAAAAAGTCCCAATAGGGCATTTCTCCTTGCCCCAACAGCAGGTGAGTGTCATTATCCTTTTTTGTATCTTGTAAATGAACATAAACAATTTCTTTTGCCAGTTCTGTTGGAACCGAAAGCCAATTGTCGTTGTCAGTCAAAAAGCGATGTGGACCATCAATAGCGTGCCCTGCGAGTTGCTTGCCAAGAAGATCCTTCGCTTTAAAATAAAAAGCAGTAAAAGTCTCGTCATCTTGCCAAGGAATATTTTCTAAAATTATTGGTGTTTGAATTTGTTGTAATGTCTCAATAAGCACTTGGAAGTCAGCATCCGGCCCCTCAGGGGGATGAGCTAACGTAAAAAGTAATTGGAGGTCCTTGTGATAAGTGTTAATAAAATCAACTACTTTTGTCATGCGTGTTCGCAAAGCAGCTTTTGTCGAACCCGGCTCAAAGCCATCAACACTTGGGATCGGCAAATGAAATGTTGTTGTTAATTTACCCAGATTCGCAATAATTCCCTCGACATCCTTCATACTATTAATATTGATCTCAACATGATCCAAAGCAATTGCTTTTGCAAAAGTAACCAACTTGTCAGCAGAAATACCGGCATACGGTTCAATTGTCACACCAATTTTCAATGAGTTCACCACAGCTAAAGCTAGCTATTAAGTATCTTTAAAAGAAAAAAAGGTTTCTAAAAGAATCCTCTCTTTCAGAAAGTGCTTAATCAAGATCAATTTTAATGTACTTTGTTAGTGCTTTTCGGATTTCCTGGCAGCGAGAGTCTTGAGAGGCAAATTGATTAGACACAAAACCCAGAACCATGCCCATTTTATCATCGGGAATGTTGCCTTTTAATTTTTCAGCCGCATGTACGGTATATTTGTGCTGGCGGACAGTTAACTCATCTATGAGCTTCTGGGCTTCTTCTTTCTCTTCCTCGGATAGCCCCAGGAGAAAAGCGTCATCTATCAAAGCAATCAAAGGATTCTCGCGAATGCCTTCTTTTTTTTCAATCTCATCAATAGTTGTAGCCAGTACAAAGGCCGGTGCCGTGCGTTCATAATAGGTTATTGACGTTCGTTTCTTTTTCTCTTCACGAGCAACACGCACAAACCCGTGCTCTACTAAAAGATCTAAATGATGATAACATTTCGGCGCAGAGACGCCTAATTTTCTCGCGATTTCAGGAACAGTCATTTCTTTCCGGATGGTGCCATCCTCGTTTTCGATTCCCTCACGCATCGTTCGTAAAATCTTGCGACGCATCGGGTCGACTAAAATTTTGATTTTCTCTGGACTACCAATAATCTTTACCCTACTACCTGCCCCTTTATTATTCCGCTTTTCTTCATCGCTTAATTCTTTAGGCTCTGGGGTCATTCTTTGTATTCCGTCCGTTTGATTTCATTATGTTTTTTATTACCTTCTAAATGAAATTAGTGTTTTATTTTAAATATCTTCCTTTTATTGATTTGAAACGACTTTTTTACTTTAACTGATTTAAACGTTCAATGGAATTTAAACGTTTTTTCTCCTCCGTAGTAAAAAAAGCGTTTTTAGCTATTTCTCTGCTGTAAATAGGAAATAATCGCTGTCAATTTTTCATCAGGAACGTTTAGGGGGATCACACAACCAGGGCCAATAATGATCGGCCGGCCATTAACAGAAGAAATCGTTTTCTCAAGCCGTTCCAAAACATTATCAATAGTTGCTTTGGGGAGAAATTCCTGTTCTTCAATGCCCCCGACAATAATGCCGGAAAAGAGTTTTTGAGCTTCAGCAATGGGTGGTGGCGTCAGCTGGTCATGCCAGTTTAATGCTTGGACAGGATAGTGCTTGGCAATTAGTTGAAACATAATATTATTGCCATGAATGTGTGCGACATTAAAGGTTGCTTTGTTTTTAATTGCCTTTAAAATTTCGAGGTCAAAAGTCATGCCAAATTCTCGAAATTCTTCTTCCGTTAGAAAGTCAAAGGTTGCTTCCTGGGTTGCCAGGAAAATACCTGAGGCACCATTTTCGAGCGAAATCTTGGCAAACTCTTTCATGACTTTGGTAATAATTTTCAACCCTTCCTTGAAGGTTCCGGGTTCTTCTCTTATGGCTTTTAAAACAAGTTCACGATTCTCCGTGAGTTTTGCTGCAACCATCAAGGGATTAAAAACAGTTTCAATGAAAGGTGTTTTTCTTTTCATCCCCTGATCAATGATGGTAAGTGCTTTGAGTTGCTCGCCAAACATCCCCTGATTTACGTCCAGCTCCTCGAGAGCAGCCCAATCCTCAATAGCAGCCACACGGTACTTTGTACAATAGGCTGAGCCGGTTAATTTTTGATCATCAAATGCAATCTCACACCCCCAATCAATAACACAATAGCGACCATTGGGGCTCACTTTCATAAAGATCGAGTCAAACTTTTGAAGATACTCGAGTTGTTTCTGAGCCAGCCTTTCAGCTGAAAGGTCATCACGAGGAAAATGACGCCAAAAAGCAAAGGGAATGGGTTCGACTTGCTCCCCTTTTAAAAGCGCCCGTAGGATTTCAATCTTTTCTTTCGACACAAGTAATCACGCCTTTACATGAGCAAGAGAATTAGTCAATTACTACTTCTAACTCCTTGGTTGTTCCTTTTTTTGCTCGGACCTTGTAGGTTCCAGGCTTCAGGTTTTCAACTTCAATTTTCAGGTCAAAGGGTTTTATCGCCTGGGCAGCCATCATTCCAGCTTTCATCTTTCCCAGCACTTGAAGAATAATCTCATCTTTTTTGACGACTGCTGACGCTTCTGCTAACTGCCATCCCAGATGAGAAAAGTAACCCTGAACAAGAACAGTTAAGGGTTCGGTATGCGAAGCACGCTCCGGGAGAGAGAAGTCTTGGATAACCGCCAATTTAACAATCTCATCTGCTGTGCCCTTCTTTTTTCTAGTGAAAATTCGTTTAAAAAAGTTCAATTTGCTTCACCTATGTAACTACAATAGATGGTAAGCTTATTAATTAAAGTTTTATCCCACTTTTATTGGAGAGCGTAAAGGGCCTCTTTTTTCTTTCGTTGCTACCTAATTTGCCCCAGAGTTAGTCAAGAATACACAAAATTTTAATTTGGTAAAAGTTTCACTTGAGAATATACTCAAGGTGTAAAAAGAATGCCAGTAATCGACCTCCCTTTGAAGCGAGTGAATGAACTGCTCGGGAAACAATTGTCATTAGAAGAGCTAGAAGAATATTGTTTGCAACTGGGCGCAGATATAGACGATAAACGAGAAGATGGCGTCAAAGTAGAATATAATCCAAACCGCCCGGACTTTAGCAGCGTTCCAGGTTTCGTTCGCGCGTTAAAAGGCATAATGAACATCGAGACCGGCTTGCCAAACTATCCGTTAAAAAAAGGATCGTTAAAAGTTAAAGTTGAAAAAACCGTCGAACCCTTGCGGCCGTTTATTCAATGTGCCGTTGTCCGGAATGTCCACCTGACCAAAGAGAGCATCGCTGAACTCATGAATACGCAAGAAACGATTCATTGGGTGGTGGGACGGGACCGGAAGAAAGTGAGTATTGGCATTCATGATATGCGGGATATCACCCCCCCGTTTCGTTACTATGGTGAGAAAGCAGATAGCCATGCGTTCATTCCCCTCGGAGAAGAAAGCCGAAAAATGACCCCAAAAGAGATTTGCGAGGAACACCCAAAGGGAATCAAATATGCTCACCTTGTAAATAAAGATGGTTCAGTACCGTTTCTCGTTGACTCTAAGGGGGGTGTTTTGTCTTTTCCGCCAATAATTAATGGTATTTTAACACTCGTAACAGAGAAGACTAAGGATCTCTTTATCGATGTCACAGGCACAGATGAGCAAGCAGTAAAAAACGCCCTAGAGATTCTAACCTCATCATTCGCCGAAGAAGGCTACCAGGTAGAACAAGTGACCGTAGAGTACCCCGACAAGAAAACACTAATAACACCAACCTTTCAACCTTCGACCTGGTACTTGCGGCCAAAATACTTGAAAGAAGTCCTGGGTTTGGACTTGACACAAGAAGAACTGTTCAAAAACCTCGAGCGCTCACGATTCGGCGTAATTAAAAAAGAAAGCACTAGGAAAAAAATTGCTGTAAGTGTCCCTTCTTACAGAGTGGATATTCTCCATGAAGTCGATATTGTAGAAGATGTCGCTATTTCTTATGGTTATCATAATATTGAAGCAATATTGGATAATATTCACACCATAGGAGAAGAACATCCGGTCATTAAACGGCAAAATCAATGCAGGGACATCATGGTGGGGCTCGGATTCATAGAAGTGGTAACCTACACTCTTGTATCAAAAGAGTGGCAGTACACAAAAATGCGTACAAAAGGCACTCCCGTGGAATTATTAAACCCGGTAAGTAAAGAATATAACATTGTCCGGGATAGTCTCCTTCCAAGCTTGATCAACACATTGAAGCAAAACAAACCTTATACACTTCCACAGCGGATTTTCGATATTGGAGACGTTGTGCGAATCAACGATGCGTATGAAACCAAAACCTCACGAGAAGTATTTCTAAGCGGAGCGACCATCCACTCGAAGGCAGATTTTGTGGAAGTTAAGGCAATAATCGAGGCCATCTTCAGAGGACTAGGCATAAACAATTACACTCTAGAAAGTGCAAGCCATCCCAGCTTCTTTGAAGGGCGATGTGCAAAGATACTAGTCGATAAAGAACCTGTGGGAGTCTTCGGGGAAATTCACCCAGAAGTCCTGAACAATTTCGAACTGGAGAATCCAGTGGCAGCATTTGAAATAGAGCTTGAGAAGCTGTTCCCCAAACTCTAAAAATATGTGCACTAGAAAATGACCGGCGTTGTACGTAAGCGTTCAATGTTGGTGCTATAGACTTCCCGGATGTCGTTCAAATCGAGTTTAAGCATCACTAACCGGTCGAGCCCTTGCCCCCAGGCAAGCACTTTTTCTTTCACGCCAAAGGGATAGGTAACCTCCGGGCGGAAAATGCCCGAGCCACCCATTTCCATCCAGGAGTTGAATTTGTCGACAAAAATGAGGGTGGACATGGAGGGCTCAGTATAAGGATAAAAGGAGGGGATCAACCGGACCTTCTTGAAACCCATCTTACCGTAGAAGGTTTTCAAATTACCCTTAAGATGGCGGAGGTCGACGTTTTTATCAACGACAATGCCTTCAACTTGCATAAATTCAGACAAATGCTTGTAATCAATAGCTTCGTTTCGATACACACGGTCAACGGAAAAGACCTTCTCAGGGGGCTCCCACTCCTTGAACGCCTTGGATAAATGACGGCAAGTGGTAGCAGTAGTGTGCGTGCGCAAAACAAGACGCTCAGCTTCAGACATTTTCCATTTATAGCCCCAGCCGGTACTCTTGGTCCTCCAGCCATTCTCGTGAGTCTTTTTAACGTTCTGGACGATTTCCTTTGGAGGAAGTTTGGCTTTGGTTGGCTTGGCAACTTTGAAGGTGTCAGCAAGCTCGCGCGCAGGGTGGTCTTGAGGTTGGAAGAGCGCATCAAAGTTCCAGAACTCGGACTCAACAAGAGGACCACGAATCTCGGTGAAACCCATCTCAAGGAAAATCTCGCGAATCTCATTAATAACCTCAATAACAGGATGACGACGACCATAGTAAACAGGAGGAACCTGCTCTGTAGGGTCGTAGGGCTTGAACTTCGTCTTGCGCCATTTGCCGGAAATGATCAGAGAAGGAGTCAGCGTGGTCTCAAGCTTGCGCTGAACCTTTAACCCTTTCTCAAGCAATGCTTTGCCTTGAGGAGTTAAACGGGCAACACGATAATGACGCTCAAGAATCTCGACAATTTTACGCTTCTTGAGGTTCTGTAAACTCACAGCAATGGCTTGGTCCTGTAAATGGTTGGTAATTGTGCCATCAGCAATAAGAGAGAGAGTAGTAAAGTCAATGTCCTCAGTCCGCGGTAAAAGCCGGAGAAACGTTTTCTTGCCCTCCTTGGAAAAAGCAACCCAGTTCTTGCGCTTAAGCCAGCCAATGGCAATATTAACCAGTTGTTCATCAATTTTGGCCTTCTTTTTAAATGCTTCAAGAAGAATGGGGTCCTTCTCGCGCTGTAAAGCAGCATAAAGCTGATGCTCAGGAAGACCATCCTTAAGATACCGCCGGCCTTCGTCAGTCAACAAAATACGCTGCTCAGTACGCTCAATACTATCAACAAAACCTTTAGCCGTAAGCTCGAGAATCTCCCGGGCAACCTTCACAAGATCAAACTTAGTTGCCTTGGCAAGGGCCTCCTGGGAAACTTCGCCACGCTCATGAATAACCTTGAGGAGCTTGGCTTGATCAATAGTAACAGTCTGAGATGAGGGCATAAAACAAACCTCTTATACCCAATGAGCCAATCCTTAATTGAAAAATATTTCTATGAATAATAACTGAAAACAAAAGAAACTAGCCCCTGTCTTTACCCCGGCATTAACCTATTCAATACTCGTAACTGAACTCTTCTTTTACATTATCGTCATGAGATCATGGAAAAATCCAGTAACATTCTCATTTCAATGCTTATAATTGAGTACTTTCTTTTACAAACCTATCATAAAAAAAGTTAACCTCATTTTCTATAATATCATTCATTTCTTCATCTGTAGGAGCTCGTTTGTGTATGTGTTTGAACTCTTTTCGACTGGACAAGACTTTATCAAAAAATGTTACTAAAGTGAATTTGGGGGTTTCCTTGTTATGGAGTTTTTCATCTTCAGTAAGGATCTTCTGCATCTGTTTCTGTACTTCTATGAGATCTATCCAAGCTTCAAATATTGCACGTATATATGGAATAGTCATAAACCAATCGAAGATGAGGTCTAACTGTTCTTCAGTAAGATCCCCTTCCAAAGGAATGTTGTGTTTTTCATGATAGGTTAAGTAATCTTTAGCTATTTGGGTATCCATGTCTTTCGCGGTGTACTTATCAACATCTTTCTCCGTATCCTTGGCATCATCTGACTTAATGCGGTATTCACATTGAATAGGGCATTCTTTACAATTGAAGTCACATGAAAAAATGATAATCGCTCCTTCTTGTTCATCTTCATCAATACCTAATTCATCTTCAGTGAAGAATTCTCGAGGTAATAATTTACGAGGGGGTTTATTGCCAGTAGATTCCTTATCAGTTTGTTTTTCTTTCATTGGTCATTTACTCACTGTTTTTCATCATTGTTTTCACTATCTTTACAAATGATTACTGCTTTAGCATCAACTACTCTTATCTCATAAGAATCATCAGTATTTCTTGTAATGATTACTTAATTCTTTTTGAGTGGGTAATGATACTGCACAACTCTTTCTAATCCCCTCGAATAGGTTGTTTATCCATTCATTGATTTTGGTTATTCTTTCCTTTATATATTAGTGCTGCTTCTTTGAGAATGGCAACATATGCATTATTTCAATACTCATGATTGAGCTTTTTCTTTTGCAACTCTAAGATGGGTTCCTACAAACGACAGTTTTTATGGAGCGAATTTCAATACTCATGATTGAGCTTTTTCTTTTGCAACAAAATACATTCTCACGCAAGGGGAGATCCAAAGCAGGAGAAATTTCAATACTCATGATTGAGCTTTTTCTTTTGCAACATTATCAAGAAGACATTCCTTATGCGCGATTCTTTGATATATTTCAATACTCATGATTGAGCTTTTTCTTTTGCAACAAACTCTTTCATAGTTACCCTTCGAGTAAAAGACTCGAAATTTCAATACGCATGATTGAGCTTTTTCTTTTGCAACTCATAA
>DXJV01000033.1 GCA_019056785.1 Candidatus Heimdallarchaeota archaeon
AATTTGCTTGTCTTGTTTTGGATCGAAAACTTTTTCTTTGAATTTTTTCTCGATAAAAGTCTCGAGTTGGATTAATACATTATCAGTATAGGGTTTAAAATTCAATTCACCATTTGGTAAAACTTCAATTTCTTCTACAATCTTGAAGAGTTTGTTAATTAAGGCTTCTTCTATTTCACGATGTATGCTTCTACGGGTCGGAAGTCTTTCGCGTGGAAGTTCTTCCTGTTCATTAAACATTTAATGCTCCCTCAATAATATTATAGCTAAAGAACTATAAAAGGCTTCAGAGTGTTTTGCTCACGGTAAAGGCAGAATTTTGCTTAAAAGAACTTACAGTAATAAAAAAGGAAAGTTAAATAGTAAAAAATGAATTATTTTTTGTGTGAACCCAATGAAATTCAGAACAATGCATGTCTCGTTTTTAATCATTTTTTTATTTCTTTTTAGCTCTCTATCAGTCTCAGAAGCGACGATTAGAGATTCTCAGTACCAACCTTCTACCCTTTCAACTGTTCCAATTATTACCTTACAACCAACAAGTAATGCTTTAGAAAAGGCCCAACAGCCTGTTGTTCGAATTCTTGTACACCCAGATCTTTGGCAAAACACTACTATACAAAATGCCGTTGTAGAATATCAGCAAGATTTGAATGATCAAGGATTTAATGCTCTACTCTATACCTCTGCTGTTGGAAGTGCAGAAACATTACGTGCTTTGTTTCAAAGTTGGTATTCCTCAGAAAACCTCGAGGGAGTAGTGCTTATCGGGCAGTACCCACAAGCATATTTCCATCATGATGAGGTTCCAAATTATTATCCAGCAGAAACATTCATTTGCGACCTCTTTCTCACCGATTTAGATGGTGTCTGGGAAGACCTCGACCCTGTAGATGGTGTTTATGATTCCCATACAGGAGAAATTCACCCTGAAATTTACTTAGGGCGAATTGATCCCTCATCCCGAACTTTTGGCTCCTTATCTGTCGAAGAAGAAATTTATCGTTATCTAAAGAAATGCCATGCTTATCGTCAGGGAGAACTTTCTCGCCCACATAAGGCTTTAACTTTTGTAGATGATGACTGGGAGGCTTGGGCAAATGGCACCTATGACAATTGGCCGGGTTGGCTTTCCTCTACCTATCCCAAGCGAATGGATATCTTCAAACGAGCTGATACATATAAAGATGTCTGGTTAGAATATGTGACGAAAAATTATGAATGGTTCCACCTCTGCGCCCACAGCAGCGCTACAACACACTATCTAAAAGTGGATGGAATGTGGCAAACAATAACAAATGCAGAAATCAATAATTTGGCCCCCCCGTTTCTCTTTTACAATCTTTATTGTTGCCATGCTGCAGATTGGGATACAAATGATTCGTTGGCTGTTACTTATCTATACTCGAGTAGCTCTTCCTTAGCAGTTGTTGGTTCAACAAAGTCTGGAGGAATGCTAGGAGGAAATCATTTCTACTCACAATTGGCACAGAATAAAACTATCGGTTTTGCATTGTATTCTTGGTTTCAGAATTTTGAATATTATACAACATATTATCTCGAGTTCTTTTATGGCATGTCAATTCTTGGGGACCCCTTTTTAACAAACGACATAGATTGCACCGTTCTAAAACCGCAATTGAGTTCTCCCACCCACCCCGACCCATCAAAGAAATACTTGAAAACAAAACCTGAATTTACTTGGACGGAACCAACAGATGCGCACAGTATTGTTGGGTATTATTACCTTTTAGACCAAGATCCCACAACGAAAGTTACCAAGGACACAGGCATATTTGTGAATGATACCAGCTTGAAGATCACTCAACGATTGGAGAACGGCACTTGGTATTTCCATCTTGTGGCAGAAGATAGCCTTGGAAACATTGGGAAGAATACCGCCCATTTTAAAGTCAATGTTAATCAAGTTGCTTTACGAAAGATAATAATTTCAAGCTCCGTTGGTGGTGCAGTGGTTTTCATTGCTTTAGCCGTTGGAGGAAAAATGAAGAAATAGTCCAAAATTTTCTTCGTTTTTATTTTTTCTCAAGCTCGCTTTCTAATTCTTCGATGACTGTTTTTGTTAAATCAACTAGCGGCATGTCATGGGCTGCTTTATTTGTTCCAAGGTCGATATACCTGCTGTTTGGTAATGCTTCAGCCACTCGTTTTGTAAAATCGCTTTTATGAGTCTTATCAGTAGATGCCCCGATAACAACAACTTTTCCATGAATTTTTGGGAGTAAATGCCAACCATTGTACTTGTTCGCATTTTTTAAGATCCATCTCCGTAATTTCCGCATCTCAGCCTCGTTAACTGCACGGATGTATTGTTTTGCTTGTTCAGGCTCTTTCTTCGAGTCAACAGTAAATGTGCGAAGGTACCAACGAATGAACGGTTTGATCATTGTCATTACAAAAGGGGGAAGCACATGTAGTAAGGGACGGATCCATTTTGGAAAGGGGAACTCGACTCCCGGGCTAATGAGAATGTTGTCCAAGGGAGTTAATTCTCCGGTTGCGAGGTTTTCTAAAATCATTGCTCCGCCCATAGAACTCGAGATTGTTAT
This sequence comes from Candidatus Heimdallarchaeota archaeon, assembly GCA_019056785.1. Classification (GTDB taxonomy): domain Archaea; phylum Asgardarchaeota; class Heimdallarchaeia; order JABLTI01; family JABLTI01; genus JABLTI01. The sequence continues at coordinate 2,571 of DXJV01000033.1, forward strand.
GTAGCGTTTATTTTGGAGTCCCAGGTTTTTAATAGCAAACACTAAATCTTTTCGAATTTCTTCAAGCCGCATTGTCGCTCTTTTTGGTAGAATGCTGGAAAATTTCTCTCGGCTTTCAACATAGTGTACTATATACCATTTGTTCAGTTCTTTTACCACTTTCTCCCACCGAGGGAAAATTGTTAGCAAGCCTGGAATGAAGAGGATTTCAATGGTTGCTGGAGGTTCTTTTGTCTTAGTAAAAGATAAAATGCGCAGTTTACTCCTATCGAAGGATTCGAAATATTGTTCCTGAGCACTCCGCTCAAAGTCTGATTTTAAAGCCTCGAGTTTCTTCCGTCGTTTGTCTTTCATCGCTCTTACCCAGTTAGTTTCCTCACTAATTAGCCAAAAAAGAACATAAAATTATTGTGATAGCTCGTTCAATCTTTTTCTAGCATTTTATGATGCTCCTCACATAAGGGGATAATTACAGTTAAATTGTCATCCAATTTCATTTCCATCCAAAATTTGGCTTCATTATCACAGAGATAGCTCTCTTTATTACTCGAGATTTTAACGCTACAGGTTTGTTTGGTCTTAAAGACCTTTTTCTGTTCTGTTGCTTTGCTGCTCTCTTTTGGCTTTGTTTTTGGCGGTGTCTTTTTCAATATACCAGAGCGCTTTTTCGAGAATTTCTTAAGTGTTTCATCTTTTGTTAGCCCTTCTTTTCGTGCAATGGCTTCAATTGCCCACGAGATGGACTGTCGAACTTTCTCCTCGGTTTCGTTTGCAAGCGCAACCACTAACTCTGGAAGTACGGTTGGCTCGGCTATTGTTCCTAGGGCCTCGGCACAAAGTGATCGCACACTTGTATTTTCATCATTCATCATAACTTTCACAAGTGAGCTTAAAGCCTCAACTGCGAGGTTCTCCCCAAGGTCCATCGCTGCCTTTCCTCGCACTTCAGGATTTTGGTCATATAAGTTTCGCATCAAAACGCTAATACTTTTTGTCATGAGAAATATTTCCGTTTACTCTTTGTACAATAAATAGGCTTTCTAACAAAAAAGCCTTGCTCTTTTGTTTGTTGCGATAACATTTGTTTTAATCTAAGTATTTATTATAGACAATAGCCCAAAATCTATTAAAGATACTCGTGTGATAGCTATGTCCTCTAAATTAAAAGCAAAGAGCAAAGAACTTCTCAAACTAATTAAAAAAGAAACTAAATCCTCCCCGCTGTTTTATACTTTACTAGAGGATATTACTTTTGAATTGAAACCTTTAATACCTAAAGTTGCTCTCCCTTATACGAAGAAATTGGCACCCGCAATCCCGGTTATATTGGAGCTACTTGTGAAGGAACCAAATGAGAACTATCGCTTGTCACTCTTGGCATTCTTTCGGGCAATTCCTCTCGAGTATCTTGCTCCTGAACTGTTCACTACTATTTTAAAAGCTATTATCGAAGCGCTTCATTGGGATGGAAATCAGGAAGTAAAAGAAGAGGCGTCAAAAATACTTTTCGACCATCTTGTTTTAACTCGAGAGGTACAAGAAAATCCTCAACGAGCAATAGTTTTCTATCAGTTACTCTTCGAAGAATTTAGTTCACTTGAAGAAATCTTACAAGAAGAAGTAAATGGTAGAATTAAAATACGCCTTACTGCCCTTTTTACTCTACTAGCCAGAAACTTGTTCTCCAGCTCCTTTCAGGAAATACCATTTAAAAGTCGTGTGGCAATTTTTCGTCGAATAAGTGTTCTAATTCCTGAAAGTTATCAATTACCCATACTTGATTATGCTCGCAAAATGATTATCAATAGTTTGCCGGCTATTTTCCAATCATTACTCGAACTCATTCCTGAGGAGGAGTTACGTTTTGATTTAATTGATAGCTTTCTTTCGAGATTGCTAGATGCACACGATTCCCTGCCAATTATTTATCAAGAAATGCATTTGTCTGTATTATATAAAATTGCTAGTCTTCTGGGAGAACAATATGCATCGAAGGTGATTTTCAAATATTTACAATTATTAGAAACTTGTCAAAGGACTTCTCAAGTCAAGATTATAGAGAACTTTCTTGCAAAACTTGCTCGAGAATTCAATTATGGTTATCGCAATAAACTGATAGCTTATTATCAACCGCTTTTGAAGAAGTATAAAGAGCAAAAAGAAGGAGCAGTACTTTCTTTCAAAAAAACCATCCCTCGAAATTGCTATTGGTGTGGAACGCCGGTAGAAACTCAAGCAACTGTTTGTCCAAGTTGTGGAAAGGAGCTTTTACGTTGTGTTATTTGTAAATTACCAATCTCTTTTGAAGATGATGTTGGCGCTTGTAGCTTTTGTGAGGCTAAGGGGCATCTTACTCACTTCGAAGAGTGGGTAAAGTCGCAGGGAAAGTGCCCAAGTTGTCTTCGAGATCTGCCCCTCGAGGGGATCGTCCAAATATCCAAAAATTCTTCCAAATAGCGAGAAATAAAAAAAAGTTGAGAAAAACGTTGTCGAAAGAAGAACAAAATCGTTTGATAACAAAAGCTCTGAACGCCTTTTCTGAAGGAAAAGCAGCGGATGCAATTACTCTCCTTGAAGATCTTTTAAAAGAGCACCCTAAAAACATTAATGCCCTCTGTAATCTGGGAACAATTCATTGTGAAAATGGCGCCCCGCAGAAAGCAATTATTCTTTATGAACAGGCCTTGACTTTTTCACCACAAAATGCCCTTCTCTGGTTTAATCTCTCTGTTGCCTATTGTGATAACAATGAATTTGCCAAAGCTCTCAAGGCAAGTGAAGAAGCGCTTATTCTAGATCCACATAATCAAAAGTTCTGGTTAAATCATGGCTATTTACTTAAACAAGCCGGTATTGAAATAACTCTCGAGATTTTTGACCTCCTTAAGGAGAAAATTGCCAACAAAAGACGAGAACTTGGTCTAAAAGCAGTCGAGATTTATTAAAATATCTTGTTAATTGTTAGGCTTCATCCGCACTAGCCCGCATTCCGGGCATTTGAATTTTGTATGTTTATGGAATCCTCCTTTGCGTTTTACAATTTTCATATGGACTCTTTTTGAATGTAGTTTGCGACATCGAGGGCATTCCATCATTTGCCACCCTAATATAACCTGATTTGTACTTTTATTTTTGTGATTATTTTTTATACTTTTCAAATTCTATTATTTGTTAATACGAAGTCAATTAAAAAATACTCGTTTTATTCTTCACTTCAAATTTTCTTTTAAAATTAAAAAAATTGTGTGTCCTACCATGTCATTAGTAAAAATTAGGAAAATTATCGTAGGAAAAAAAGTTGAAAAAAATTGAAGACTTCTCCTAAAAGGATGTTATAGGTTATTCACCTGCTTTTCCGTAGGAGAAATCTGGCGCACACCAACGATTCCGGTCAACTTTCAGGAGTGCATTCAGATTGTCTTTCTCATAAACAACTTTACTATTGATGGTAAGTTTGACCTTTGCTAAAAGCCATTCGTCATCCCTTTGGAGGTCGCCTTTCTTCTTAAAACAGAGAAAGCGAAACCAAGAGCTATCCATCCCCTCTGGAACTGCTAATTCATAGCGATCTGTTTTTCCTCTTTCAAAGTCATCGTATTTTGGAAGGTCAAGTTCCCAAGAATGACCACCAATATCTAATATTACTGCATCATCCGTTGCATCCTTTCGTTTGCTTCCGGTAGTGATCTCTAAAATGATCTCTTGAATTGGTTCATATTTATTTGCCGTCATTTTTTACACTTCTTGTTTCTTTTGTGTTGTTAATAAATGCCTAATTTAACAACATTTCTTACTTTAAAAAGTCTTTACTAAGAGTTCTTTAACAAAGCTTTTTTCCTTTGCTCTTGTAAAAAAACCTTTCCCTTTATGAAAAGATTGTGGGAGTGATTCTTTCTCCCAAAGAAAAAAAGTTGGCGTCGAATGGCGCATGAGCAGTTATTTAGTGCTCTTTTTTCTGTCGCTTACGAAGACGTGTAAATATGCCAAAGGCTAAAAGTACTGGAATAGCAATTGTCCAGAAAAAACCAATGGTGTCTGAAGGATCGAAGATGTTTTTCCCAAGGTTATAATTTTTCAATTCAATACGTTGCTGTATGTCAAAGACAGTGCCTTTGAGCCCGTATGTCCAGAATATGCCAACTTTAGTTTGAACCCATAAAGGATGCCGGTCCCTTGTTCATAAGCAATTTTCACACAATAACTTCCAGCAAAATATATGTTACAGCCAGTGTCATTATAAATTGCATTCATTACTCAGTCAAAGAAGGCGATTTTATGGGAATCGTCATAATAACCATCATTTTCTTGAGCCGTCCAGTAGGATGGTAGAATGTAGACTGGCATCTCGCCCTGCTGGTCAAGAGTTGTAAAAAGTGCTCCAAAAGCCGTGGGTTTTAAAAAGAATAAATCCAGCATTAATGGGGGGCCCATTTCTACTTCTTGCTGATCCCAACTCCTTATTCCCGTTGAAAGATCCCAGGGCATGTAGAGAAATTGTAACATCTTCGAAGTGTCGCTGGCATCATTTTGTATTTGTTGCAGTTTGTCCATAGACATCTATTTCCCAGGTCACACTTGTCGCTATTGTTCCGGTAACTTCTATTGTGGCTTCCGTACCAATAGCATATTGATTGCCTCCAAAAGCGATCCCGTACCTGAATCGCTATTCGTGTTGTCAGTCAAGCTCCAATTTGAACTAACAACTTCATAAGTATTTATTTCTCCAACTTGAACGGAAAAATCTGCCGTAGCAAAAGTGCCACTTGCCATTAAATACTCGTAAAAAGAACAATTAACAATTGCACAAGTTTCTTTACAATTTAACTCCTCCAAAAAGGCTAACAATGCTCTGATTTATCAATCACTTTCTTCCTTCTTCAATCTTTCCTATTAATAATGGAACCTTAGTATGAGAAAAACAGTTGAAGGACAGCTGATGTACAAGCAGTTTTAGTTACGTTTCCTTTTTAGCCACAGAGCGCCGACCCTTTTTCGATACTCGAGATAAGACTCACCAAATCGCTTGATCAAATCCTTCTCTTCGATGATTATCATTATTGGAGTATAAAGAAGAACATATGCAGTTAGAAGGAGAACCATGAACCAAGAATTAACAGCAAATCCTAGAGCAATAAATAACGACATTTCTCCAAGTGTTTGAGGATGGCGTATGTAATTGTAAATCCCGCCATACATTGGTGTCTCTTTTGAAGGGGCACTTGTTTCTTTTCCGGCGTGGAGCATACCAACAATCATGAACGCCGTTGATGGAATGGCAATAATTATTGAAATAATTATACCCACCCACCAATGTTGGTGAATCGGCCAATCGATAGGAGGAAAAGGATAGCAGATCCAGAGAAAAATAAAAATTATTGCCGCAAATTCAAAGAGAATAGCAATAAAGCGATAAATTCCACATTCTTTCCAAGCTCGCTCGCCACGCCGTTCGCTCAACGTAACTGGTAGCGTACTTAAGCTATAAAAGAATGCAAACATGACAAGTGAGAAAAGTATTAATGCAAAATTTATCCATTCAAACATTTTTGCTTCATAATTACTTTTTTTTTTTTACTGATAAGTTTTTGCTTTTCAAATGATTTTTCATTTGATTTTGGGTTTGTTTCTCTCATATTCTTTCTTATTTATAGAGAAAAAAAAGAGGAGAGCAGGAACTGCTTATTTTACTTTTCTCCCAAAGCATTTGAAAGCATATCCCACCAATTTAGCTACTACTTTTCACCATTTTTCTTGAGTTTTTCTAGTGGTTCTGTAATCATGTACTCCTTCGAAACTTTCCATTGCTTGAGAGTAAAGTCAAAGTTTTCAGGATAGAACCAATAAAGTTTAGATTTTTGTGTGTCTAAGTTAAAGATTTTACTCCTTGGAATTTTTTCCCACATCGAAAAAGCAAACTCTGATGCTTGGGCTGGGCTCATGTTTGCTGATAGGATTATGTGGCCCCCTTCTAAAATATTATATATTAGCTGAAAAGGTGGGGGGTTATTTTCCAATGTATGGTAGAGTTCTGCTTTAATCTTGTCGGGGACATTATAACCGATACCCAAATAGAATTCCGTCAAGTCAAAAATGCTTCGATCAAAGAGTAATCTTTTGGTTTCAATGTAATGGTTTAAGACGTAATTGTAATCTCGGTGCGTTTGTGTTTTGCTCATTTTCAATTTATCTTTGAGTTCACTTTGCTTGATCGCTCCATCCATTGTTAGAAATCGTAAAATCTGGAACTGCTTGGGATTAAAAGTCGAAAGGTCAATTTTTATTTCTGGAACTTCCGGCAGAGTTTTGCTTGCCCGCTCGGTTAGTTTGAACCACTCTTTCCATGAAAAATGCCAGCGAGAAATTTCCATATTAAATCTCGTGAGGTCTGCGAAGCGATTTTTCCCGATTCCTATGCTGGTGAATATTTCAAAAGTGGAAACAATCTTACGTTTTTTTAATTGTTCAAAAAATCCTTGTAGAAGTTTCGTTGAGCCTTTTGGAATATCAAATTGCATAAATAAATGGAATGCCCCACCAAAAGCCCTTGCTCGATAATGGGTATAGGGATGTTCATCACAAGCTTGTTCCAGTTTTCCCAGATCAGTTATTGATTGTACTTGGGCCAAAACATATGTCCGCTGTAAACCGAGTGTTAGGGGGTCATAGATAGCGATTATTTTTCGAATAATCCCTCTTTCAAACAGGTCATCAACTTTTCGTTTTGCTGTTATCCTTGTTATCCCTAAAAGTTGAGCCAGCTCAGTCATTGGCATTGAAGGATTTGTTTCTAATGCTAAGAGAATAGCAAAGTCTTGATACGAAAGATTGTTGTTCACTAAAGTACCCTTCTCAATGGCATTCATAGCTTACTTTTCGTATGATCTATTTCATAGTTTAATTTCGCACTGCAAAGGCCCTCCGGCGCCTTCATCACCACCTGGAGGGTCAAAGGCGAAACAATCACTTCCATATACGTAATAATTTGCGTAGTAAGGGAGATAGCAGGTCAATATAACTTGATACCACCCAGCTTCGCCAGCATGGTTATAGAAATAAATGGTTGGTGTTGCATATGTGTCTAAAACGCAAATGAATTGATAGAGATAATCATAGTAGTATCCTGAGGGGCATTTCAAGGAGGCAAGGAAGTAAAAGTCTACAACTTTGTTCATACAGCAATACATGCCTTCATGTTCTACATTGAGTGTAAATTCGGCTGCAATATCATTCTCTATTCCATCAGCATCTGCTGCAAAATAATAAGCATTTGTAATTTCAATGGTAACTTGAAACACGCCATTAGAAACGACTGTACGTCCTTTTGCGAGGGAAAGCGGAGTAACCGCTAAAAAGGCTATGAAAGTCAAGAGAAGAATTTTTTTCATTCTCATTTTATTTCACTTGTTTCTTTTGGTATTTTGAAATTAAAAAGGTTTGGGCGACATGTAAATCTAAGCCCCGTCCTCTTTGACATCTGTTTCGAGGTAATATTATCCTCATATTGTCCTCATGAACTCAAAGCTTTTAATGGAAAAGTGGTAATCTATCCTCCGGTTGGAACATATCATGGACTCAGCATACGGCGATTCAATAGTTGAACCAATAGAACCTATTATCGACCTTTTTTTCCAATTAACAGAAGCTCAATTAAAAAAACAATACCCGCTTCCAGAAGCAGAACGTATAAACACTTCTTTCCAATTAGTTTTTCAGCGCTTATTGGCAAAATATAGTGATAATTCTAACATCCTCAAAAACGATGCTATTAACCCTATCTTTCTTATTGCCTTGCATGAATCGCAACAACTTACCCATGATGAGTTAGTAGAACAAATGCTGGCAATATATCGGGAGATGCTTACAGAGATACTTCTTTCGCAAGCAATTATGCTTTCCACAAGTGAGGACCCTTGGAGAACTTTTGTCGAGACAACAAAAGCTACCAATAAAGAGCTTTACGAAAACGACTTTTTCCGTTGTAAAACAGTTATTGACCAGGAGCAAGAGTTTGGCTTTGACATTCACCGGTGTGTTTATTTTGAAGTGTTCAAAGAAGAAGGTTATCTTGAACTTGCCCCCCTTTTATGCCAATATGATTTTATTCTTGCTGAGAGTATTTCTGATTGGGTGGAATTCCAACGCGATGAGACTATTGCTGAAGGATTCAATCGCTGCACTTTTCGGTATTTCAAAAAGTCTTCGGGATGATGCGTGAGTTTTTGGTTTTACAAGGGATTGTTCGACTCTCGCTTCCATCATAAATGCTCTTCCCAGTTCGTTTTAAGGAATAGCTATTTGTAATAAATAACAGTCTATTGCTCAAAACTATTCTTTTATATAATAAGTTGAGATTTACAACTAAGTAGAGGAGTTTTTCTCTTTGAAAAAGCACAAATTAGCTTCCTTTTCTATTCTGAGTATACTCATTCTTTTTCAAGTTCTTTTTTTTACCGGCAGTTTAAATGATTTTACAGATGTAGTCTCTTTAGAGATACAAAAAACTGCCCATGTTTTATGGGAGAAAAGTTACCCCAGGGCCTATAAGGATGCCGCTTCATCGATTGTAAAGGATCCAAATGGGGGATATATTATCTCGGGTTTTACAAACTCGAGTGGGAAAGGAAATTATGACATTCTCATCCTTAAAATTGCCGCTAATGGTAGTTATCTTTGGAACAAAACCTATGGGGCTGAAGAAGAAGATATCGGTTATGAAATCATCAATTGTCGACTTGGAGGGTTTGCTCTTGCATCAACTTTTACTAATACCTCTGTTGCTGTAACTAATAGTGACTTTCTTATCACCAAACTATCCCCAACAGCACATGTTCTCTGGAACCATTCCTATAGCGGCCCGAATCAAGACGACATTTCTAGTTGGGTTGGTGATGAAGGTTTCTCAATTGCAGAATGTTCTAATGATGACTTGATTGCTGCTGGTGTAACTCGTGGGCCGTTTAATGATAATGATATTTGGTTAATGCGTTTGTTGCCCACAGGGAGAAGGCTCTGGCAACAAACTTATCATAAAAAGGATATTGATCGTTGCTTTTCCCCCCATTCCGTTCTCCAATGCCAGGATGGTGGATTTGCTGTAGTAGGCTATACGTATAACATTACAGACTCTAATCAAGTGTGGTTAATCAAAGTAGACTCAAATGGAAATGAACTCTGGAATAGGACCTTCGGTGATACAATAGGCTTTCAAAGACCAGCTGCGCTTGTGGAATGTAATGACGGCGGTTTTGGAATCTTGGCGACCACGAAATCATTTGGTGCTGGCGATTCAGATATTTGGTTGATACGAACAAATGCTTTCGGCCAACAGCTCTGGAATAAAACTTTTGGTGGGCCTGAGTTTGATGGCGCTACTTATCTTCAAGAAATGTTAGATGGTGGTTTCGCAGTTTTAGGCTCCACACATAACTTTGGAGCAGAACAAGGTGATGCTTGGCTTTTACGAACAGATAGTAATGGGGACCTCTCATGGAATTTTACTTTTGGAGACATGTTTGGCAACAGTGGCGCAGCATTTATCTTTGAGGGTGATAATACTTTTACTATCGCTGGCAGTACAAATGCTGAAGGAGAGCCTTTTAGTGATATCTGGGCTCTCAAAGTAAGGATTAATATTTCAACCATAACGACAACTCCTTCCTCTCCAACTGAAACAAGCTCGGCTTTTACAATTGTTTTTGTAGTCCCTTTCATTATTGTTATGGGAATGCTGCGTCGAACAAAGCTTTCTTCAAAAAAAGTTAGAAAGTAAGCCTTTTTTTGAAAAAAGTTTTTAAAAAAACAAGGTAGATGTTGTCATGAGTGAGAGTCAATAGAGTGGATAGTATTACCAGTAAAAGAACTATTAGAAATAGAAGTGTCTCTTTTCCCTGAGAAAAGGCGGAAAAAAGACGGGGAACATTTTTTCACCCCGTCTTCATTTTATAACGGTTATTTTTCTCAAATGTTCTTGATACAAGGCTAATTCTTTCGGTATTGGCATGTTTTTAAAGTGAGATTAAGATACTCTGTTGCTTCTTAAAGGTGCTTGAAAGTAAATGGTGAACGAACTGAACTTGTTGCAAAAAAAATGCACTAAGCCGTCTAAAGTCGAAGAACTCTCAGCATTTGAAATGAAATTTCTTCAAGGTTTTTATAGACTTTTAGAAGGAGATTGCACAGAAGCTGTGAGATTATTTAGCAAAGCTTTCAGCTATAAACCTCGAGAGAATAGCTTTTACAAAATTGCCGGGACAATTTACTCCCATCAAGGAAAACGGAAAGAAGCAGAAGAAAGTTTCCGAAAAGCAATATTGATACAGTCAAAAGGTGTTGTCTCAACTCAAAAGCATTCTGTTTCAGCAATTTCACCTGACTTGCCATCTCACACACGGACCTTGAAAAAAAGGAAGCCAGATCTTTTACAGGTGCTTTCAAGAACACCTTTAATTAAGCGGCAAAAAGATTCCTCTAAAGAGGTTTAAGTAAAGTCCCTTTTAGAGCTGTATTTGGGAGAAGCCCTTCGCCTTACTTTTTAAGACGTTTAATGAGTGCGTCTCGAATTCTATTGAGCGCTTCTTTTAAAATTTCTCGTGGGCAAGCAATATTGATTCTTTGGAATCCTGCACCTGACTCACCAAACATTGCCCCATCGTCAAGCCCTACTTTTGCTTCTTCTTTTATGATTCGGTCTAATTCTTTTGCTCCAATGCCTAAAGGCCGAAAGTCTACCCATGGTAAGTATGTTCCCTCGAGGGGGAGAACATAACAATTTGGGAAGTTTATTGCAAAGAAATCCTTCAAAAAGCAATAATTGTCCCAAATATAAGCAAGCACTTCGTTTAGCCAATTTTCACAGCTGTTATAAGCGGTCTCTGTTGCAACCAAAGCAAAAATTGATGGTGAAGCGATTGAAATATTGGTAAGAGCCGTTGTGAAATCCTCTCGTAGAGTGGGATTTGGAATAATAACATTGCTCGACTTTAAGCCAGCAATATTAAATGTTTTTGTGGGAGCAACACATGTGAAACTTCTCTTAGCAAATTCCAGTGAAATTGAAGCAAAAGGAATGTGTTTATAATTGTTAAAAGTGATGTCACAGTGAATTTCATCTGAAATAACAAGTACGTTGTTTTCCATACAGATCTCTCCCAACTGTTTCAGTTCCTCTGTTTTCCAAACCCTGGCAACGGGATTGTGAGGAGAACAAAGAATAAGTAACTTTGTTCGTGGCATAGCGCATTTCTCTTTGAGGTCTTTAAAGTCAATTTGATAGCTCCCCCCAGAAAAGAGCAACTCATTGTTTAAGACTTCTCTCCCATTATTTTTAATTGTTCTAGCAAATGGATAATAGACTGGTTCTTGTATAATAACCCCATCGCCGGGCTTGCTGAAAGTCTGTATAATCACATTAATGGCTGTGACCACACCCGGTGCAAATTGCAACCATTCTTTCTCAATCGACCAACCATGCCTTTGCTTAAACCAGTTAATGATGGCTTGATAATAAGATTCAGATGGAATAGTGTAGCCAAAAATACCATGCTCTACGCGTTTTTTAAGTGCCTGGAGAAGAACTTCAGGTGCTCGAAAGTCCATGTCTGCCACCCAGAGTGGAAGGAGGTCGCCAACACCAAAGTATTCTTCCATGAACTTCGCATCCCATTTAATCGCATCTGTGCCTTCTCGCGTAATTAGTTCATCAAAATTATATCTGTTCTTTTTTGGCATGGTAAAAACCACATTTTTTAGTGTAATATCTTTAAACAAGGTAAATACAATTAAAAAGAATTATTCTCAAATATTTGTATCTAATGTTGTTTTTCTAAAAAAAGCAATCTGTGATTATAATGGAAGTATCAGTAATAAATCTCTATAATGATATAGCCCCACCTGGCAAAGGTTTTATAGCTGATCATGGGCAGTCTTTTTACTTTGCCGCTGAGAGCTTCAAAGTGCTCTTTGATACGGGTACAAATGGGAAGACCCTCCTTCACAATATGGAGATTGCAGGTGTTGATCCAAACACAATTGAAACGGTAGTTCTTTCGCATGGGCATTATGATCATACGGGGGGTTTGCGTGAACTTCTAAAAAAACGCATAACCGAGCATCCATTAAAGATCATTGCCCATCCAGATGTGTACTCAAAAAAAGTTAGAAGAAAGAAGAAATGGTTCCATGAAATGTTCCAAGATATTGGCTTTCCACCAATGCCCGAGGCATTGACCAGAAAAGTTTCCTTCACTTTTACTCGAGACTTTTATGCAATAAACAATGTTCTTTTTGTAACAGGCGAAATAACAGAACGACCATACAAAGCCGGAATCTCTGAATATCATTTTACTAAGCAAAGTGATAAATGGTTGCTAGATAAAATGAAGGATGATATGAGTTTAATTTTGAAAACAAAAGAAGGATTAGTGGTGTTTTGTGGGTGTTGCCATGCGGGCTTGTTGAATACTTTGGGCGCAATAAGGAAGCACTTCCCGGAAGAAAAGTTTCAAGCAATCGTTGGGGGAACACATATGTACCAGTTCACAAGAGCAGAGGTTGCTCTTGTTGCTAAAAAGCTTGAGGAATCTTTTGACAAACCAAAATTATTTTTTAACCATTGCAGCGGGTTAAATACCATTGAACTTCTCAAAGAACTCTATAGCGAAAAGCTGGTAAGTGATTGCCTTATTGGTTCAAAATTCGTTTATGACTGCTAGAGGAATTTCTATTATTTTAACTTTAAAAAAAAGAAATTTAATGGCAAGTGAGTATAGAAAAAACTACTGAGCTGAAGCCTCCAGGTTGTGCTAAAGAATTTAATAACAAGCTGCTTTTGTAAAATGCTGTTCGACAATACTAGAGATTCTTTTAATACCATTTACAAACTTAATTAATTTCTTAAACACTCGGTTGAGAATTAACCATTGCTTTATCCCTGCTATAATTGTGTAAAAAACTTAGTGTGTTGTTCAATAAGAGAAAGAGAAGAAAATTTCTCCGGCTTTTTTGGGCTTAAATTTCACATTCTTCTTTTTCATTCCAGAACTATATGAACACCTTTCGTTGAAATTCCAAATGGAATAAATTATAAGGCAATTTGTTCCTAAATTATTTGTGAGTTAATTGAAAGGGAAGCAGAAATTACTCCTCCTTATTCTCTTTACAAGCCTTATATTGACGGTATTAAATAGTCCATCTACTCCTCAAACACAGGCTTATCCGAGTTCTTATCCTTTTGGTATGCATTCTCGTCTAATTGTCCAATCAATTAATTGCCTTTATCTTGATAGTGAAAACGAGAGTGGCTATCTTTTTTAATGCTACTCTGAACTCCGCGATTCGGAGCAGAATTATTTTGAAATGCTCAGTAGAGCCCAAGTCGCATATGACTTAAGTTTTCTCTTAAAGAAGGGCCACTATTGGGATCCAAATAGAAAGAGAGGCTATTTGGGTGATTTAGGTGCACCTTATCACGCACGTGAGCATTTTACTGCTGCAGTAAATTTCTATCTTGGGCTTGAGGGAGTAGTTCTTAACAAATCGCATGCATACTATGAACTTGGTCATGTTATCCATCTCATTCAAGACCTGACTGTCCCCTTCCATGCTCATAATGATGCCTTCGAGCCACACACTACGTATGAAGATTATTGTTATAGGCTCTTAAGTGATGACCAATTCATTTTAACGACCTCCGGGAATTATAGCGTGCAAAGAGATTAGCAAGGAAAGATAAATGCTAGGGTTGGGTTCATCAAGCGGCATTGCTCGCCTATCCATATTATTGCCCTATCAAAAGCAATCAAACAGATGCTTGCTGGTATTCTATCGCTCAAAAGCTCATTAATACTGCTATTAGTCTTGTGGCTGGCATTCTCTTTTATTTTTGGCAATACGTACATGACATTGATTTTGATCAGGATGGATTAAATGCCACTGCGGAGCAATATTACAATACTGATTATAGGTCAAATGACACAGATAGAGATCTGCTATTAGATTATGAGGAGACAGTTCCGGGGGCAGATGGTTTCATTACTGACCCAACATCAAGTGATACTGATCAAGATGGTTATTCAGACTATGCAGAAATTTTCGACTATTTTACCAATCCAACAGATAAATTCGATAATCCTTATTACTTGGTCCCCTTAAATTGTCGCAAGTTTGTTGGCTTAAGCAATAAACGAAACTCTGTCCATTTTTATTGGTTACAACCATTGAATTTTCTACCCGGTTGGTATTACAAAATTTTCCTCGTTCAAGAACAGCAAGCACCACTTCTTATTTATAATGGAACAAACCGGTATTTTACTTTTAATCCACCTAGCGAGGATAGCTTTTATTCCTTCAGATTATATTGTTACAAAAATGAAGTTACTCACGGGATATATTTACAATGGTCAGGTGGCCTTACTAGTGTCCATCCACAAACAGATGTTCATAGTTAATGACTAGTTTGATAAGCAACCAAACAATTTCTGAGTTGTTTCTGTCTTTTTCTCCTTTCAAAAAGCTCTTAAGTGAGGAAAAGAACTTCAACGATTACCAACAATTGAGGTTGAATGCATTGGATATTTCTAACTATCCTTCTGAGGAAAAGCAATATACTTTAGATAGTGATGTTGTTATTAGCTATTTATTTTCCGAGGGTCCAAAAGATTTGACAGTTCTTTTTCTTCACGGTTTAGGCTCCTCAAAAAGTTGTTTTCTCGAGGCGTTTAATTTCGAAGAACTCAAGAGTTACAAGCTTTTATTACCTGATTTGATTGGGCATGGGCATTCCAGTACTCCTAAAGATTTCTCATATTCAATGCAAGAACAAGCTACCTGTCTGAAACAATTATTGGACAATTTGCCCCTTTCTGAAGACATTGTTATTGTCGCACATTCGATGGGAGGACCCATTGGGATCTATCTTGCTAAGCAATTAAAGAATAGAGTTATTGGTTTAATTTTTGTGGAAGGAAATCTTGATGTTAGAGATTGTTTTTTCTCAAAGAAAATAATCAGTGAATATGGCCTCGAATTATGGGAAAAGAATGGTTTTCGAAAATTTTTATCGAAGATGGAAGAAGACCCTGCATTTGCAAATTATCTTCCTACTTTCAAACAAGCTGGTCCTTTGGTTATTTACAAATCAGCAGAAGCGCTTGTGTGGTCTTCAAGTTATGACCAGCTGATCTACCAGCTTGTTGAATTATCGGTCCCAACTCTTGCTATTTTTGGCGAAAGAAATAAGGGATTATTCTTTTCCGAGAAAAAATTGCTTGAGTATTTTCCGGTTGTTTATATTCCCGAAGCGAGTCATAATATGATGCATGAGAATTCAGCCAAATTCTATGATGTCATTATTGACTTTCTCGCTCAATTTTAATTACTCATCTCAAAAAAGTCATTGTTATTTGTGAATCGCTAGTAGCTTTTTCTACTGTAGCCTATTTTCTGGCCTTTCGTTTCATTTCTTTGGCCCATTTTTTAGCATCACTTATAGCTTTTTCAGTGTCGTTTTTCAAAGGTTCAATAAATTCTCTTTTTCCTAAGATTTCATTTCCTTCTAAAATTTGCTCCAAGTCTTTTAATACTCCTTTGCCTGAGCTTGCACAGCAACAAAAGAGGCAGATTTTCTTGTTTTTTATAGGGATAGTTTCAAGAAAAGACCTTACCACAGGATTGAGATTCCAGGCCCAGACAGGCGTACCAAGGAAAATCAAATCAAAATTATTAATATCAATTTTTGGTTCCTCAATTTCGATTTTTCGTTTTGTTATTGATTGAAAACCACCACGAAAATACAACAAAAATCCCGTTGATTTGATTTCCTTTTTTGGTTTTATTGCTAAGAGCTCGCTTTTTGTTTCTTTTGCGATTGTTTCGGCAATAAGTTTTGTATTACCGGTTTTAGAGTAATAAATTGTTAGTGTGCGCATACCTTTAATTTTACTATCGCCTTCATAAATCTTTTTTTTCAAAAACCTTTTTAGAATTTAAAAGGTTAAAAATAACAATTGCCTAACTAGGATTTTACATTCGATGCATGCTCTTTCAATTGCTTTTCTTATAGTGGCGCTTCTTTTAGCGATCGTTTTCGTTTTTATATCCCTTTCTTTTTTGGGTTTGTTTCTGTCAGAATTAGGTTTGTGGATTTTTTGGGTGCCACTTATTTTTATAATTATAAGCATTCCCTTTTTAATCAACTATGCTCTCTTGCATCCCCAAACGGATTTCTTTCTGCTTCTCACAAGCACAATCATTAATCTTTTTGTTTTTATGAAATTGCTCTCACCCTTTTTTAAAGTTGTTAGAACAAATAAACGAATCAAGAAGCAGTTTTGTAAGGTTTTAGGTGATGATTACTTGCTTTTTGTTGCTCCGGAGACAAGAACAAGTCTCTTGAAAAATATACGTTTTAAATTTTCTCTCTGTTTTTCCGGAATTATGTTTAAACGATTTAACAAAGAAATAATTTCTTTGAATGATCTCCCCTATCGCACTATTGATAACCGAACTTTGAAAATGAATGTCCTCCACCCTAAAAAGAAGGGGCGCTACCCCATTTTGATTTACTTCCATGGTGGCGGGTGGATTCGTGGTTCAAAGGATCGCCATCTTGAAACGAGAATTTTAAAGCGTCTCGCGCTACGGGGATACACGATTTTCAATGTTGAGTATCGCCTGGCGCCGCAGCCCACCCTTTCAACATTAACTAAAATCCCGCATGATAAACCAACTATCAGACAGATGGTTTCCGACATTCGAGCAGCAATCCTTTTTGTGAAACGGCACTCAGAGGAATATTTTGGCGACCGTGAGAACCTATTCCTCTTCGGCAGGTCAGCCGGTGCTCATTTGGCTCTTCTTACAACTTTTAGTTGTGAGGAAAAATTCTTTGCAATGGAGAATATTTACTGTAGCTTTGATGATGCTTCTGTTGCGGGTGTGATTGCTTTTTATCCAATCACCGATGTCACTGAACTCTACTCTTTCTATCAAAAGGAGGTCAACCCAATTTTAAAGCAAGCCATCTATCGTGGCACAGCAGGGACGTTTGACGAAACAAAAAACCTCTTCAAAATCTTTTCACCGATAAGTTATCTCTCAACTGTTGCTGCTAACAACATCCCACCCATTTTCCTTGCTGCAGGGAAAAAGGATCGAATAGTTGATGCTTACCAATCTGAGGAACTTCACAAGGATTTACAAGAACGTGGCATTACAAGTATCTATATAGAATTACCTTGGGCAAATCATGGATTTGATATTGTAATCAATGGTCCGGGCGGGCAGTTAGTTTTTCAGTACATGCATCAATTCTTACAATGGATCGTTAATACAAAACGCTTTCAAGTATTACTGGGCAGGCTGAACAATCTGGCATTGAGTCGTTTTTGGTAGTTAAACACAAAAAACTTTTGCTACCGCGGCTTGTGAAAGGTGAAACAATTGAGTGGCTTCTTAATTTCTTGCAAAAAGAGTGTTTGCGAGAAAAAGGCAATATTAATGATTAAGCTTATAATCTTTTAATATTTAATTGTTAGAAGTAGAGCTTGCTCTCTGTGATTAAAATGCATGTTCTTGCCATTGTTTACCTGGTCTTTGCTTTGTTCCTTTTTCTTATCTTTGTTTT
This sequence comes from Candidatus Heimdallarchaeota archaeon, assembly GCA_019056785.1. Lineage (GTDB taxonomy): Archaea > Asgardarchaeota > Heimdallarchaeia > JABLTI01 > JABLTI01 > JABLTI01. The sequence continues at coordinate 20,191 of DXJV01000033.1, forward strand.
ATTTGCAAAGACATTCATGGGGCTTTGGTTAACAGAAGTTGGTTTATGGATTGTTTGGCTGCCCCTCAGTTTATTGGTTAGTGGAGTAATAGTGATCTTAAGGTTTGAAGTGCTTGCCTCTGACAAGTTGAATTTTGTGTTCATTTTAATTAGCATTCTTCTGAATTTGTATACCAGTATTCATGTGCTAGTTCCCTTCTTTGAAATTAAAAAAACAAACTTTTATTTAGAGCAAGCAATGAAATTTGGATTGGGAGACGACTATTTGGATTTTGTTGACCCCATGGTCAATGCGAAGTATTTCAAGACTGTGAAGTTTCGATTTCTCCATTATCTTATCGGAGCCCGCCCGCGGAAATTGCTCGAGAAAGTTGCCAGGGTGAAAGACATCACTTTTTTCAAGGACGAAACTATTGATTTGAAATTGAATGTTTATTATCCAAAAAGAGATGGCGTTTTTCCAACTATTGTTTTTATTCATGGTGGGGCTTTTATTCTTGGCTCAAAGGATAGGCCAAAGCATGAAAAGCTTTGTATGATGCTTGCAAATTATGGTTATACCGTTTTTAGTTTGGATTATCGTTTAACTCCTTTAGAATTTCTTTCAAAAAAGAAGTCGCTTAAAGATGAACTATTATTTGCGGCGATGCTTTCCGATGTTCATCATGGCGTTGTCTTTGCAAAAAAGCATGCCCATGAATACAAAGGCAATGCTAATGAGTTGTTTTTGTTCGGCCGTTCCGCTGGTGGGCATCTTGCCTTATTAACAACTTTTAGTTGTATGGGAAAATTCTTCGAATTTAATGAGCAAATAGGAAAATTAGAGGAATACAAAATCTCTGGCGTAATTGCTTTCTATCCTCCTACCAATTTTTCAACTCTCTATAACTATTATGGTAAAAAAAATCTGATGAAATTCTTGATGGAGCGAGGAATGGGCGGCTCACCAGATGAAGTACAATATCTCTATCGCTTCTTCTCTCCGGTAAATTATGTCACTTCAAAGAACAGTCAATTCATCCCACCGGTCTTTTTAGCTGTTGGAGCAAAAGATCGTTTGGTCGCTCCTGGGCAGTCTGAAGAATTGTATGCCCAACTTAGAAAGTTCAACATTCCAAGTGTTTTATTAACACTTCCCTGGGCAAATCATGGCTTTGATGCGATACTTAACGGTCCTGGGGGGCAATTGGTAATCAAATATCTGACACAATTTTTGGTGTGGGTTCTCACAAAAGAAAAATACCGGCGGCTTGATTCTCTTGCGCATAAGCATGGCCTTGATGACCTAACTCATCAAGAAAAGATTGATATTCTTTGCAATTTAGATGCCCTTAAAGATAAAAGCAGTAATAAAGAAAAGTATAACCAGTTTCTTATTGATTGCTTCCGAGAGCGAATCAAAAAAGAACAACAAGAGTAATACCCTCTTTTTCCATTTCTAGATAGAAAAAAGCAAGCAAACTTTGCCTAAACAGGCCCCTAAATTTTAAAGTAAATTATAAAAAGCTTTCAATATACAGTTACAGTGATAGAAATATGCGCGACGTGGCTATTGTAACAGATGGAAGTTGCGACCTTCCTGAGGACATTCTTAAAAAATATCATATTTTTGTTGTTCCTTTTAATGTTATTCTTGGTTCCACCGTCTACAAAGCTTTTGGCAATTTTGGCACAATTTCAAAAGATGAATTTTACACTAAGATACTAACTGAGAAGATCATCCCCTCAACAAGCCTCCCCGCACCAAAAGCATTTATTGACACTTTCCAAGCCGCGTTAAAAGAAGCAAAAGAGGTTGTGGCCATTCTTCTTTCTAGCGAACTATCAGCAACCTATAATTCAGCCAAAATGGCTTTAAATTATTTTGAAAAAGACGAAATTCATTTGATAGATTCTCGAGTTGCGGCATCGACTTTAGGGTTGCTTGCTATGGAAGCAGCAAAATTAGCCTTAGCAAATGCTTCAGTTCCTGAAATTATTTCCCATGTCAATAGCTTAATTCCTCAAGCACGGCTGATCAGCATCTTGGATAATGTTGAAGCAACATATCGCAGCGGTCGCATCTCTTGGGGCAGGAAATTTCTAACGCACGCTTTCAAACTTCACCCTATCCTCAATTTTAAGGACGGTCGCCTTGTTTCCGCTGGAGTTATCCATGGGTCTCGTAAAAAGATCTTTAAAAAAATGCTCTCTATTGCTCCTCTTGTTTTGGAAAATGCAATAACTGACACAATCTTCATTTTACATGTTCACTCTCAAGAGAAAGCGTTAAAACTAAAAGAACAAATGGAAAAAACAAATACAAAAGGTAAAATCATCCATGTCCAAGAAGCCGGACCTGTTATCGGCGTACATGTCGGGTTATATGCTCTAGCCTATATGTATATAGGGAATTACAACTCAAAATGGCTTCTCTAAGGAATTTACATTAAAATCCCTGCTTAGGTGTAAAAAAGCAATGACTAATATAACACTCTTACATCTTTCAGATATTCACGCACAAAACAATTTGAATCTGGAACCAATTAGTGCTCTTATTGAACGTGAGAGCATAGAGCTTATCGTTATTTCTGGAGATATTACTCAATTTGGCACAAAAGATGACATACAAAGAATTCTTGCATTATTTAACCAACTCTCTGCGGTTGTTTTTTATGTCACTGGCAATCTTGACCCCCCAAATTCTTTCACGTTTACTTCCAAAAATGTAAAACCACTCGAGGGGCAGCTAAAGGAATTCAAAGGAGTTCAATTTGTTGGCTTAAGTGGTTCAAACAAAACGCCTTTTCGGACCCCTTATGAATTAACAGAAGAGGAAATACAAATGAAATTACAACATTTGAAAACATTACTTGATACTTCAAAACCTTTTATTCTTGTCTCTCATGTCCCTCCATTTAACTCAGGGGCCGATACCGTTCGTCTAGGAAAGCCAGTAGGAAGTTCTTCCGTACGTGATTTTGTTTTAAAAGAAGCACCGCTCGCTGTTTGCACAGGGCATATTCATGAATCTAAAGTCATTACTACACTCGGGAAAAGTCTAGTAATAAATCCCGGCCCGGCTCGTCATCAACAAGCTGCTCTTCTTAAGATCCATGACTCAGCAACAAATGATTTTTCTGTTAATGCAAAACTCCTCAAGTTTTAGAGGGAAAAAAAGAAAAAGAGGAAATACTGGTGAATTCAGAAGGATAGTGGTGGTAAAGGATAATAGTATTTTGCCAACGAGAGGAGCATGGCCATTGCAAATGTTAGTACGGCATTTACCAGAAGCCATCGTTCTGTGTGTTTTACATCCAATGTTTTTCTTTTCTTGCCCTTCCGATCCTCAAAGAGAAATGGCATATGCATAAGAAATGTGCCTTTCTTTTCTTTAATGCGTAGTTCTCCTTTGTATAAGTCTCGGGTATCAATGTTTGGGAAATAGTCTAGGAAGAGGTGTGAGGCATATGCAATGAGAAATGGGATGAAAACAGTCACGAGAACATGATTGGTTGTCAGTCGAAACCAAATTCCTATCCCAAAAAATATTCCCGGGTAAAAGGCGGAATGGGTAATAATATCTCGATGCGACATAAAATTGTAGAGTTGGTCAAAATCCGGTCCTTCTGAGCCAAGAATGGTTAGCATTAATGCAAGGATCCAGAACGGCCAGGTATTTTTTAGATAGGGGAAATTGAGGTTGTTATTTATAACGATAATATCAATGGGGATGTAGATCATTCCTAAAATAAAGCCAAACGACACATGTGCTGTTCGATTCGCCAATTTATCACCTGCTTGTAAATTTTTACGCGGAATGCTAAAAAGGCTAACCAATTTAGGATAAAAAATATTTCCTTTAGCAACGAAGGCTTTTTCATCCCCCTTTTTCTCTTTTGGCGGTTTTTTCTGTTTTTTTGCGGATTTTTTTGTTACACTTATTGACCTTTGCCCCTAGATATATTGCGTTGTTTTTCTAATACGCTTAAATAAGTTGCTACTCAAATAGTAACATAAGATGTAGGTTTGAGTTTGTTTAGTCATATATATCACCGTGGCATTATTCTGGTTCACAGAACAGCCAAAAACTTGTTTGAATTGTGAGAGGGGTTTTACCTCCGCTCCTCTCACTTCTTTTACCTTTTTTTGTGAGCACTCTTTTTCTTCACTAAACAGATTATTTAAAAAATCCTTCCAGAGTAATAAAGCATCTAGTTGCAACAAATTGAAGATGGTCTCTTTGGAAGGACAAAATAACACGAATGGCTTTGAGCACATTAAGTTCAAATATGCTGGTAAAAAATGGGACGCCCATGTCCATCTTTATCGCCTTGAAGACACTGCGGAATTAATAAGTTATGCTGCAGAATACAAGGTTGAAAAATTTACAGCAATCGTTCGTGATGATTGGCATATATATGAGGAGGCTTTTCCAGGGCAATTTGTTTTTGCCCGTTTTATTATTAATCAAAATGTCTTTAACGGTCATCTTCAAAAAGTGCTTGATGACCTTCAAGCAATAGCTGATGCAGGTTATCCCTTTGTAAAACTTTGGTACTCTCCCCGTTGGCGGCGTTTCGTAGAAGAGCACTTCCAAGCAAATGTTGAAGGCTTCCGGCTCGATGCTCCCGCTCTTGACCCTCTCTTCCAAAAGATCGAGGAGCTCAATCTGGGTTTACTTCTTCATATTGCTGACCCTGATCTTTTTTATAGGTTAAAGTACCAGCCTGAAAGTTATTATGGCAGTAAAACTCAACATCTCAAAGAGCTTGAAAATATTCTTAACAAGCACCCTGAAATGAAGATACAGGTTGCTCACATGGCAGGGCAACCAGAACATTTAGATCATTTGGCACAATGGCTGGACAAATATCCACAGCTCTATGTTGATACCTCTTCAGCAAAATGGATGGCCAGGGAGTTCTCATACAATCCTGAAGTTGCTCGGCAATTTTTCTTGGATTATCAGGATAGGATTCTTTTTGGAACTGACATCGTTACCGGGCGAACCGACAGGGAGCCCATTCCTGGTTATTACTACTTGCGCTATTTATCGCTCCAAGCTTTACTCGAGACTGATATTCAGGAATTCCCTCTCCCACTTGATGATCCGGAAAACAACAATGAAACAATAATTAATGGGTTAGACTTGCCACTTAAAGTTTTGCGGAAAATCTATTGGGAGAATAGCAAACAATTCTATTCTTAAATTGCTATCGCTTCAACTTTCTTCTAAGTGCAATTATTTCTAATGCTATAACAAATAAACTTACTACTCCAATCCAGGTAAAGCCTACTTGATCATAGACTGTTGAAAAGTCGGGCGTCACAGAAAAGGGAACAGAGTACCATGCTCGTAAAACGGCTTCAGCAGGCTTGAATTGGCAAGTGTACCCTTTATCCTTTAACCAATTGGTTGAATTGTAAGGTGTCCAATCCCACCAAAAAATGCCGTGCAACCAGTTTTCCCCCCATAACGACCGGAGGAGTGCTTCATAACACATTGCTTGCTCATCTAAATCTACTCGCGCGTCTCTTTGCCAATTCCATGGTTCTCTGTTGCAACCGTTAATGCTCCGATAACCCACTTCGGTGAAAATGATTGCCCGGTGTTGTGCGCTCGCATATTCTTTTAATGTTTGTTTTATTGTTGACCACCTGGCAATTAAATCCTCGAGTAGTGGACTATTATCCTCTGTTAAAGAGAAATAAGCATCTATGCCTATATAATCAACTGCATCCCACCAAGTTATTTTATCATAGGAATCATAATTGGCCGCATAGGTCAGGTTGCCAGTATATACTTCCCTTACATCATAAATAATCTCACGCCATTTTGCATCAAAGCTTTCTGAGAGGGAAAATTCGCAGCCAATACACAATAATTCAATGTTGAATTTTTGCGCGAACTTTGCCCAGCTGACAATAAATCGGTCATAGGCATTGAACCATGCTTCCGATGGCTCTATATATGCTCGCCAATCACCGGTCACGGGGTCTATCATAGGTTTTAGCATCATTTTTAACCCGAGCTCTCGTGCTCGAGCAATTGCAAGGCGTAAGGTTTCATTCCTACAAGAATATTCATCGAAATCAGGGTGAATATTCGTCGCGGTCAGATTGTCCACAAACCACCAAAAACAGAGGGCTACCCATTCACCACCATCGTCTTTGAATTGTTGTAATGATTGATTTGAAAAAGCGCTATGAAAGGCATATTCACTAAAGGCAGTAAAGGAGGTTCCACGTAAAAAGTCATCGCCGGTAGAATTACTGGCGCGTCTTGTGCTTCCTGTGAGCTGGAAAAAGCCTAGATTGGGAGTTGCAATTAAAAAAACCGCTATCAACCAATAACCACAAAGCATCTTAGCTGGTAAATGAGCGCTTTTCATTTTCTACACACATTATACTCGCTTTTTACCTTCATAAAATCTTCTTTTTACATACCTCTCCATAGGATTCATTTCATGATTTCTTAATTCTTTGAAAGGGCGTTATAAACAAGTAAAGTAAGATCTATCTTCGAGGTTTAAAACGTAAAGAGTATTTTTCCCCATAACCTTTTCCTTCTCCCCGAGGTAATCTGACTGTCCCCGTCTTCAGAATGGGTTCACCACATTTCGTACAAGAATAAATATTCTGATAATGTTTGTGTTCTTGCAGTTTTAGTAAAACAAGCTGATTACAATTCGGGCAAAATCGTAAGGTCTTAATCTCCTTGCAAGCCTTTTTGCGCCAATCAATCATTTGATCCTTATTAAAAAACTCTTCTTTAAACATAGTCGGTCTCCAATTGTTGTGGTTTATTTGCTCATTGTTCTTGAACACAATCTCACAACATAACTAGGCGGCTTCTTGTTTAAAGCAGTAAAAAGTGATATTTCTATACTGAAAAGTCTTTTTCAGATATGTTTTTCCTTAGAAATGCTTTTTCTTGTATGTCAACTCACAATTATTCAGCAGTTAGTAAAAGCGACAAAAAAGAAGAGGATGAAAAGTGCTACTTCTTACCTTCAATTCCATAGATGCAGAAATAGCCGCCTTGTAGATTGTCGCGTTTATAGATTGGACAGATAAAACAAGTACAACCTTTATCAACGATCTTTTCAGCAATGTCGGATTTGCCACGAGCACAAAAGAGTGCATGTGGTAGCTGTTCTTTCAGTTTGTTTTACTTAAAGGTTGGGCATTGACCACAAAAATCTCTGCAGATCTTTAAATTTGCTTCGTTATTTTCGACTGGCATGAATTATTCCGCCTAATTAATAAGCTATTTGGTTCAATAAAACAATGCCCCTCTAACAAATAAAGCCGTTTCACTAAAAAAGACGTAAAAAAGGCTTTTTACCTTTAGATACTAAAGTTTTGTAAAAAAAATAAGGGGAACGAATTCGGAAGTTACTTTCTTTATTTCTCCACAATCTTCATTCCAATGGGGAAATGGTCACTGTAACCGTGGAAGTCAACAGAGGTGGTCGGCCGGCCAAATCGTCTTGGTACCCCATATTTTCCCACACGCATTTTTTCAAATCGAATGATTTCTATTGAATTAGGGACAGCTTCAAAAGCGCCATCCTCAACAAGAAATCCTTTTGAGATTAAGAATTGGTCAAGCATTGTTGGAAAATTTTGATAATAATGTGTCCCAAGACCTTTACCCATTTCTTGCCACATGAGATTGAAAAAGCGAGGAGCTCGTTTCGTTGCGCTAATCACTTTATCTTTTGTTGAAGTACTTAAGGCGTAATCTGTTAATGACCGGTTGAATGGTTCGTCATTAAAATCGCCTAAAGCAATTATTGCGACCTGGTCACCCAATATCTGCTGGATGCGATAATTCCAATAAGAAAGTGTTTCCCCGGCAACGATCCGATAAGGTTCTGATTCTAGAATCCCGCCACTTCTTGCTGGCCAATGGTTGCCAACAAGAATGAGGTCATTTCCCTCTTTTTTTGTTTTGAAATTGACTTGAAAGATATCCCGGGTGGCAACACGTTTCATAATGACATGCGAGAAGGTCAATCCTTTTTCAAGACGATTAGCATCGTAAATAAATGCAACATCGACGCCTCTGTTGTCTGAACAATCGTGATGGACAATTTGATAGTTTCGGTCTTTGATTTTTATCTTCTCGATCAGTTTCTGCAGTACATGGGCGTTCTCAACTTCACACACTCCAAGAATATCCGGTCCCCGTTTGTCATTCATTAATTCAATGATGTCTGCCAGCTGTCGTAATTTCTTATTCAGGACAATGTTGTTCCAACCTTTAATCTCATTCCCTATTGTTCGTTTTAACTTGTCAGAACGGTCGGGATAGTTTTCTGTATCAAACAGATTCTCAACATTCCACCAGCTAATATAATAGCTGTTCTCGTTATCCTCTCCTTTTCGATGTCTTCTCTTTTTGGGTTTTTTATTTGGCATAAAAAAAGAATAACTCGACTGTACATTTAAACTTTGTGAAGGAAAAAAAGGGGTTAGGAGATCTCCCGACAACTCCTAACAAAAATTTCCATTGCTCGATCAACATGTTCCTTGTCAAGGCAAAGTGGCGGTCGAAAACGAATGGATTTTTCACCGGCAGGCAAAATTAGTAATTTATTTTTGTACAATTGCTTCCGGAGTTTATCACGATGTTCTGTTGTGGGGAGGTCGAAGGCGCACATTAGTCCCCGTCCCCGGGCGTTGGACATCATCCCTGTCTCTTCACAAGCATCTTTAAGGCTCGCCAGAAGATACTCTCCAATTTTTCTAGCATTTTCAACAAGCTTCTCTTTGTGGATGATTCTAAGATACCATTTTGAACGAACCATGTCGACTAAATTACCACCCCAAGTGGAGTTGATGCGGCTTGATTCACGAAAGACATTGTTTTCAACTTCGTCAACACGTTCTGTCACCATTATTCCACAAACTTGGGTCTTTTTCCCAAAGGCAACAATGTCTGGCTTAACAAAGTGTTCATATGCCCACATCTTTCCTGTAAGACCAATGCCAGTTTGCACTTCGTCATATATCAGCATTATCTCATTTCTATCGCAAAGTTTTCGGAGCGCTTTGAAAAACTCAGGGCGAAAATGATTGTCCCCACCTTCTCCTTGAATGGGCTCAAGGATGAGTGCCGCCATATCCTTTGGGTTTTTGGCAATAGCTTCTTCGATCTCTTCGATTGCTTGTTTCTCCAATGCTTCAACTTTCTCAACATTTTGCTCTAGGGGGAATGTGATTATTGGGGGTGTGATTCTTGGCCAGTTAAATTTCGGAAAATAGGCAGTCTTTCGTGGGTCTGTGGTATTAGTCAATGAAAGTGTATATCCCGAACGACCGTGAAAAGCTTTCTTAAAATGAATCACTTGACTTCCGAGAATAGCTGTCTCTCCTGCTTTGAAATTTTTCCTAACCTTCCAATCAAAAGCCGTTTTCAAAGCATTTTCTACTGCTAGGGACCCTCCAGAAATCAAGAACAAGTGTTGAAAATCCCCTTTCATGCAAAACCGACTAAAAGTTTCCACAAATTCTGCCATCTCATCAGTATAACTGTCAGAATTTGATGGTTTATTAACAGCTGCTGCAGTTAGTTCCTTCAGCACTTCGGGTGTCCGCATTTTCGGGTAATTATTACCAAGCGGCGCTGAAGCAAAATAACTGAACATGTCAAGAAACTTTTCTCCGGTTATCTTGTCATGGAGGTAGTTTGGGGTACTTTTTTCAAGATCCACCACCATCTCTAATCCGTCTATTAGCATGTATTTTCGTAATATTTCGAGTGCTTTTGTGGCCATGACTAATCGTGAATGAGCATTTTCACTTCTATATAATCTCTACTATTACTTCTCAATCTGGCAAAATGTTAATGCGAGGAATCCCTTTGAATGTTCATCGATTATGCCTATTTTCAACGATGGTTTTAATAGACAAGGGAGAATTGTATTTTGGTGGCAAAGAGTTGAAGCAATTGGAAAAAATACCTGAATTACGTAAAGAACTTTTTGAGAAGTGGGCAGAGCAAATAATTCAAAGCTACAAAATTAAAGATGATGAAACACTCGAGAATATTACTGAATCTGTGGCTGAATTTTTTGACTTACTCTTTAAATATTATACTATCAAATTTACAGATCTCCATCCCAATGGCATTTTCCCCTTCGAAATAACCCCTGATAGCAAACCGAAATTTTATGCCGACGAGGATTATTTTAACGAGCTGTTCAAAGTTGAAAACCATCTTCGTTGGACTTACACAATCCTTTTACAAAAGCTTTATCGGGAAAAAGAATGCCCTTTTGATACTGCAGAATGCCCATATTAAAAAAAGAAAAAAATTAGTTGGGCTATTTGCCTAAATCTAGGTGAACCAAAAGATAGATTTCCAGACTAAAAGGAACAATAGAACCCATATGGCAATTCCAACAAAGCCTAATATGATTCCCCCAATTGCTAACCCACGACGTTTTTCTTTAAAAACGCCAATGAAGCCTATGATTATTGCAATGAGTGAGACAGGAATTCCTAACGGTCCGACCATGAATTGCATGAAAAAAGAAATAACACCTGCTACAAATGAAATAATTGACATTATTCCTGGATCTGTTTTTGTTGTGGGGGTAACTTGGTATGTTGTTGTTGCAGTTGTTGAATATGGCGTTGCTATACTTGTGGGCTGTATTGTGGCAGCTGACGCTGCCTTTTCAATATCTAGTTCCAAACTTGCGCCACAATTTTGACAAAATTGGTCATCACTTTTAACAACAGAACTACAATAAGAACAAAATTTTGCTTCTTTTGAAGCCATCTTATTTCCCTTCTAGAATCATTATGTATAGAATTGGTTAAGCCGTTTAATTAAACGTTTAGAAAAAAATCCTTATGAAAGATGCTCTCTTCCTAAAACTTATTAGTTTTAAAGTTTTTATTCTGATTGGAGTATTATTTACCCTTAAGTAAAAACTCTAAGGTAGTGAAAACACAATGCGACCACCGATTTGTGCGATTTGTGATAAGGATCTGGGTGAAGGTGAAGGGGGATTAATTTACTTTAAACAACGCTTTTCTGATCGCGTCTGGGAGCGGAAAATGCAACGGATAAATGGTGTTGGCCATCCACCAAATGCCGAATGGTTCTGTGAAAAGCATTATCCTCGAGCAAAAGAACTTCAGGACCTAACAATCGATAAAGCAATTGCCATTATCCTCAAAGAAGAAGATTCAGAAAAAGGCTAATTCTTCTCTCCTTTTACTTCTTTTTTCCTTGCCTTCTATTTTTCGGTGAAAGTCTAAGGACCAGGCAATCGTCCCTTTTAATTTTAAATGGAAGGCCTTTCTGTTCAAGTTGTTCCATTGTTATTATCTTTTGCTCCAATGCCGAGCCGAAATAGGAATAAAGCAATTCAATCTTTAGTGGTTGATTTTTGGGCAGGCCTGTTTTTGCCGGGATTAGGAATTTTATTGTCCCCTCTTTTTTCTTCCCACGATTCAGGAGAAATAAGAAAAGTGATTTCTTTTCTTTGTTGACTCGCCCAACTATTTCTAATTCCACACTTGTGTCAAAAGTTTTTTTCACGTTGTTCTTATGTAACAATTCCTCAAGAAATTCTCGATTTTGTTTCTTAATTTTCTTCGAGTCATGGTAAAAAGCATCAATAACATATCTTGCTCCGAGGGGGGTTCCAATTATGGTGTTTGTTCCTTTTCCAAGTGTGTGTCGGTAGCCAATGGTTCTATTTCGAACCCTGAGAAATGTTTCAATTCCTTCTTTTTGCCAAATGAATTCTCGAACGAGATAGTCGACTCGAATCTTTCTCCCCTCTTTTGTTGTGGCGATGGTTCCTTTCGGGCGCCAAGAACGTAAAACATTCAGCCGTTCATTTCGTTCTAGATGGTAGTTGAGATTTCTATTATATCTTCTCAATTGCCGTCGTTTTAGGAGCAAATTGATTCGTGCGCTTAACAAACGGAATACGCTAGCACTTTTGCCAAAAATTCGTTCTTTGGTCACAACTGCTGGATAGAGTTTTTGAGTGTTGAGGGGGAAACCATATTCATTCATCACTGGAAAATTAGGCCCTGTGACGAGATGCCCACCTCCTTTTACATAATCTAAAAGTTTCGTATAATCTGCTTTGATAATTGCCCCGCGATTGTGGAAGAATATGGTTTTTAGCCGTCTCATCTCTTTCAGCGAAACTTTTTCCAGAGCAATTGGTTTGGGGTTATAGCCATTTGCAAACAGATAACCAAGAATGCCATATTCTGCTAACATAGTTAGCACCTTTATTGGTCGAATGTTTTGTCCGCTTTGATCAAAATCACCCGGGATGGTTCGGTGATTCATTGCATAGGTGGCAAAAGCAATTTCATCATAAATTTCTTCTGACGCAAGAAGCTCATCATTTGTTTTTTCAATGAAGGAAAAAATTTCTTTAACAGCATCCAGTCGTTTTAATTTCTTTCCTTTGTGATTTATTAGCCCTTTATAGTAGTACTTATTTCCATCGAGATCCTCGCCATCTCGCGTCATATAGAGGTTGAGTCCTTTGGCGCCATGAGCAATTGACCCCATAATGGCTTGCACTGTGGCAATGAGTTTCACTTTTACTTTGGGGTCAAACCAACCACAGCCAAGTTCTGACGCAAATAAGGGCTGATATTCTTCTTGTAAATACCCTTTGAAAATTGAGGGTGTGATAGAATTACGAAACGGATTGTCATGAATTGCTTTTATCCGAGATGTTTTTGTGTTTACTGTATAGCCATAAATTTCTACAAGTGGGGCTTTTTTCACCGGGTTTGAGGGGTTCAATTGGTTACTTTGTTCATTTATTACATAGACTAATGGGATGTCCAATTCAGAAGCAATATCAATTAACGTTTCGAGATATTTGATGATCCAATCTTCGAGAAATGACTGCCAAATCATTGTTTTTGCAACGTTTAAGCCATCTTTCGGTGGCAAAACTTCCTCGAAGGAGAGATAGCTTTCGACACAATAGACGCTCAAGGTCTGTGGGTCGCCAAACACTTCTTCGAGCCATTGTTGGAAATACTTGATCGTTGACTCATTAAAGTCCACACGCCCAACATTATAATTGTACATCAGCCCTGTTTCATTATCTAGTTGGAAGATGATTATCGGATCTTCGAAGTAGTCTTGAAATTCTTCTTTTAGTTTAGCATACCATTTACTCACTAGTTCAATGTATTTTGGATGATTCAAGCTAACGTTAAAATAATTCTCATATTTCTCGAGAGAACCATCAACCCGTTTCACAATTACTTCCGGATAAAGCTCACCTATCCAAAGGGGGATGCCAAAGCCAGGATATTCCGAATAAATGAATGGCCCAGGACGAAAAATCACAGGAAGGCCAACTTTTCGGCAGATGTCGAGGAATTTCCTAAGGTCTCTTCGAGGGTTCGTTTCGCCGGTAAAATCAAAGAAGTTTTCATAAATCTCATGAAAAATCCATGGGACATAAGTAGAAATTACATTTATTTTTCCTTCTTTCTTCAGCAGTTTTAGGTCTCCCTCCCATGATTCTGGATCCACCCGAAAATAATGGTACTCCCCTGAACGCAGGAATACTTCTTTCCCATTAAGCTGGAATCGCCCATTCATCGTTGTTAATTGATACACTTTTGTCTTTGGACCCCCGAGGATGATTGTGAGTTTTAACCCTATTAATCCAAAATTATTTTCTTATTAAAAGTATTCGCATAAAAAAGTTTTAAATGACTGGTTGTTTTTCGAGAAAACTTCCTAAATTTCTTCTTTATGATAGCAAAAAATTTTGAGTTTTCAGAATGTGTAATTTAAAGTTTTTTGAAAACAAGTGAAAAAAATGAAAAAGAGAGACATTAGTTAATGTCCTTATACCTATTTTGGCAAATAATCGGTTCATTTTTCACAAATATTATTGTTATTATATTAATTTAAGCAAAAAAATTGAAAAACTTCAAAAGAAGAGTTGAGAAGCTTTCTTGGTTTCAATAAGAGGACCAACTTTTTCGATAACGCTTTGTGTCGGATTTTTTTTCTGAAAAGACTTATATAGGAAAAAAAATAACAAAACAACAATCATTTGGAGAGTTGTTCGTGAAAGGAAAGAAAGAAAAAATAAATTCAATATTATTATTTGTCATTATCGGCTCGTTTTTTGCGAATATCAATATTGTTTGTTCGAAATAGGAGCTTGATCTAATGGTTGAGAATAAAAAAATTGAAATAAAAACTATTGATGAATTAAAGAAACTGGGTATTGATAAGGAACAACTATTGACTAAGGAACAACATCACTCCATTCAAGAACAACTCTTAGCTAAGGAACGATATGATTTCATTAATAACCTTTATTTACTCTCATTTAATATAGCATCACTGATTTCAATAACTATTGTGATAATAGGGCTGTTAATTAAAATCGAATTAAATTTTATACGTTATCCTTTAGTCTATATTTTACTAGCTCTGCCACAATTAATTTTTGGAATAAGCCTTTTAGTGCATCTCTTTCCTCTTATTCTTCCTTTATTCAAATTTAAGCCGTATAAGAATAGACTGTTCTACCATATAGATTACAGTAAAATAATCGCAGAGCAAAAAAAACCAACAACTGCCAGATATCGCGTTTGGAAAATAACTTTAATTATTCTTAGTACTTTAGGAGCTTTCATAACCCTGGGAAATATTATTCTATTTGTTGTAGAAATAGTGCTTTGAAAAAATCCATTGGAACTATTGCCGAAGGCAGGAATGACTGATGAAGAGAACCGCACACTTCTCCTTGCCCGAGCAGCAAATATTACTGTCAACTGGCGTTCCTCAGGGCATACCGCTGAATTGGTTCCACTCTTTTGCTTTGGGCAACCTTTAGAAAACTTGACAACTGGCTTCACAATTGATAACACGGAAATCTTCCAATTAATGCTGGCATTCTATAATCATGCTATTCTCTCTCTAAGTACTCTAAAGTTAGCATTTGCCCTTCCTGGATTAGTCGTGCTCTCTCTGTGGGTCTTTCTCTTGAGTCACTTACTTAAAAAGAAAAAAAGCCTTGTTCTTAAAGAAAAGAAAAAATACTTTCAATAGGTGGCGTTAATCATAATCATTTTGTTCGAAGGTTCGTTCTGCTGCCACGCCCCGATGGGTTTCTTTCAGCTGTTTTTGTAGCAGCTTGCCTGTAGGGCTAATAACAACATTGCCAACTAAAATATGTGTCCGGTCATTTTTCGCAAAACCATCTTCATTAAACATATATTCAAAAGAAACAGTGCAGGTGCCGTCGCGTTCTTCATTTAATTGTAGAATGGTTAATTCTTCAATCTCGTAATGAGGATGTAATGGTTGCCCCCATCCGGTTTCTTCATGGATGTATGCAAGGATGATGGCTTTTACATCTTCAAATTTGATCGTTAATTCCTCCAACATTTTACTCTTTGTCTTTTATCAAATATAATAGTATCTAATTTGATTTTTACTCCTCACAGGGCTCTTTTCGCCCTCGTAGATGTTTGCGAATATTCTTCCGCTCAATACGGTTATCAAGGCGTTTGAGTTTCTTATACCCCAAGCGTTCGAGTGTAAATTTCCACCGCGTGGCAATCTCCTGTTCCAATTCTTTGTCAAGTGTATGAACATTTCGTTGGTAATTCTTTTGAGCAGCAACGTAATGTTGGAAGTGATCTTTTACCTTCTCGAAGCCTTGAAGGTTAAGGCCCGAGTAAATTTGCTCTAACCCTTGGAGAGGGTTTTGAATAAAGGTTTCATATTTAATTTCGATCAAATTTCCTTTGGGAATTAATTGTTTCTCCATAAAAAATCGTTGAAACATCTCTTCATAGAGGTCAAAGATAATTTCCTTTCCTTCTTTCATACTAAACGGTTTTTGTAAGAAAAAATATGGGAACATTTTTTCATACATGCGAAGCGTTGATGGGAACACATCGAATGGGTTTCTATAAATATGAATGAATTTGGCTTCCGGAAACAGTTTTAAGAGCAACCCTATCCGATAGGTGTGCGCGGGATTCTTTAATATTAATTGCTTGCCACCAGCTTCATAAGTGACTTTCTTCAAGAAATTCAAGAATACTCGCGTCCATTTCTTCACGATTTTCCTTGGCAGGCCTTCCATTGAGCAATAGCGGGCATAAAACCGAATATTCTTCGGAAAAGCAATCCCGTGGTAGAGTGAATAGTTAGTAAGATTGGCAAGAGCATATTCATCTTCCTGAGGTTCATGTAAACCTAATCTGATGTTATCCATTCGTCGTTTAGCCGGAAGAAAGCGGCGAAGTAATCCTTGAAAGAGTTTTCCACTGCAAAGGAAGATGTTAGGCATAAAAGCATGTACATTAGTGACGTAGCCAAATTGCTTGTCTTGGATCATTAAGGAATGAAGAAAAGTCGTACCACTGCGCCAATGGCCAACGATAAAGATCGGTTGTTGTTTGAAGACCGTCCGTCTGATGCGTTTGGCATAGCGTAGTTTTTCATAGAGCACAAAAGGACTGGTTAAAAGTGTGATAACGCTAATAAATAGTGCCCTGGGAAAATAGCGCAAACTGATTTTGAACCGGTTTTCATAGAGTAATTTCAACCAATTAGTAAAGGTTGTGCCGGTAAGTGTCTGTTCTGTAATTTTATTATTCTCTAACATAGTGCTGATGAGCCCCTATCTTGTCTGCAAAGGACTAACTCTGGTTGCCAAACCAATTGAACTATAAATCCTCATCCTAAAAGTCTTTCTTTAGATAGCAATGAATAAATGCTCCATTAAGAGGAAAAGGGTTTGACAATGAATTTATAAGAGGAATTCATACTAGTTCTCTTGATGGTAAAATGACTGGTCAAATACCCGATATCTTTCTCTATAATGAGAGTGAATATGATATCGTTGGCATAGAGGGAGGGGAACTTTTCAACCCTTCTGAGTATGGTTTTAACCCACGACCAAATTCTACTGCCTGTTGGCGTGGTTTTCAATTATTCTTTTCAATAGACGATAAGAAGCGCCTAATTCTTGATAAAATGTACATAAATCAAAAAGAGAGGAAGATTTTCCAAGGTAAAAAGCCAAAAAGAGTTCGAAAGCCAGAAGGAATCACTTTTCCTTATCATTATTTTAATCTGCAGTTTCAACTAAACTTCTCTGATTCGATATTAATTGCTAAAGATTTTATTAACGAATATTACATTCATATGGGATTTCAATCCCCGCGAAGTTATAAAATTGTGTTTGAACTTACGTTTAAAGACGGTCTACTTATTTCTGAGAAAGATCTCTCAGAACAAATGGAAAAAGATCGTTCATCAGAACAAAACCTCCCGCAAAGGCCATCTGTCTCTGCAAGCGAAGAGGAAATCACTTCATGGATAAAGGAAACATTCGACCTTGATTATAAAAAAGAGTGATCGAAAAAGGATAGAGAGTTGAAATAGAAAATGGTCATAGATGGTTCTAATGATGACTCACAAATTGTTCCGGGAATTAATTATTTTATAGCTATTTCTAGTGGTGCTATATTCATTCTTGGAGGCATTTTACAGCTTTTCTTCGGTGAGATTCAAGGGGGGAAATTTACAGGTGACCTCCTATTGGGTTTTTCCTTTCTCATTCCAGGTCTTTTTGCTGTTCTATTTGGTATAACGAATTTAACATTAATTGCGGTAAAAAACCGTCGAGAGAAGAAAAGAATACTCGAGGAAAAATTTAGCTATATAAAGAACTGATAATGAGTTAACCAGGGGGCGATATGACTTGATTGTGGGTAAGAACGGGTTTGGAAATTAACATTCTGCTGTTAATTCTTGTTTAAACTATTGAGAAAAATTAACATCTCCAAGTTCGAAGAAACTATAAATACAAGGAAAAGTACTATTAATATCCGACTAATATTTTGTCTTCTCCATAGGAAGCTTTATATTAGTCAAGAGAAAGAACCAATCAGCTCGTTTGGTGGCAAAGACGCCACGAAAAAAACAGGCTATGAATAAAACTAATTCATAGTAATGTTTTTAAAAGAAAAAAAATGAGAAACAAAACCGCTGACGCCGGTTGGGTGAACAAAACGGGCGGAAGCGTAATGTTAAGATCAAAAAAACTATATTGATGCGCTTGGCGAGAATTGACGGCTCGCTGAGTAAGAGGTAAAGCGACGATGAAGCCTCGGCATTGGGTGTAGAACTGCCAAAAAGTGCACATGCTAGACCAAATGTCGAAGAGCTCATTTTAGCATCGTCGGATTGTACCGTAGAAGGCCACACTTCTTCAAGTGAAATCTAGATCTCCAAAGTAGGTTCCGACACGCAAACGCCATCTGGGGGATGGATAGGCTTGAGCGCCGATGAAGGCCGTGGCTAGCTGCGATAAGCGCGGGGTAGTTGCAGGCAAACGTCGATCCCGCGATTGCCGAATAGGAATTCCATGTATGGACCAATAAGCCATACAACTCCGTAAGGAGGGGGAACGCACCGGACGGAAACATCCAAGTAGGTGCAGGAAAAGAAATCACCTGAGATGCCCTGACTGTAACGGCGAGTGAAAGGGGCATAGACCAAACTGAATCCTGGCGGGCGACCGTTAGGAGATGTGGTGTTGTGGTCTGTCACTAAATTCTGCGTATGATAGTCGAATATCCTGGAAAGTTTAGCCTTAGAAGGTGATAGCCCTGTAGGCGAAATCATACCCAGAAGGAGACAGTAACCAGAATAACGGGGGTTGGAAATCTCTCGTGAACTGGGGCACAACGAGCTCCAAGTCTAAATACGTCTCAAGACCGATAGCGCAATAGTAACGTGAGTGAAAGCTGAAAAGTAACCCGGAAGGGTGGTGAAAAGTGCCTGAAACCAGATGGTTATAGACGTTTGTGGTCCGAAAGCGTAGAGTCTGGACGAAGAGAAGGCTGGTGACGGCTGGATCGAGTTCAGAGGAGCGGGATCACAAGATCCGTCTAGAAACACGGGCCAGGGAGTTTGCCCTCGTGGCGAGCTTAAGGGTTTCAAAGACCCGAAGGCGGAGCGAAAGCGACAAGTCCGCAGCTTGCAAGGGACGCCGTCTGAAAGGGCGGGAAGTCACGGGGGTAAGACCCGAAACCGGACGATCTATCCGTGGACAGGCTGAAGCCCGGGGAAACTCGGGTGGAGGGCCGAACAAGTGTTGACGTGCAATTCACGTTTGTTGATCTGCGGATAGGGGCAAAAGACCAATCTAGTCCGGTGATAGCTGGTTCCCAACGAAGTGGACATAGGCCAGCCTGATTTGAGGTGGCGCATTCGGTAGAGCAAGGATTCGTGGTCATGGGGAGTAAAATCCTCACCCATGAGTCAAACTACGAACGGATGCGTACCATAGACGATCAGAGTCGGGCGTGCGTGCGTAAGGCACGTGGCCGAAAGGGGAATAACCCAGACCATGGTTAAGGACCCCAAGTCTCGATTAAGTGTTAAAATCGGAAGGGCGTCCTTGGACTAAGACAGTTAGGCGGTAGGCTCAGAAACAGCCACCCGCTAAGCAACACGTAACAGTGGACTAACCGAGTCCTTGGGCCCCGAGAATGGACGGGGCTAAATCGAGCTCCGAGACCATGGGGCACACTGCAAGGTGTGATCCGGTAGTTGGGCGATCGGGTTGGGCGGAAGTAGGGCAGTGATGTCCTGTGGACCGACCCGATTTGCAGATCCTGGCGATAGTAACAGCAAAGAGAGGTGAGAATCCTCTCCGCCGAAAGGGCTAGGGTTTCACGGCAACGTTCGTCAGCCGTGAGTTAGTCGATCCTAAGGCCAGTCTTACCTGAGCTGGTCGAAAGGGAAACAGGTTTAAATTCCTGTACTGCGTGGATACGCCAGAAGCGGCAACGCAAAGCTCATCTTCTGACGCGACTGGATAGGCTCTGTTAAGCCATCGCTTAATTTAACTGTATAACCCTCCGAAGTACTGTGACAGTGAGAAGGAGGCGAAAGCAGGAATAGGCTGCCAATAGTGGCGGCTAGAGCTGCTTCCACTCGCCCATGAAAAGGAAGATGAGAAGGATTCCACGTAATCGTACCGAGAACTGACACAGGTGTCCCTAGGTGAGAAGCCTAAGGCGTGTTCGGTCAAAGATGGTGAGGGAAATCGGCAAATTCGCCCTGTAACTTTGGGATAAAGGGTGCCTGTGGGCTTGAAAGGGCTCGCAGGTCGCAGTGACAAGAGGGGGGCAACTGTTCAATTCAAACATAGCAAACTGCAAGAGCGAAAGCTTGTGAACAGTTTGTGAATCCTGCTCAATGCTGGTAAGTCAAAGCCGGTTACAACCGGTCTAAGCTCCAGTCAATAGCGGGAGTAACTATGACTCTTAGCTAAGAAGAAATCCTATCGGGAGTCGTTAAATCTGGCTATATGCGGGAACATCGCTGAAGAGCACTCCTAAGTAAGGAACAATGTGCTGTTCCAAAGCGACAATCCGCAGGAAATCGAACAGTTCCTCTCAAAACTCATTTCGGAAGAATAGAGGCCGAAGAACCTCAAAAAAAAACAGAAAGCAAATATAAACGAACCATTAAACAAAGAGATGAAAAGAGCAATGTTGCGAAAAGCAAGAAACCAAAGCACAAAAAACACTTATCTCTGTGGACTGGTGGACGGCGAAGGATCTTTTAGCATAAGCATAAAACCACACAATACAACAAAGTTTGGTTGGGTAATAGACCCAACGTTTAGCTTAACACTCGAGGAAACAGCAGAACATGTGCTAAGAGAATTGCAGCAAGCGCTACGATGCGGAAGAATAATCACAAAACCAGGACAACCAAACTGTAAACTTTTCATAGAAGAAAGCAGAAGAAATCTAAAGGAAAAAGTAATACCCTTTTTTGAACGATACCCACTCGAAGTGAAACGAAAAAGCTTCGAACATTTCAAAAAAGTAATTGAACGATTAGAACAAAAGGAACATAGCAAAGCAGAGAGTTTTCTAAGACTGGCGGTGTATGCCTTCAGCCTGAAGGAAAACAAAGGAACAAGAAAATACACAATAGAAGACATCTTACAAACAATGAAACACAAACCAGAAAACGCAGAAGAAATAGTGAAAAATGAGCAAGAAAAACTGATGAAAAGAAATGAGTAATGGAGAAGAATGTCGAGATCCCCAGAGACTATACGCCAGACACCAAACAGAAAGTGAGAAACTTCTGTGCGGTGAAGATATAGTCCGGCGATAAGAAAATATCGTTGCTTAAGGTAGCCAAATGCCTTGTCAGATAAGTACTGACGTGCATGAACGGATCAATGACCTCCCTACTGTCCCCACCATCTACCGAGTGAAATCACTATCCAGCGAACAGTCTGGAACCAACCAGCGGGAAGAGAAGACCCCGTGGAGTTTTACTGCAGCCTGTGCCTGTTGTACGGGTCGCAATACATAGAGTAGTCGGGAGCGTTGAACCAAGTTCTCCGGGACTTGGGAATGCGACAATGAAACACCGACTATTGTTGCTTGTACGACTAACTTTCTGCGGAAAGGACAAGTATTGGTGGGCAGTTTAGCTGGGGCGGCTGCGCTTGAAAAAGTATCGAGCGTGTCCAAAGGTCAGCTCAGGAGGGACAGAAATCCTCCGTAGAGCATAAGAGCAAAAGCTGGCTTGACAGGGTTCTTACCCATAGGGAACCCTGGAACGAAAGTTGGGTCTAGCGATCTGTCGAGACTTCTCGTTGAGGTCCGGCAGCGGCAGAAAAATTACCCCGGGGGTAACAGAGTCGTCGCAGGCGAGAGCTCACCCACTCTCCAGTTCTTTGTTACCGCTGATAAGAAACGATCTAGGCTCACGGAACTGGAGGAGGAGTAAATCGACCCTGCGGCTTGCTACCTCGATGTCGGCTCTTCCTCTCCTGGCGCCGCACAAGACGCCTAGGGTAGGGTTGTTCGCCCATTAAAAGGGAACGTGAGCTGGGTTTAGACCGTCGTGAGACAGGTCGGATTCTTTCTACTGGTTGTGCTGCGAATCTGAGGGTAGGGCCGGGTCGGTACGAGAGGACCCCCCCGTCGGCGCCTCTAGTCTACCGGTTGTCTGATAAGGCATTGCCGGGCAGCCACGCGCCAAGCGATAATAGCTGAAAGCATCTAAGCTAGAAACGCGTCCTGAAACGAGATTCGCATTCTGGGGATTATTTGGAGTTTGAGACCTGCTGCTCTTTAGCTGTTGAGCAGCGCTTTTAGATGTCAAGTGTATGTCTTTTTTGGTCTCCTCCTGCACGGGGCTGGTGACAGCAACGTGTCTTCCTCAGACGACGGTTCCGATACAAGATCGGTTTGAAAGGCCTGCGGTGTACGCGTCGAGTCTTCGGGCGAGATGTTCAGCCGGCAGGTACTTACCACCGAAGCGTGTCAATTCCGAAATGGACTTCTAGACCTTAAAGAAGAAGTGTG
>DXJV01000027.1 GCA_019056785.1 Candidatus Heimdallarchaeota archaeon
TAGAGTCCTTTTGATGATAAAAAAAGGACTCTCCAAACCTCTTTTTCAAATAAAATCATTTTAAAACCTTGAAAAAACTTATAAGGAACTACTGACCTTTTTTCCTAGTTGATTAACCATGAGCACTAAAAAGACAGAAAAACAACTACCTTTAGCACCTATAGAAAAGATGATGAAAGAAACAACAAACATGCGTATTAGCTTGAGTGGTTCCGAGATGATGCGGGAACTCTTAAGTGAATTCCTCCGTGAAGTGGCAAAATATGCTGCTGACCTGGCCGAGTTTGCGGGAAGGATTACAATTAAAGATCGAGATGTTCTTCTTGCATACAAAAAAATTCGCGGGAAACAATGAGCCACACTTTTCTTTTTCATCAGCTTTTGTAAGGATACGAATTTTTTTATAGCACTGAAAGAAAAGCGACTAATATATATAGCAAAACGATTGTAACGAAAGGAATTGTAAATGACTCGAGAGATCACTTATGAAGATTTAGTGCGAATTTTTGGCCCCGATTTCATTCCCGCGGAAATCGATAGAAAGATCCTAATGAAACACTTCAATATTGTTGTTAACCGCATTATTGGAAAACGAACTGTTGAAAAAATCAAAGAAGCATTGTTATTAGCAATAGAAACAGCGAAAACCGAACAACAAAGAGAAAGAGGGAAGGTGCTTGACTCGCCGGTTGACCGATTAAGCCCCACAATAAGTGTCAAACCAATAACGTTTTCTAAACAGCAAGAAGCTGCTGTGAGGAAAGAGCCCGAGAGCAAGGGAAAAGAGAAAGAGGATAAATATGGTTTAAACTCCATTCGAAAGGGATTAGTAACTCAGCGACTAGCTAAGAGTGCCATTAAAGAAAGAGAGGAGAAAAAGCCTTCATTCGAGAAGAAGAGCACCCCCCAAAAGAGTTTGGCGGTGGAAAAAGAATCAGCCTTACCATCTGTAGAAGAGCTTACTGTTCTATCCGGAGGGCGACTATCCCGAGACACCATTGCAAGTTCAGAGCATTCCAAAGTTAAAAGAGAAGTTGCCATACGAGAGTATAAAGCGGTAGATGAAAGTAGAAGTGTTCGATGGGGGAAAGAAAGCGTTGTAAATGGCAAGGGGCAATTGCAAGAAATAAATCAACCGGCATATATCTTCCATTCTGATCTCTGGCAGCTTGAGCGTGCTCGCGAACCAAATCCTGCCCTACAATGTGGCATTCTTTCACATGTAATTTTAGATATGGTTGCCAACAACATTAATGTGGTAATGCTTGAGGAGGAGAGTGAACCCTTCTTTGTTGTTGAGGGGCAAGGTCTCCTTTACTCCAAGGACACTTTAAAGGACAAAGTGAAAATTCAAGAGATCATTCATCTCATGCTCATTTCTTGTGAGGCATGGCAAATTGCTTTAAAACGACCCGAAGCACTTCTAAAAGGGCGAGATGCTTATGGACATGAACGTTTGCACCAGATCGATATGACTAGTGTTATCCCCCTTACAGAGATCCGACAAGAGATTGCGAAGCTTGATAGCGAATTTAAAAAACATTTTGATAAACCAGACACTATTATAACCAAAGCCTTTCGGATTCTTCAAAATCATCGAAAAAACATCATTTGGACCTGTGGTGCACCGATTATTGGCAATCTTCGCATGGCAATGAAAGAACATCGAAGAGCACTGCAAAAAGATGACTATTCAGTGAATATCGTTGTAGTGGGAACAAAAGAAGCACTTCATCCAGTCCAAGTGAAATATAACCTCTCAGGAGATTTAACGATTAATGAATTATATCCCGGCTATTGCAAAAGGCATTC
The DNA here is from genome assembly GCA_019056785.1 of Candidatus Heimdallarchaeota archaeon. Lineage (GTDB taxonomy): Archaea > Asgardarchaeota > Heimdallarchaeia > JABLTI01 > JABLTI01 > JABLTI01. The sequence continues at coordinate 1,813 of DXJV01000027.1, forward strand.
AATTCTCACTAAAAAAATGCTTCGCAATATTTTTGGGAGCATTCCAGTTATCTATGGTAGTAAGAATAATTCAGAAGATGACCTGCCAAAAATTGCTCATGCAGTCCGTCAGAGAGTCGCTTATAGCGCTCAGGAGAATCTCTTTGACCCCAGTTATATTCGAGGAAACCCCAGTGATGTGGTACCTATAAGTAAGCTGGACATTATTCTACCACCGAAAGATGTTGAAATTGAGAGAAAATTAGAACGAGCGGGTTTCATATTGGACTAAAATTTAATGAAAGAGCTTTTGTATTGGAGAAAGCCAGAGGAACATCCTCATGAAAAAAGTGCTGCATATTGGTATCGATGACACAGATTCGCTAAAAGGCTCTTGTACAACACATCTTGCTACAACAATTGTTACTGAAATAGCTGGATATGTTTCTTTTCTCGACCTTCCCAATCTGATCAGATTAAACCCCAACATCCCCTATAAAACTCGAGGAAACGGCGCAGTGGCAATCCGTATAATTGGCGAACAAAAGGATTTACAAGAATGTAAAGAAATAACAATTAAAACAACTGAAAAACTGGCACGATTTGAAGATGAAAATACCAACCCAGGAATTGCTTTTTTAATGGGGGAAATTTCTGGCAAGCTCAAAGCTTTTTCCAAACAAGCGTTATGGGATGTCTTAAGTATAGCACAAGCAGAAATGTTTCAAGAAAATGCAAAGATCGACCTTCTAAAATATGGAAATGGCCGGGGGATTATTGGCGCATTAGCAGCCATTGGAAACCTTTTGGAGGAGGATTTTACTTACGAACATCTGAGTTATCGGCATCCTAAAAATTATGGGACAAAGAGAGCCATTGATGAGCAGAGTGTATATAAGGCAGATAAAGCAACGCCCCTAACGTTTAATAACATCGATTATGAGTACAACTCTGTTTTAATCACCCCTCGCGGTGCAGACCCGGTTTTTAGCGGCATTCGTGGCGAAACAGTGAAAGAAGTTCTTGCTGCTTGGGAACTTCTTGAGCCGTTAGAACCTATTGTTATGCAAATGGTTTTTAGAACAAACCAACACACCAATCAGCACTTGTTCAAACGATTTAAGATAAATCAGTTAAAGGCACATCAAGCAATCATTACCTCAGGTGTTGTATCGAGAAAGCCACGGTACATTCCAGGAAGGCACCTCATTTTTTCGCTAAAAGATGAAACAGGGGAGATAGATTGTGCAGCTTATGAGCCCACCAAACGCTTTCGGAATATCATGAATCAACTATTAGTTGGTGATGAACTCGAGGTTTCTGGTGGAGTGCGACCGACCGCTGACAAACATCCTCTGACAATCAATCTCGAGAGAGTAAGAATCATAAAATTGATTGAAGATTTTAAAAAGGAAAATCCTTTTTGTGATCAATGTGGAGCAAGATTAAAGTCAGCTGGAAAAAATAAAGGGTTTAAATGTTTTAAATGTTCGGCAGTTTATCGCAATAAAAAAGTCATCCAAACAGAGCGCCCCAGAAAGATAACTATAGGTGAATATATTCCACCGGCAATTGCTCATAGACACTTAACTAAACCGCAAGTGCGAATGGGAAGAGACAATACAGGAACACAATTGAGCGAGCGGGAAACTAATGCTTTATTAGCCAAACTGATAGAGTTTAATAGAGCAAATAATTAAAAAACGCTAGCCGAGTAATTTTCTGGCTTCACTTATTTTAACACAAAGTTTTTAATGCCTTTCAAGTGAAAGTCTCATAGAAAAACAGCACTCTATTGGAGGATAAAAACGAATGATAACAATCGATGAATATGAATTTGACGAGACTCTGTATTATTTTACCGGTGGTGACGGGCATATTTGGTTGAAAAAACTTGAAGACGGCAATGTCCTTGTCGGTTTTGATGATTTTGGACAAAAACTCGCAGGTAAGATTCTGTTTGTTCGAACTATTCCCGCTGGAAAAACACGCCCAAAAGGAAAGAGTCTTGGAACCATTGAAACAGGAAAGTATGTTGGTGCACTTCGTTGCCCCGTAACTGGAACGATTGTCGAGATCAATCCGAAATTAAAAGAGAATCCGAGTATAATAAATGAAGACCCTTACAATGAAGGATGGATTGCTAAAATCAAACCAGACAATTTAGAAGAGGAATTGAAAACAGATTTCGTCTATGGGGAAGAAGCACTGCGGGAATGGATCGCAAAAGAAATCGCAGAACATAAGAAATAATTTTTTTTAGCAAAAGGAATGCTCCTTCGTTTATTCTTTTTCTTTTTAACAACTAAGATGGATAATTGGTTTTTCTCACTAAAAGAAAGGCGAAAAATCCCTCAACCGCCGGCAACAATTTGGGTAATAATTACTTCATCATCCTTTGTTACAAGCTGATCCTTTGATGCCGCTCGTTCGTTAATGATTATAGCAATAAGATTAGTGGGGACATTACTAAAATCGATAAGTTCACTCAATTTTTTCTCCCCTTCAAATTGAAATTCTTTTTCCTTAAATCCTAAAAGTTTCTCAGCAAAACCAATAGCTCGTACTTTCATCTTACGTCATTCTTTTTTGAGGAGTGCGAGCAATTAAAGATTCTGATTTGTAAAATGAAAGACAATATATCAACCGAAGAAATGCTCTAATAAGGGTACTAAGGAAAATTAAAAAAGAAGAAAAGAAAAACATCTCCAAAGGAGTAAACAGTAAAAATGGCTGCGAATTATCAACGCGATTTCTTAAGAAAGTATGAAAAAGCCAAAGAAGAAAAAAATTCGATCCTTTGCGCAGGTTTTGACCCGGCAATCCCTGGACAACGGAAAGAGAATGTTGTTCCAGCAAAATTTCTCGAAAAGAAAACGCTGGAAGAGGGCATTCTTAGTTTCTTTGAAGAATTTCTCGAACGGGTGCAAGACTACTGTTGCGCAATAAAGCCAAACAATCAATATCTGTTCTATTTAAGTTTAAATGCTTATCAAAAATTGAATAGAAAAATCCATGACTATGGATTGGTCTCTATTCTCGACCAAAAAATAGGCGATATAGGTTCAACAAATGATGCGGGGTTTTATTGGATGAAAAAGATGGGATTCGATGCTGTCACTCACTCGCCTTTTGCAGGCAATATTAAGGAGAGTATCACCGCTGCCCATGCTGCAGGCTTGGGATTAATCACGCTTACTTTAATGTCCAATCCAGATGCCATCTATTTCATGAAAGAAGCCACACTCGAAGGGTTAAAGGGGTATGAATTCATTGCCAAGAAAGTTGGGGAATACCAAGGCGATGGTGTGGTTGTTGGAGCAACAGGACATGTCACAAAAGAGGACATTAGTACTATCAGGAAACTCGCCGGAGATGAAACTATAATGCTAGTCCCGGGAATTGGAAAACAACAAGGTGACCTCGAAAAAATCATCAATTTTGGGGGGACAAACATCCTTCTAAATGTTAGTAGAGCGATCATGTATGCCAAGGATATTGGAAAGGCTGCAGAAACATATAACCAGAAATTCAATGAAGTTCGAAAAAGAAAGAAAGAAAAGTAAACAGAAATTGCTTAATCTTTTCTAATTGTTTTTCGATAAAGAGCAACATGAGAAAATGGCAATGCAATTAAACGACTATTTCTTGCCGCGAGTTTTGGAGCAATTTCTGCAGTGTATTTTTTATCATTGACTTGTATTGTTATTGGATTTGGTTGCCGCGCCAAGGTACCGGACATAACAAAGGAAATGCTAAAATCGCCTGAAAGAGACCATTGCATTTTTGAGGTATTTTCTGGTTTTCGTTCAGAAGGATAGAATTCACTTGCACTTAATCCTGGTTCAATTTCATTTAAAAGCAAGCAAGGAACAGGTGTTGAAACTTCTATCGTACAAATATAGAGATTCTCCTGGGGTGTCGCTTCGAGAATTTTAGTTGCTAAAATTGTCTCATCCTCTACAGGAACTTCCAAATTTACTTTCCAGAGAAGAGGAGCAGGTTCAACAAAGTATCTTCGCAGGATTTTTGTGCCTGTCTCTACATTAGTGAAAACCTGCTGAAGATTATAACCGTAATCTTGGCCGAAATCGATGAGCTCAACATCCTCAGGCAAAGAGCTTTCAACAACCTTAAGCTCATTCGGTATCAAATCACGAATAATCAGTTCGTCGAGTGTGACTGGCAAAAGATTGATGACTTCTGAAACAGAATATTGAACTACTTTTCCTTCAGCATCTTCCTCTTCTAAAATCGAGTTATAATCCTGAACAATTCGAATTTCTTCTCCTTTGCGGATCATAATTGTACGGGGGATTCTCTTTTCAAAAGAATAAAGTATTTTTATTTCGGTCCCAGCTGGGACTGTAGAAATTGTCCAAGAGATTTTCAAGCCATTCTCTAATAATTCCTTCTTATACGGGATGTTTTCCGTGCCTGTTATTTTGGCATCCACCAATTTATAGCAAAAAGGAATAATGTCAGTAATGAGAACATTTGTCAAGTCCGACTGACTCTCATTCATAAAAGAAGCCACCAAAGCATGTTTTAAGACTTGCTCTGCAGGAAGGATTTCCAAGGCAAGTTTGTCTTTATGGATAGCTCCTCCTGAATTGGTATATTGAATTGAGCGCGTGACTTTTGTACAAAAGGGTGATTGATGCTCTTCTAAAAGACCATAAAGTTCCTCCTCACTCAACAAATGATCCGATTTTAAAGCGATTAAGTTTGCTACGACATCACTTTCAATAGACACCAAATCCGATGCTTCGACTTCTTCTATTGTCACACGAGAAATTTTTACAAGTGCTTGAGAAGCCTGCTTTATCAATTGATAAGCTGTTTCTTCATCAATTTTGATGCCAACTTTGGCGAGATATTCTGCAAACCAAACAGAAAGCCGGCGGTCGTTGATAGGCAAATTCGTTCGGTTTTGTATGAATAATTTAAGATTCTTAGCGATAGTAAACAGCGAGCGAGCCTTTTGTCGCATAATTTGTTCATTATTTTCATCATATACTCGGACTACTGCTTCGAGTTGGTTAAAATCATCAAGATTGGCAATCGGGGTGATTGACAATGAGATACTTGCAATTCCCGGGAATTTGACAATTTCTGCTTCTTCCTCGTTCTTTTGACTCATTCTAGACACCTTTTTACTCTTTTACACTATCAGATACCTTTTATATTAAATTTAGTCTTGGGACAAATATAGAAGTTTTTTTAGCAAGAAAAGTTACTTTTTTTATCGCTAAGTAGCTTTTCAATTTCAATAGATTAATTTATTAGACTTTACAATTATTATCAATTAAAATAATAAAGAATTCGCAGATGGAGTGGTCTTGTTGTTCTTTGCAATTAAACATGCTCTTAGAGGGATTAATCGCCGCAAATTGAAAAACCTAATCAATATGCTAGGAATTCTTATCGGTGTGTCTCTTCTAGCAGGTGTGCAAATTGCTACAGATTCACTTGTCAACGCAATGAAGGAAACAGTAAGTTTAAGGTATGGAAATGCAGACATCGTCATTCAGAAGGGAGAATATCAAACCGAATTTTTCAACTATTCGGTTTATCAGAACCTTAAACTCGACTGGGAACTCTTCCCATATATTGATGGTATTGCTCCACGAATAACTTCACAAGTGAGTATTTCCTCGATTTTAACCACAAAACAAACCGAGCCTTTTGTAACAGCTATAGGGGTTCATCCGGTACTTGATAAGCCATTTGGTGATTTATTGCCAGATGAAAGCTATGGTAATAATAACTTTAACTTCTCAAAACTGGGCGAGAAGGAGTGTATTATCGGTTGGCGACTGGCAGAATCAGTTATTGATTTTGATGTTATTGGGGAAGGGAAAAACAAGCAGCTGGTTTTACCAGCAGTTAACCCAATCGAAATGGCCTTCCTAGATGCACAAGGAAACTTTCGCTTTGAATCTTTAAATGTAAAAGGTATTGCAAAAACTGAAGGAAAAGGTGTTTTGAACACCGGGTTCACCATTTTCATGAAATTAGGCTATTTGCGCAAATTATTTAATACCACAATAACTGATGCGATCAACACCATCGTTGTGAGTACAACAAAAAGTAATGAAAATGCTGCTTTTGTAAAAGAACTTATTGAGAAACGTTTGGAATTTCATCTTGGTGATGCAGGGAAGAAATACAGAGTTGACCCTCAGAAATTGGAAGCATTCAAAGATGTTGAAGACTCCATTAGAAACTTTCGGATTGTTCTTTATGTTTTTGGTTCGCTAATAATTATCTCAGGTGTGATGCTCATCCTCAATATAACATTGATGAATATCGATGAACGAGAACGGAATATTGGAATCCTTCGAGCAATTGGATTAACACGGCGGCAGCTTTTAATATCGCTTCTAACTGAAAGTATGATTTTAGGTGGGCTTGGATCGCTATTGGGGCTTGGAGGTGGGATGTTGAGTGGAATTGGGATTATTTTTCTCCTTGAGAATTTTTTAGACATCGGCGAAATTCTAACTTCCATTCCGTTAATAGTACGACCAATAGGATTGATTATAGCATTTACTATTGGAATTGTAATCTCATTATTAGCAGCACTTTATCCGGCATGGAAAGCATCTCGAATCAATATTGTTGAAACGATAAATGAAGTAGAAACCATCCAACTCCGACGAAAGAGTGGCAACTGGTCAATTTTCCTGGGCGCGCTATTAGCGGTAGGAGCGATTGCTATGTTCGCTCTTTCTTTCGTAATCACTGCTGATTGGCGCTGGACGATCTTTTTAGGTGGGATTCTCGCTTTTCTCTTTGGTTTAGGATTTGTCTTTTCAAGACTAATTGGTGCGCGAATTGCGTTCAATCTCTTTGCTTTGTCATGGATAGCAACAGGGCTACTCTCCGTACTCTTATTGAATCCCTACCTATCTAGAATTGAGATTAGCGAAGAAATGGCTCTCTATGTCTTTTTGATTGGAATGTTAGCTATGGTATTTGGCACCATTATTTTCATCGCGTTAAACCTCGAGTGGATTTCAAACCGATTCAATGACTTTTTCCAGAAGGTCAAATCGCTCCGATCAATTGGAGTCATCTCTATGCGTTATGTTGGCAAGAAAAAAACACGCTCTGCTCTAACATTTGCGATTTTTGGTGTCATCTTAACTACGAATGTTTTTCTTGCTGTCTTCACTGGCAGCTTTACTCTTGGATTTGAGGATTTTGCGACAATCGAAGAGGGAGGAGTGGATATCATTGCCTATACACCTTTTGGTTCTTCGAATTTTACGAATGACCCAATTCAGATGATAAAAGAAACAGACCCAAACATTGAAGAAGTTATTAGCATGAAATTCCGCTTCTCCCTTTCTGGGGCCTTAATTAATCTTCCTTTCTTGGGGCAAAATGAAACACATTCAATAGTGGAGATTCTCCCCATTCCTTGCGACATGTGGGGTGTTAATGATGCTTGGCTCGGGATGACTGATTATGCCTTCTATGAAGTTTGGGATGGAATCGAAGGCGATGTTTGGGAAGCAGTAAAAAATGAATCAAATCGTTTTATTGTTCTACCTGGATTATTAAAAGAATTCGAGTTTGACGAGGGCGGCATTACTTATACACTCAAGGCTGAAGTTGGCGACACAATTACTATCAATGAAATTGATCCAAATACTATGACTGTAGTTCCTGGAAATTACACCATCGCTGCATTCATTCAAACAACCACTTACTCGTTGCTGTTCTCGAGCTTTTTATTTGCAAGCGAAAACGCACCCATTTTTACCGGCATATCAAATACCTCTGCTTTTCTTATAAGAACAAGTCCGAAATTGACTCTGGATGAGAAATTGGAAGTTAGCCGTAAAGTTGAAGCACAACTATTCGGCTATGATACACTTTGTTTGAGAGAGAGATTAAAACGCTTTATGGAATTCATCACCCAGTCAGTGAGTTTTATGCAATCTTTTGTTTCTTTAGGCCTTGTCGTGGGTGTCTTAGGACTAATCATTGTTTCATTGCGCGGTATTACAGAACGAACACGAGAAATTGGCATGATGCGTGCAATTGGTTTTCAAAGAGCAGAAGTTATTACAGCAGTTGTCATCGAAATTTTCGCAGTTGCCTTTGTTGGATTGGTTATTGGATTTATTAACGGCTTTATTCTCGGATACGGCATGTACACGCAATATTTGGCTGACTTTGATTTTCGGTTCATCATTCCTTGGAAAATGCTCGCTATTTTCACCTTCGTAACAGTATTACTTTCCATTATTGCAGCAATTCTTCCAGCCCGGAGAGCATCTAAAATACCGCCAAGTGAAGCCTTACGATATACTGGCTAAACCTCTTGTGCTAAGAGGACCATTCCTTGAGAATTGTACTTGAAACCAGAACATCAATACACGGAATCAACTCGAGTCGAGCAACAATTGATTGATAGCCACGACCAATTGTTCTGGTTCGAAGAATAATCATTAAATCGTATTCGCCCGTAAGAATTGAGACTTTTTCCACACCCGGGATTTCTTTGATCTGTTCAAAATCACATTTCTCACCAGGTTTGACTTTTCCCAAGATGACAATTTTTACCTCACTAAGAGAAAGACCGACGATGCCGGTGAAGACAAGTATTGCCCCTATTCCTCGGAGAAGCCAAACCAGCCAATTTGAAGTTATTTGGAAATACTGCGGCCAGATAAAACTCAGAATAACTGTTATTGGGATCCCCGCTATCACAGAGATGGAGGCAAGAGAATTAACGATTGACATTTTTCCCATTGCCAAAGCACGGATATAGAAGATTCGGGAAACATAAACTAATAACATTGATAGCGCCACGGGAAAGATGGCTCGAACAAAAGTGGTTTTAAAGACAAACCAATCTGTCTTTCTCATGAAAGGAATAGTAAAGAGAATGGTAAAAAGAGCCATAAAGACCAAGGTCCAGAGACGAATATTAGTTGAATCCATATTTCTTCCGTGATGGTCTTTTGTTTGTGTCAATTTCTTTTGAAAAATAACATATACTGCAGAACTCCCATTAAAAACAATAAAAACCATTAGCAAGTTAAACCAGTTCAGGGAAGAACTAGTGGTGTCTAACTCGATTGCTGCTAAAATGACTCCAAGAACGATCATAACAATCGATTGTACTTCAACAGTTGCTGGTTTTGATTTATCAACGATCAAATCACCAATGATTAAATAAACAACCACAAATTGAGCTGCCGGCAGGAAGACTGAAATGTCCATTCTTTTTATCAAAATAAAGTATACTAATGTTTGAATGCCTGAAAATAAACCAGAAAGAGTGAGCCAAAGAAACATTCGTTTTGTGGGAAGGTAGATACCTTGAAATTGCGGGTCGATGAATTGGCCTAAAAAAGAGAAATGTCTTTTCTGTTCACCTTGGGCATGTACTTGTTTATCGTCCTCTTGCACATTATCGTCATCATCGTTTTCTTGCCTTTTTTGCCTTTTTCGCATTTTCAGTTCTTCAAATGGTTTTTTACTTATTGGGATCCACAGCAGCAGGACAAACAAAACACTTACCAAAAAACCGATGATCATTGATTGAATTGCGAAGGCATATTCATTTGACTCTAAAGTGACACTATCCACTACGATCCCTTTAGTGACAAAAGTGTCTATGGCAACCCAAATTGCACTAATAATACCTGAAAGAGCTGCCAAAATGATGAATAGATATTTCCTGGGCAGCTTTCTAAAGGGCCTTGTAGTTCGGTCGGTCATTCTTCGCAATTCTCCTATTAGATTAAAATTCTTTTTGAATTACGGAAGTGGTAGTTTCAACTATGCCTTTAACTAAATGGATTTCTTGGGTCCGGTCATACATCTCATCCATTGTTTTAGTTTCAACACGCACTATAATGTCATATTCACCGGTAATAACTGCAACAGATGTGATATTCGGAATTTTTTTCAGGGCAGCTAACACTTCATTTGTTTTTCCTAATTGAACCGTACACATAACATAAGCTTTCAAATAATTCTCTTCTACTGGTGTGGCCATATGTTCCCACCTCGGGGCTTCTTCTCCAACCTTTTTGTTTATATTATCTTCGATATGACTAAAATAAAACAAATTCAGGAAATTGAAAAAAAAAGAGAATTAATAACTGCCTTAAGAATCCTCGAAACACTTTTTATTTTGATTGCTATTTTCTTTATGACTATTATTCACAGAGAGGAAAAAACCTTGACTCTTGAAACAGTAGAAGAACTCATAATCTTCATAGACATCGATAATTTCAAGGAAATATCAGAAGCTCAAGGATGGGTTCCTTACAAGCCAAATGATATCACAGGTACCTTAACACAGCTGGTGACAGACTTTGCCCGGAAACACACGGGCGAAATCATTTATGGATTAGATGAAATTCGAGGAACAGAAGAGTGTATGATTCGTTTAACAGGTGCACTGTCACACGAAGAGATCCAAAAAGATCTTGAATACATTATGAACGAAATCCAAAAAATTGGTCTTGAAAATGGCTGTGAAGCAACCTTAAGTATCGGCGTTGCTAGAGGGCCCTATACCCCTGTCAAACCTACTGGCCCTTATCAGTGGTCAAAACGCTTATTTAAAGGGCAAGCACAAAGATTGGCACATAAAGCACTAAAAAAAGCCAAACGCCAAGGTGGGAATCGCATTGTGTTTCTGTAACACAAAGTGGTTTTAGCGATTTTTATGAGTGATTTGGAAAGGATGATAATACGCTCCCCACGAAAAACAGAAAAGGGTTTTCTTGTTGATATGCATATTCATAGTCACTTTTCGAGTGATAGTTTTTTACGCTTTGAAGAAATTCTCCTCGAAGCAGCTTTCACTATTAATGGCATTGTTATTACTGATCATGACATTATCGGCAGTTTCCATTTAGACAAAAATACCATCGAAAAAGAACATGAAATTGTTGTTTTTGCCCCCGCAGTAGAAATATCCTCTACAGAAGGGCATATCTTGGCTTATGGCATTGCCTCGGTCCCCTCACGAGAATTGGAGCCAGAAGAAGTTTTACGGATTATTCATGACGAAAAAGGGCTTGCTGTTGCCGCCCACCCCTTTTCAGAACTGGGAGTAGGCGATCTTGTCTATGACCTTCCTTTTGACGCCATCGAAATTAATGGCGCCAGGCCGGCGAGCGATAACCAGAAGGCAAAGGAAGCAGCAACACTCTTAGAACTCCCAATGGTTGGGGGGAGTGATGCACATATCCATGGTGAGATTGCCAGCTGTGTTACACAATTTAGAAAGAAAATACAAACAATGGATGAATTAATTGCCGAAGTGAAAAAGGGAAGATGCCAGCCCCTTATGCTGCGATAATTGAAAACTTATGTTTTAATGATCTTTTCATCGATCATTTCCTTGGTAATCTTTTCACGCCGGCTCTGGTGATCGGCTAAGAATTGCTTAACTTTCTCACCCAATCGTTTCTTACAAGTGCCACACAACAATTTTCCAGCCAAACAATCCGAACGCATTTTCTCGATTTTCTTATCGTCTGGCTCAAAGAGATAATATTCATACCAATAAATATTACAAATCTCAGGTTGACCGCCTAACTTTTTCTGTTCTTCTATTGTTGCCCTTCCGCCAGTGAACGCCCGCATGATTTTTTTCTTGGCTTTGTTAGGATCATCTGTAGTGAAAATACAGCTATCAGGTTCTGAAGCAGACATTTTCCCTCCTTCCGCTAACCCTGGGAAAAACTTACAATGTATCGCCGCCGGTTTATAATAGCCAAGTTTAGGTGCAACATCTCGAGTGATTCGCCAGTAAGGGTCCTGATCAATTGCTGCGGGAATTAGGACTGGAACATTTTTCCCTTGCAACACTGATGGGAGAAAACAAGGCATTGCTTGAATAGACGGGTAAAAAATCATACCAATGTTTGACTCATTTACAAAACCGAAGACGGCTTTCGCTGTGGAAAATGTTACCCGTTTGGCTACTTCTACAGCAATTTGATACATCGTTTTCGTTAACTGGGAATCAAAGATGAAATGAGTTTTTTCAGGGTTAAAACCAACAGCTAGAATGTCCTTAGCATTTTCATAAGCAAAATTTTGTGACTCTTGAAAAGTAAACTTTTGATTGAAAAGAAATTTTTCATCGTCTGTTAACTGGAAATACAAATCAACATTAAATATGTCTTGCAACCATTTGGTGAAGATCCATGGAACAAGATGCCCAAGATGGGTGTGACCAGAGGGACCACGACCGGTGTAAAGAACAAATTTCTCGCCTTTTTTCAACATTTGTAAAATCCAGTCAAAATCTCGATGGCTGAAGAAGAGCCCCCGACGCAACAAGAGATGTAATTCTCCACCACTATATTCTTTTATCTGGGTAATTTCCTTTGTAGACAAAAATGTCGTGCCAAATTTCTTGACCAATTTTTTATAATCAATTTCTCCCTTTACTTCCCAAGGGGTAACAACCATCGTGTTGAAATCTTTTTCTCCATCAGTCATGAAGTTCACAACAACAAATGCACTTTTTTTCGCCACTCAACTTGTAGCAACGAGGTTTTTAAAAATTCCCCTTTTTCTCATGATGGTGATTTGCAACAAGAGCTTGGAGAGGAAACCAGAAAAGAAAAGAGAGTTAGGATTCGGAATCATCAATTATGATTATTCCTTCATCGTTGTCCCCTTCAAACTTGGGGGCGGCTTCGCTCATTATTTCATCATCAGTTTCTTTATAGTACCATTCGCTCCGCAGATCATAAGATTGCTCTTTTTTAATCTGTTCTTTTTCCTCTTTGACCTTATCCATGCCGCTATACCAAGCTTCCATTTTTCGTGTTCGTTCCTGCCTGTCGAGCCGTCGCTTCTTGATTTCTTTGGGTGAGAACTTCCATCGAAGCCATTGTCCCAAACGCATTTTATGTGGTTCCAAAACATATTTCTTCACAAAATATTGTAATGCCAGTATTTGGAAGAAGATAATTGCAGCAGCCAAGACATATAATGGCCAGACAATATTTGTTTCCCCGCGAATGATAACATACATTGCTATGGGAATGAGTCCTATTGCTACCACGAGAGCCGGAACACCGATTATAATGAACAACCCTTCAATTAAGTAAAATAAAAAGATGTAGACGATATCACCAAAGCTACTTGTACCGCCTTTCTGTTTCTTCTCAGGAGGAACATAAGTCAACTAAATCACTCTGTTGTAAGTAAATCAACAAACATATTATCCCTTGGCTTTATAAGGACTTGTTTAATTGCAAAAAAAAAGAACAGGGCAAATGATAATTCACCACCACACGTCTTTCCAACCCAGTGTGTAGCCTACAGCATTAGCAGCAAAATGAACGACACCTGCAAGTGGAATCATAATTAACCAATAGGCCCAAGGGAAGGCATAATCTATGCGAGCAAAAGCCAGGCCAAAAACCATAAAGCCAATTTGATCCATAACTAATAATGAGCCCCCTGAGCGGATATTCAAACGTCGTTTTATAAAAGAACCAACGATATCACCTGTAACTGCGCCCATTCCTTGTAGCAAACCATTTGTTATTGGGATTTGTATGCCAAATTGAGTCGAAAACCACCAACGAGTAAAAAGCCCGATTAAAAAACCAGTGAGAAACCCCACAACAAAACCTCTAATTGTTTTATTATTCCCTAAAATTCGCCGGCCATCAAACCAATTTTTCCGGAAATCCATTGGCACACCCCCTCCAAATAGAAGAGGAGTGACATTTGCGAACATCATCGGTAAAACAAAGAAAATAGCATTAAAAACTTCTGAGTCGGAAATTGTCGCAAACCAGGAGGGGAGCATTAGTAATTCACTTTTCTATTAATTGCCTTTATTTTCAATTTATTCCAGTCCTATTAAAATATTCTCATTGCAAAAAAGCTTTCGCTCAAAAGATAGCGGTAACATTTTAACGGATAAACAATTAAATTTCACTAGAGAACTAGAACAAACCCCGTTAAGGATGAGAAATAAAGGGTGAATTGTTAGTGCAAATCTTTTCAAAGAACCGGATCACGCTCCAATTTCCTGGAGCAAACCTTCATTTAGACCCCAAACTTTTCAACTCAAAAGAAGACCAGTTTTTTATTTCTCATGCACATTATGACCATCTTCCAACCAAAGGCAAAAAGCCGCCTTTTGTTCCTAAAGTTGTCTGTTCCAAAGCCACTGCAAAATTATTTAACAAGCGCATTAGGTATGAAATTACTCCATTAGAAGCCTTTGAAACAGAGCAATTCAGTCTAAAAACCATTCCAAGTGGTCATACCTTCGATTCAACAGCTGCAGAAATTAATCTAAAAGAGAATGGTTTGAAAGTTTTGTATACAGGTGATATTAATATCGAGGATAGAGCGTATCTCCAAGGTTTTCGCCCGAAGAAATGCGACGTTTTACTCTTAGAGGCTACGTGGGGGCACAAGGAATATTCGTTTCCTCCATTTATGGAGCAAGTTGAACAGGCAACAAATTACATACAAACACAACTTGACCACAATCATCCCGTAATCCTTCTTGGCTATGCAATTGGTAAGGCGCAATTACTCAATTATTGTTTTGGTCAGTTAATAGACCTACGCTTTTCAAGTAAAATTGTTTGGGAAATGGAACAAATTCACAAAGAGTTGGGGTTATCTTTACATCCAACAAAGAAATTACCCACAGTCATCGACGATTTGCCAAAAACAAGTCCTTGGTTATTGTTTCAAGCACCATCACCATATAATTCGAACTTTATTCAAAAACTAAAGAAGAAAACCAATTGCCGTGTGGTAGGGTTTTCCGGCTGGGCTAAAGACCTCGAGTCTTTCAAGCATCGTTCGGGTGCTGATGCCGCCTTTATGATTAGTGACCACTCTGATTACAACAAACTGCTAGAACTTGCAAAAGCGTGTTCCCCTGAAAAGATTTTCACCATTTTTGGCAATGCAAAGAAATTGGCAAAGGACTTACAAAAAGAGGGGCTTAATGCACTGCCGCTCTCCTCCGGACAGGCTACACTTGAGAATTACTTTTAATCAGATAGAGGGTGCAAATGCTCTCTTTGATAAGTTATCAAGCCATGCTTCTTCGCAAACTTGATTGCTGGCTCACTAAAACTGTTAGAAATCACCAACCCTTTCCGATTTTGAAGGTCGTTAAGAATACGTTCTAGCCGGATTAATCTGTCAACACCCACAGCCCGTTTCCAATTGATGATCTTTACCAGCACTTCATTTATTTCCAAGTCATCAAAATTAGTTTTAATAGCCATATCGAATTGGTATCGTTTCCCACTTGTTCCAATTAAGGTAATTTGTTCTTTGATTTCAAAGCCCATTTCTTTAAAAAATGAATAGGCTAGCTGATACAAGTCATTGCCGTCATCATTATCGGTGGACAAATATACAATGGACCTCCTCTGAACCATAAGGACTTTTAATGTACATTCTTTTCTTGCTCTTTTATTTTTTCTTGTGAAATCTTAGCAATTGCCTCTAGTTCTTCTAAATTTATCAATCCCATTTTTCTTTTTCCCAGCTCAATCTCATGTATAGCTTTAACTAAAAAGCTATTAATTGGCACTTCCAATTTGCATTCTTTTGCCTTTTTCTCAATATAACCATTTAGGAAGTCAACCTCAGTTTTCCGTCCTTGTTCAAGGTCCCAAACAAGGGAGGAATGGATCTTTCCATGTCGTTTTGCACCCATTTTAAGGATAAAAGAACTCATGACAGTATATTTGACTTTCTCTAAGAATTTATCCGCAGGATGAGGTTTATAGAAAAAGGCTTTTACATCCATATGATCTACTTTCTCTAATTTAATATTAAGAGCATCTGCAACCAAAATCCCTTCTTCTTTTAATGCAGCTAAAAGAGGATGAAGCCGTTTAGTACTAAGCATTTCTCCTACACTAAGGTTTAGCAGCCCCCCATAAGAAGCGATGATTGAATTAACAATTAATTTGCTCCAACGATAGCCGACGATATTATCAGTTATGATGGTTGGCTTCCACAATTGGAGTTTTTGTTGGATGTCTTGTAAACGTGAATCTGTGGTGCTTTTTCTTCCCTCAAACCCCAAGACAAAGTTTCCTGTTTGAGAAGTTATTCGTACCACTCCAGGTTGCACTTTTGTCGCCCCCCATCCAACAACTCCGGCAACAACCTGCTCTTGTGGGAGGTATTTTGCCATAATCTCGGTATTTCCAAAGCCATTTTGTAAACTATATACGAGACTTTCCTTTGTCATAACTCTTGAAAGACTTTTACTAACTTCTGCTGTGCTGAGATTTTTTGTAGTTACCAAAATATGGCGGAATTTCTGTTTTAGTTTTTTTATACTCGAGACAATTGGCACTTTTATAGCTTCCTCGGAACCCTCGATCATTATTCCCGCAGATTTTAATTTTTCATAATGGGGACCTTTTCTATTTACAAAAACAACATCAATGCCCTTTTTGTAGAGAATTGCTCCGGTCGCACCTCCAATTGCCCCTGCACCAACAATAAGAATATCACCTGTCTCATCAGTCATTTTTCGTCCTCAAAACAATTTACTAGCAAGTTTTTCAAAACCCATTATTCTTTGAATAGAAAATAATTAATGTCTCTCTTATTAATTATTATGTTGTTGTTATTGAAAAAGAACTTAAAGGTAATTGTTAATATTTGAATAGAAGAAGGTACAACAAATGACTCAGAATTTCACTCAAGATTCACAACCAATTGCAAAAAATTTTTTCAAAAAAAAGATAACCTTACAAAATCAGTATTTTGACACAAAAGCGCAGTTGAATCTTCGAATTGCTAATAGTAAAGTAATGGCAGCAAATTTTGATGGGGAGTTGGATGTTCTAAAGCTTCTCGAGCCACAGCTAACAAACCGCTCTTGGACAGAAAACTTGCAATTTCTTGACAACCAATTAAGAGGTCCTTACAGAAAGCACATCTCAATGAACCACATTCTACTTTTAGAAAAACTTGCCAAGATAACAGCACATGTGCCAAAACGAGCTATATACCTACGGACAATGAGACTCGAGTTCGAACGAATAGAACAGCACCTTCTTTTTTTAAGTGAGATCGCCCTAAAACTTTCCTTCCCCTTGTTACAATTACGATTACTTGACTTTAAAGAAAAAACAGCCCGATTAAAATGGCAGCTATTTCCACCCTCGAATAAACCTTTCAATGTCATTGGTGGGGTAGGTTTTAATCTCAGCCAGCAAATGATTTCTTTTGCAAAAGAACAACTCATACGATTACAAAAGAAAAGCCTTTTTATTTCCCGGCTGTTTAATAGAAACTGGGTTATAAAGAATCGTCTTAAAGATGTCGGCTTTTTAACTCGAGCAGATGCAAAGAAATACGGGCTTGTGGGCCCCTTGGCTCGAAGCACAGGTATCACAGACGACATTCGTGTTTCCGACCCTTATTTGGCGTATCCTGAAATCGATTTTTCATTGCCAGTTTCTGATTTCTGTGACTTATATGGTGAAGTATTGGTTCGTATTGATGAAATTCAAGAATCATTCAAAATTCTAAGAGAATTGTTGAGAAATCTCCCTGCAGGTGCAATTAAATTAATAGAGGTACCTGAAGAACTTTCTATTGGGACAATTTCAAATCGCTTGGAAACACCCTCAGGGGAGCTTTTCTCTTTTATAGTTAATAAAAACAAAGAAATATTATCAGCCCCAAATGTTTATCAATTCACCTCACCTCTCAAAATAAACCAACAAGGTATTTTACTCAGACTCTCAGGTGAAGTGTTAGAAAATATCAATCTACTTGTAGCAACAATTTCAGAAGGATGGAGTGATTGAGCATGTTTAACATCTGGTTTAACCTTTTTGTCTTTCCAGGCATGGTATTCTTTATTGTTCTTGCAGCAATTTTCGAACACGTTAATGGACGGCTAATGGCCCGTTTTTCTTTCCAAGCAAAAGAGCAAGCAATGTTCATTCCTCTAGTAAGCAATTTCAAATTTCTAGTTGCCAAGGAACAAGAAAAGCACTCGTTTTCGTTTAGAATAATTGTTCAAATTACTTTACTCATTGTCTTATTGGCTCTTCCAATTTTCGGCGCATTTTTCTTACCAATTAATATTCTCGGTGAATTACCGGCAAAATCTGGAGGTTATGGAAAATATCTGAAAATTTCAGAAGGTGTTATTGGCATTTTCTCTTTTGAAGGAGATGTTCTCTTAGTATTTGGGGTAATTTTACTCTTTGGCTTTGTTACTTTGCTCCTCCAATTACTCTCTCCTCAAAAATTGCGAAAAAATGCCTTTAAAAGTTACATACAATTTGCTATCTGGGATATCCCCCTTTTTCTTGCCTTAAGCGGTTTTCTTATCGCAAGAAAATCACTGTCATTAAGTTTATTGGCACATGACATTCGTTTGATCGTTGATACAAACAAACTCTTTGGATTTCTAATTTTGTTGCCTATGTCAACTTTTATCGCAATATTCTCACTATCCTCAAAGTTTGATCAGCCCTACTTTGACCGCTTAGGAACACAAAAAGACCTGTTAATAAATCCCCCCCTTCCTTTTAACTGGCAGTTATTTTTGTGGAATACTGCGATGCGGCTACAAGAAACACTCCTGGCAGGATTGATTGTTACTCTCTGCCTTGGTGGTCCTCACTTACCAATCCCTGAACCTACTAATGATTATTTTGCCTTAATCGCTTATAGTGGCAATTTTGTTGTTAAAACGATGCTTGTAGATGTATTGATAACACTTTTAAGAGCAATTCGCCCGAGGATGCGTTTTGATCAAACTTTGAATTATGTACTGAAGATTTCTACACCTTTTAGTTTAGTGTCTCTGATGTTAATTGGATTGTATGTGAGTATTTGGCCCCTTGCATAAATTAAATAGGTTAATAAAACTAAAAGGCTAGTATCTTTGTAGAAAAAAAATTCGGAGCAAACTCTAAATGTCTGGAGAGCAGTTTCAATTAGCAATGTTCATTTTAGCCCCAATAGTCCTATTGATTGATGCGATTCTAGTGACCACGGGAATCTTCCGGAAATTGGTTCGAAAAGAGAAAGAAAATGAAAGCGAACGAGCGCAGCTCTTTTCTATGATCGAGATTATGGAAAAAATTGGCATAGCCTTTGGAGTACTTACGCTCATCTTGGCAGGCTATTTAGCGATTAACCTTCCAAAGGTAAATGCCAACTGGATTTATGTGTTTAATCCCTTTACCATTCTAGTAATGGTTATTGTTGGTTCATTAATGACGCTTCGGATGCTCGAGGATACCCCTATTGTTGCTGCAATTGCCCTTTTGGCGGGCTTTCTGGGAGCGGGATTAATAGCGCTCTTTTTTGAAGGAGACATTGGTAATAGTAAATGGATTTACGTCGGACTTTTCTTTGGAATAGACCTTGCAGCCTTTCTTGCTTTACGTTTGCTGACAAAACAAATGGCTATGATTGGTAAAATCCTGAATTGGTTCCCTATAGCGTTAATTGTAAGCTTCACATCCCTTGGGTGGGGAATTGTTCAAATTGTTTTATTAATTATCCATGGCATACAAATTGCAGGTCTGACTTAAGAACAACAAGATGAAAGATCCTTTCATCTTAGCATTTTTTTCTTTTCTACAAAAGTAGAATTGTTAATTATTTATAAAAATAAAAAAAAAGAAGAGACCTAATAGTCTTCCTCATCATCATCTATTGCTTCTTCTTCGTCCATCTCAGCAATTTCGTCTGCAATATCTTCTCCAGGGCCACCATATTCTTCCTCGAGAGCTAATTCTACCTCATCGGCTTCTTCTACTTCTTCAGTCTCTTCGAACAAGTCCTCAGGAACTTCCTCTACAAGCTCCTCGGCGTCAGTTTTAAGAGCGATCATAAATCGTCGAGCAAGCAAATCATAGAATTTCGTTAGTTCGCCTAAATCATTAGCTTCGTAAAATTCACCACGGCCGATTTCTGAAAGACGCTTCAATAGTCTATTATCTGCTTCTCCCAGACCGATGGTATAAAGAACTGTATTGGGATAATCACGAGCACACTTGCGAACAATAGGCACCGGGTTAATGCCCAAGCCATTTCCTTTGTTTGGTTGCCCATCTGTCAAGAGAACGATCATTGTGGGGTTCATTTTTCCTGTGATGGAATTTGGTTCAAACTTTGTAGTCATTTCATATGCTTGTTGTAAAGCGCCACTCATGAATGTTAAGCCGCCACCCTTTGAGCATCGTTTTGAAACATACTCTGCAATAACTTCTAAGCCTGCAGACTTAGCTTTACCAGTGCAGGAAATTACCGGTGTGGGACCATTTGTACCATAGTCTACTTCGAAGACATCAACGTCTCCGGCAAAGCTGATGATTGACAACTGCTCACCCCAACCACGGGCAACTTTTTGTGATAAGAACAATAAAGTCGCCAATGCTGCACCTTTTATTCGTGAGACTTTCTTCTCATCAAATTCATTTAAAAGCATATCCAGATCGCGGCCGCCTTTTAATCCTCGACGAAGTCCTTCGATGGCAGTCCCCGTTCCTCGGACAACCATATCTTCTTTACTCATAGAACCTGAAACGTCCAAAACAAGAACGGCGTTAAATGACATCTCACTTGCAGGAACCAATTGTACTTCAATCTCTTTTCCAGAGGGATCAATTACTCCTACCTCATCACCCTCAATTTCAGGGTCGGATTCTAAAAAGCTGATTTTTACATGCCCGCAACCTGCATCTGGCCAATCTACCTGTAAATTCCGATAGATAGGGCGATTACGAATCACCGAAGTCATTTCATCGAAATTTTCCATAATATAACTAATGCATTCTTCTACTGCCTGTCCTTCTAAGGGTTCTATGCCAAATTTCACTCGAGTTATTGCTTCCTTTTTTATGTGGGCTTTCCGCACATTTACCCTGTCACCATCACTGATATTTGCAGAATCTAAAATACCGTTGTCTACCGCAATTGTA
Source organism: Candidatus Heimdallarchaeota archaeon (assembly GCA_019056785.1). Taxonomy (GTDB): domain Archaea; phylum Asgardarchaeota; class Heimdallarchaeia; order JABLTI01; family JABLTI01; genus JABLTI01. Next base: position 22,755 of record DXJV01000027.1, read on the forward strand.
TCACTTTCTACTTCATCGTTTTCCAATACTTGCACTGCACAACTATCTTCAAACTCATTTATTAGTTGAATGATATCAAAATCATCCACACCTAAACGATTCATATCTCGTTTATTCATATATGCCCGACCATCAATCTCTCCGACATTGATGACCGATAGATCGATTATTTTTTCTACCATCATACATCTATCCAATGATTACATATATTTACATACATACGCTTTTGCTTTTAAAATCTTTGCATTTAGCACAAACCCTATGAAAAGAAGAGAAAAGAAATAAAAAGAAGAATGGAAAGGGGGGAGCCCTTAAGCCTTTAAGTCAATTTGTATGTAAAATCATACATCATGGTATATTCATTAATACCGCTAATATCAGTATAGGTAATTTTGAGTGTGTAATCCTCATTTAATGAAAACAAAAGGTGGGTAGAGTTTTGAACGGGTGCGCCGCCTCGAGCATAGAAGAACCGCACTTGTAAATATTGCACCTCATTTTTCTGGAAAGAAAAGAGAACGTCACGTTCACCGTAGAGGGTTTGTTCTCCTAAAACCTCTTTATAGATTTCAACTTTAATGATCTTTCCGGGGGCATAATCACAAGTGGCCCTGAAAATCAAAGATTCGCGATCGGTTGAATTGCCCCTTATACTCAGGGGTTGAACCATCATATGAACTTCTTTTTTGAATTGTGGTACTACCCCCGCGAAAATAATGAAAATAACTGCGATGACTGATGCGGCTACAATAATCCCAATCATTAAAGGGGTCATTGCTTTTCTGTTTTTCAAGATTCGTTTCAGATTCATAAAATGCACTTTCCATTCTTTTATTTTTTAGCCTTGCTGTTTCTTTGTTATTAATATCCCTTAAAAATCTTTCAGCTAATTAATAATTTTTCCTTATAATTGTTAATTGTAAGGAGAAATAAAAACAAAGCAATAAAAAATTATCCCTTTCTCTTATTTTGGCCTTCTATAAAAAGCCTAAAGATAACTCAATTGAAGAAAGAAAAAATCCGACGAAATTTTCCTCAAAAGAAACTTATAAATTTACCAAAACAAAAGAAAAATTCGAAGAGAAATACCTATCGAAAACTTAAATAGGTTCTGTTATAAGGAAATAACCAAGACCCTAAAAGAAAAAATGGAAAAAAAGGAAAAATCAAAGAACGATATTGGTGAAAATAATTGGCAACCTTCTTTAAAGTAGTAGTCTTAGGTGACGGCGGCATTGGAAAAACATCAATCTGTAACTACCTAACTACAGGAGAATTCTTTGGCAGCTATAAGTTATCCATTGGTGCAGACTTCTTTAGTAAAAAACTAGTAGTAGATGGTGAGGATGTCACTTTACAAATTTGCGACATTGGTGGACAAGATCAATTTGCTGAGATTAGTAATATTTTTACCAAAGGGGCTCATGGAGCAATCCTTTGTTATGATACAACGAGAAGGGACACTCTAGATTCACTTGACAGGTGGCTGTTAAAATTAGATGACCCAAGCATTCCAAAAGTGTTAGTCAGCACAAAAAATGATGTAGAAGACCTAAAAGAAGTTTTTGATGAAGAAGGACTTCAAGCAGCTCAAAAATATAACATTCCTTTTTACATTCCAACTTCAAGTTTGAAAGGCGTCGGAATTACTGAAACATTTGAAGCCATTAGCAGGTTAATGCTGATGCAGAAGAAAGGGTTAGATCTTCCAACAACGCCAACAATGATAGATACTTCTCATCCTCAAAAACCAGAAGTATTCACTATCTCAACTTCCCAACCACTCTCTGCCCAACCCTTAGGGCTAGGGCGAGTCCCAACAACAAATAAGAACCATATAGAAGCCCCTCTTGCACCCAAAGCGCCTGTGGTTTTCGATGTGGAAGAAACCCAAGCACCTGAAATTCAAATCCCCACTGTTGAACCCGAAGAAGAGATCAAACCATCATTTATGGATCAACCAGCACCCCTCTCGCCGCCCATAGTCATCAACAATCAAGAAAAACCCACCGAAGAACGAAAAGAGCCAATTGCGCCACTTGCAGAAGAACTTACAGTAGAACCACCTACTGAACCAGAAAAAACGGCAACTCAACCTTTTAGTGCTCTATCTCCTCCAATAACACCACCGACAGATGAAGGTGAGAAGGTAACTGAAAAAGAACCTGAAGTTAGCAGTGACTTTTCTTTCCTTGAGAGATTGCGACGGGAACGCGAAAAATTAGAGAAAGAAAAAGAGAAACAACTCTAAGTTTTCATTAGGAGGAGGAGTATTTCAAAGGTCCCAAAGCGATGGGTCTTTTATAAAATCATTTAATTTCTGTTCAATTCGACGATATTGTAAAACTAATTTTTTCCCAAATTCTGTTAAAACAGTCTTTCCTCCCCCCCCTTTCCCGCCACGTTCACTGAGAACCACAGGTTGCTCTAATTGTTTGTTGATTTCATTAATAAGCTTCCAGCCTTTCCTGAAAGAAATAGCACATTTTTTTGTTGCAGCAGTTAATGAATGGGTTTCATCAATTGCTTCAAGTATTGCTAAGCGACCTGGGCCCAAAATAGAATGACCCTTTTTTTCAATCCAAAATTTGATTCTAATTGAAAAGTCATTTGTCATAGGTTGCCACAAGGAAAATAGGAACTTTTAACATAAGAATTTAATGGCATAACGCATTCTTTGGAACTATTAGCTTTATCGAAACAAAACTTAAAAAGACGGATGTGTTGTAGATTCTAAATTTATCAAAAGAATTAAAAATAATTACCTAACCTTTAGTAGTGTTGGAGGATCATCAATGGGTTACGAAATGACTAGACCGGCACAAAAATGGCTCGGATTAGGAGTAGTTGCAGGAGCCTTTCTCTTATTGCTCTTCACTATGGCAGTTCCATATGTCAATCATTTTGGTTCTGGAACTCACAGATATACTTATTTCACTCGGTGGAATGGAAAATGGCGCGAAGGTCAGATGACCACCTATAATGGCGCGGATGAATTGTTTAATTTTCCAAAATCTGCTTCGTGGTTTATTGGCATAGGATTATTAATAGTATTAATTGGTGCTGGTTATTTATTCTGGCTAACTTATTCTAATAAACCCGATTATTTCACACATGAGCGCCCAGGCCCTATCGGAGGCATTGTGACTTCTGTCGGATTAATATTCTACTTCATTGGAAATCTTATTTACGAGCATTGGGCTTACGGTTCACCAAGGCCACTTTCAGGTTGGCCAGCTGACAGTAATTTTGATGAAACCACAGTTCGTTTGTCACCAACATTTTGGTTGGCTTTTGTAATTGCATTAATTACATTTACTTTTGCAACAATGTCAATTCTTTATTACTTGGATACAGTCTCTAAACGGCCTGTTAAATAAACAAAAAAAGTATCCCCCTTTGAGGGGAATTTTCTTTCTTTCTGAGAAAAATTTCTTAGTCATTTTTTCTTATTTAATTGTTTTTTCTCCAAACGTTTAATTGGCCCTTTAATTTTCGGCACCACTAAATCGCATGATGGACATTTCTCCCAGGTCAACCCTTCAACGAGATCACCTGTCAGATATCTAATGAAAGCAGTGCCATGCCAACCAATATGACTAAAAGCCAAGAGCCCTTTTTCGCTTTCACCTACAGGCTCCAAAGTTTTCTGATCAAGGACCTCCCAATAGAAATATCGAGGATTAAGATGAATGCCAGAGTCCTCTGAACATTCATAGAAAACGGCTCTTGCACGATTGTTAGCATAACTTTCCAGGATTTTTGGTTCAGAACCAATTTTTTGGAATAACGTTTTTATCTCCTTTTTTACTTTCTCGTTCATCGTTTCGCCGGTTAAAATACACAGTTTAAAACTAGAAATGGGAGTAATCTCACTGTTTTCAATTTGTTTGTGAGCATATTCCAACCAAAGCTTGGTTAAAGAAGGGGTCCCCACAAAAGTTTCAAAAGTAATGTCAGAGGCGATTTGGAGTTGTTTTTGGAGTGGCGTGTCTTCTTCATCACAGGCAAAATATAAACCTCCGCCAATGGTAGTTGGGGACCAAACATTCTGGAAGTAAGCAATTGTCGGCTCTGGTGAGAGAATATTATAGATCTCCCAATTTGGCCGGAAGCCGCTTAAAAAGAGGGCACCTATAAGTTCAGGGACAATCTTTTCGAGGTCATATTTCGTATAAGCAATTAAAGCAGGTTTTTGAGCAGATGAAGTACTTAGAAAAAGAGCAGGCAACCAGTCATTAACAGCTTCCATTATAATTCGTTCTTCTTCTGTTATTCGCTCTGTGCTAAAAACTTCTCGAAGATAGGTTTTGTGCAAACTTTTTAGCCAATACTTAAAAGTCGTTTTTCGTGGAAGTGGATCTGTCTGAAAAGTACTTTCCCACCAGCCTGGTTGATAGGGTTGCAAAATAAAACGTTTCGGATTTTGTAGATGCAATTCTTTTGTTGTAGGGGGGATTCTCTGAAAATCTTCAAAAGTGAACAGGTCATTCACATCTATCTCATGCTTTTTAAACCACTCTCGGTAGAAGGGGCTATACTTTGAAATTGTATTTCGAAGATAGAAGAAAAGTCGCTTTTTAAGCACTCGTTTTTGTTTCTTAATACGCCATTGATAATTATATTGCACCATTTGTAGGTCACTTTTTTTTTAACACATTTATTATAACTTCTTAAAATATATTATTCAATAAATACTTTCTGAACAATTGTTTTACCGATGGTGAAGGAAAAGGAGAAAGAATTTTAATAAGATAATAAGGCATTCTTTTAACTAAATAGTAAAGAGGAATGTTCATGATCAAAAAAATTGGAATATTAACAAGTGGAGGGGACGCTCCTGGCCTAAATCCCGTGATTGCCGGGTTTACTAGAAAAGCAACAGAGCTTGGCTATGAAGTCCTTGGCTTCTTAGATGGTTGGCGAGGTCTTATTGAAAAGGAGTTCGAAGTATTGACCCTTGAACGTGTAAAGGAAATCGTTCAAGAAGGTGGGACTATTCTCGGCTCCTCAAGAACAAACCCCTGGAAAATCGAAGATGGATTTGAAAAGATTCATGACAGCCTAAAAAAACTCGACATTCATGCTTTTGCAGCTTGCGGAGGAGATGATACGCTTGGAGTTGCTAAAGAACTTACACAGCAAGGCGCAAAAGTTATCGGGGTGCCCAAAACAATAGATAATGACCTCGAGGCAACAGATCAAACATTTGGGTTTGATACATCAATCAATATTGCTATGGAAGCTATTGATCGACTACGCACCACGGCAAAGTCACATCATCGTGTCTTCGTTTTGGAGCTCATGGGAAGACATACCGGATGGATCGCCCTAGAAGCTGGATTAGCGGGGAATGCTAATGCAATTATAATACCAGAATTCGAATATTCCATCGATGAGCTCTGCGAATTGTTAAAGAAGAGGCATAAACAACCACGGAATTATAGCATCGTTGTTGTCGCAGAAGGAGTAATCTTCCCAGAAATGAAGGAAAAAATCGAACAGGCAGGAGTAGATGCATTTGGGAACTTGATCTTAGCCAACCTTAAAGTGGGAGAATTTCTCGCAGAAGAGATTAAAAAACGAACAAAACTTCCAGTTCGAAGCATCACATTGGGGCACATCCAAAGAGGTGGTCCACCTAGCGCGTATGATCGAGTTCTAGGTTTGCGATATGGCGCCAGAGCAGCCGAATTAATTCATAAGGGAAAGTTTGGTAGGATGGTGAGTCTTCAAGGGAATAATATCACAGATGTTCCTATTGAAAAAGCTGTTGCAAAAAGAAAGAGTGTTCCGGAAGATCTATGGTTATTAGCAAAATCATTTTTTGGTTAAAGTATTACTATCTTTTTACTTTTTTTCTCTTCGGTGCAAGCTCTTATTACTGCTGCTCTATTGATGGTGATATGCAAGGGTTTTTTAGGGAGGGAGACGTATGTAATTGTATGTAGATTAGCCTTTATGTACGTATAAAGCAACACACAATTAGAGAATTGAAACATAGGATTTGAGTAAAAAAAATGATTGTTCTTTTAGATAAAGATGACCCTGATAAAGCACCACTTCGAATGCATCTGGTAGATACGCATACACATTTAGGAAAAGAGGAGGTAGTGAGAGGGAAAGGAAAAGATTATCGAATCATACGTCCTAAGGATCACCTTGACTTTTATGAGAAATTAAAATTCGACCTCTTTAAAAGAATGAATGACTATCCAGAAGATTTTGCCTATAAACCACCATCAACAGCTAAAATGTTCAGCCCTCCTGCAACACGACTACAAAAGATTATTTTCGAAGAACAAAGAAAAACACAAAATCTTGGCTGGCTTGCTGATAAAATCGTTTCTTTTCCGTTACATGACATTCTTCTAGCGAAAACTTCACCAAAGTTTGTTAAATCTAATGATTATATTATTACACGAGCACAAACATTTGAGTATGGCTCCAGGTTAGTGCCTTTTTGCCGTGTGGACCCAATGGATGGGGAAGCAGCCATTGCAGAGATAAAACGTTGTAGTGAACATGGTGCGCGAGGATTAAAATTACACCCCCTTTCCGAGAAATGGCTTGATGAAATTGTAAGTGAGAAAGTTTTTGCAGTCGTCCAAACAGCAATAGAACACCGGCTTCCAGTCATATTTGATTGTCAAAATTATCAAACAGCACAAGAGATTCATCAAGTAACAATGACTGTACGCGAACGAACGAATGTAAAAGATTTTACTATCATCATTGGCCATTTTGGTTTTGATTACCAAACACCCGGAATGTTTGAAATTTTAGACGATCCGAATATCAAGACTGAGACATCCGGCATGCGAGGTGACGACTGCGAGATTTTTTACCGAAATTGTATGAACCTTACTGAGACTTGGGAGCAATCAACTATGTATGGAACTGATCATAATTATTTCAGTGTCCCTCAAGCAAGTGACCACCTGTCCTTTTTATTCTCATATAAGGCAAAAGAAATGGGTATAACAGAGGAGCATTTAAAACGCGTTCTTGGACTTAATGCCTTGAAAAATCTAAAAATATACTGGCCAACTAAGGTCATCCAGCGGAAAGGAATTAATGATACAAAGGTTTCCTGGAACGATTTCAATCGCATTAAAAAATGCAAAACCCAAGGAAAATTGGCAGAGGTAATAACCGAGTTATGTTCAAAATCAGGGGTTTATTTTAACACAGACTTCTTGTTTGACCCCTCCGGTGAAAAAATCTTCGACGAGTTATATATTTTGAACGTTTTCGCAGACATTATCGATTTGCGACGAAGTTTCGTCGTACAAAACCTCGAGGCTAATGCTGTGAAAGTTTCAGAGGTAACAAAACTGGTCGAAGCAGCAAATAAAATAACAGAAATTTTAGAAGAACAAACAGAAGAGTATCCATTTACGACCCAATACTTGTTTAATTATTTACTTCACCAAAAACCAAAAGGATAAACAAGTAAGAACGAAAGGAGAAACACTCCATGAGCAACTCTCAAATGCAAAAACAAGCTTCGTCTACAGAAGCACGATTGCGAAAATTGCCCTTTACCCATGGAGTGGAAATTGAAAATTTCATTACAAATAAGCAAGGCGACATCCTTGAGGATGGAAAAGAGCTGGTTGCTGTTTGGGATCAAATGTTTAATGGAGCATTGAAATTCCTGAAAAGTTTGACAAGCACAACAAGCAGTGTCCCCGAGTATATTCGCAAAAAAATTAAACGCGTCGTCCGAAAAGATGTTGAAAGGCATGGCAAGCTTATTCGCTACGTACAAATTCATTATCAAATTAATGGGCAAACAATTGCCATAAATGTCTTTGGTCCTGATCCAAACATTTCGCAAATAACCTGGCTTTTAGAGCTAGTGACGCCCCCTTGTGAATATCTCGAAGAAATAGATTGGTGGATAAATACCCTCTATTTAGCCGCCTCAAGCTCTCTTACTCGCGGGTATTCAATTCAATCTCTAGGGTTTAATCCACGTCAGAGTGAGTACCGTGCGGGAGTGACTTGTGGTGAACACCACCATCTTGGGGGTTTTAAAAATACAAAGGAAAAGAAAGCCGTCTATAACTTAATTCGGGCGTATATCCCCCATTTAATGGCGCTATCAAACACTTCCCCTTTTATAGATGGCAAACCTTCAGGTAGAATTATCCTGAAAAAAGGTACAGATGGGCGGACATTAATTTTAGCGCCAGATTGTATTCGAAGCTTCCGATTAAAAGAAAACTCCGGGCAATTAGGACCAAATATCCCTGAATATTTACCATACGTTGGTACAAACTTCCGGCGAGAACAATTCTCTCGCTATGTCCGGAAAGAAATTCCCGATGATCGATATGTGGATGCTTTTCCATTTACTTCATATGGGACGATTGAATTACGATTCTTTGATACCCAATTTGATCAAAGAATCAGGTTAATGACAATTATTCTCCTCCAAAGTATCGCTCTAAAAGCAATAAAAATAGTGCGGACCGGCGGAACAATCCCCGAAGTTCGAGGGAATTCACTGTTTGAGCATCGTAAGAGAGCAATTAATTTTGGGATGTTCGCCAAATTTCAAGGGGACCCCTCTATCGAGCAGCAAGGAGGGGACTTTGTAAAACATTACAATCATAACCCCGAAACCGGAGGTCCACCTGGAAAAATCTTTGAATCTTTACGCTCGTTAGTTCTTTGGTTAAAAGAGGAATTCCTACAACTCAAAGTCACTGAAGTAGAGATTGCTCCACTTTTAATCATGCTCTGGGGGACAAACCGAATCGCGCCACCAATATCACCAACAACATTCATGTTTTACCTTTATGAACAAAATAATTCTGTTGCAAAAGTGATCAATAGTTTAGGATTGATAAATGGAAAACCATGTAAATCATTTTGTGAATTATTAGGAAGACCAACAACAACATTTCAAGAACTCTTCATGATTAAAACGGCAAAACCAAAGACTGCAAAGGATAGCACCAAGAGCCTTTTGGCAAGAAAATTACAACAAGATTCGCGCACCCGCCGAAAAAAGGTGATGGCAAAAGAACGAGCAAGGTTAAAGGCCAAACAAGCACTTAAAACGAAGATGCTTCGAGAACAGATGAGACGAGAAAAGGAATTGGAGAGAAAACGGCAAGAAAGACTACAAAGATTGGAAAAAATCAAACGACCGCCACCAAAACCGGTTCAACGCTCACAAGTGAAAAAACTTAAGCCAACAAAAATACCACCGCCTAAAAAGCCAAAGAAACTTTCAAGTTCAAAACCAATAACAAAAACCAAAATTCCCTCAAGAAGTGCCACGAAAAAGCCAACAGTAAAAACACAAATCAAGCCAATAAAAAAGCAGGTAAAGAAGCCTTCTACTAAAAAAACCCCGCAAAAAAAGCAGCCCACAACACTAAAAGTTTCCCAATCTTCAAAGAAGAAAAAAGTAATTACCAAGCAAGCCATAGCAAAACATTCGCAAAGCCTTCGACGAAAGACAACGACACCACAAACAAAGCCGAAGGCACAAGCATATGCTTCATCAGTTAGCGCAACAAAACGATATACTGCACGTCAAATATCTTTACCAAAACCGGTTACAACGAAAAGAACTGTTACACCAAAAACCATAAAGAAAAAAGCAACTACTAGAACAGCTATTGGAGTGGTAAAGAAAACAGCAATAACGCCGGAGCTTGTTCCTTTTAGAAACACAAAAATAATTCGGAATATTTTTATTATGAATTGCCCCACAAAAATAGATTACAACACCATTTTACCCGTTATTAAGATAAAATGGAAACGCTCTCTCATACAATCATTAAAAACCCTTCCAGTAAATGTAGAAGCTGAAGTAGAAGCAATTAGAACAAGAACAAATTACAAGAAAAGAGTCTTCCAGGAAAAAATCATCCTGGAACGGGCGTCTCTTTTAGATAGTTGCTTCTTACCCATCCCAATTGACTTGGGTATAGCAAAAGGAGAATTCAGGATAAAGTTCATCGTTCGTGATTTACAGAAACGAAGGATTATAGCCATTGATTATCTTACCATTACAAAAAACGGTGTCGCCACAGATCGAAAACATACAATTTCAAAATTAAAAATTCCGCCAAATCAAATCGGAGATTCGACTATATCTATTCAAATACAAGCAGCGAAGAAAAATTTGCGGGGAAAATTAGCCCTCTTAGGGGTTTCACAAAGAGGGATAATCAAACTGTACGAGAAGAAAGCAAAATTCCAATCGGCAAAATTCAGCTTAGATATTCCGGTTGTTATTCCTGCAAGTATTTGTTCCTCAAATTGGTATGTTTTTGCAACCTTTAGCGCAAGAGGAGCA
>DXJV01000072.1 GCA_019056785.1 Candidatus Heimdallarchaeota archaeon
GGTTTTATCCCGAAGATGAGGATGGTTCAGTTCCTGTTGGTTACATTTGGTCAAGAACAGTAAAATGCAAGAACCCTTCATGTGGTGCAGAGATTCCTTTGGTCAGACAGACTTGGCTTGCAAAAAAGAAGAATAAGAGGGTTGTGTACAAGATAATCCCCAAAGGCAATAAGGTGGAGTTTGAAATAAGAGAAGGGAATAAGATTGATTTTGACCCGCATGTCGGAACTATTTCGAGGGCGAAGGTTGTTTGTCCTTGTTGTAAGTATGCATTTACCCAGAAAGAACTTAGAACACAATTTCATCAAGGTAATGCGGGCCAGAGAATGGTCGCAGTTGTTCTTCAATCCTCAAGGATAAAAGGAAAATTATATCGTCTTGCAACAGAAAAAGATTTAAGTATTTACTATGATGCTGAAAAGCATCTTGATAAAAAAAGAAATGAGTTTCTTGAAAAATGGAAGTTTGATCCTCTTCCGGACGAAGAAATGCCAGTTACGATGCCTGGTGGTATACACCCGCCCAACTACGCGATTATTAAATTCAGTGAACTCTTTAATTTCCGACAAAAGCTAGCCCTTATCACCTTCCTGGACAAGGTAAAGTTTGCACATGAAAAGATATTGTTTAATGGATCGAGTGCAGAACATGCAAAAGCAATATGTACTTATTTAGCCCTAAATCTTGATAAGATTATTGTTTACTCTACTACACTGGGTTACTGGCATAATACAAGGGAACTTGTGAACCCTGGGATAGGCAGACAATCCATATCAATGGCTTGGGATTATGCAGAGACTAATTTGTTTGGTGGAAACGCTGACTGGCAATCGGCATTGCGTTGGATATTGAAGGTCATTGAACATTGTTCAACATTTTTCAGCGAAAAAGTTCCAATAGTTTCACAGGCATCTTCTACCTCAATCCCTTATCCTGATAGTTATTTTGATGGAGTCTTCACCGATCCGCCATATTATTATAGTGTTACATACGCTGATTTAGCGGATTTCTTTTACGTATGGCTCAAACGAGCAATTGGAGACTTACATCCAGATTTGTTTTCTACCCCTTTAACACCAAAAGCGGAGGAAATTATTGAAGGAAAATTTTGGGATTCTGAGCGATATAGAGAGAAGGATAAAGAATGGTTTGAGAAAATGCTTACAAAAGTATTTTGCGAAATAAACCGTATACTTAAACATAATGGCATCATTTGTATTGTTTTTGCTCATACATCTACAGAGGCATGGGAAGCTGTTGTTAATGCTCTTTTAAATTCTGGGTTATATCTTACAGCAAGCTGGCCCGTTCATACCGAAATGAAAGAGAGATTAATGGCAAAAGAATCCGCAGCCCTAGCCTCCTCCATCTACATGGTTTGCCGAAAGAGGACAGAATCAAAATCAGCCTATTTCAATGAGGTCAAGCCCAAGATCGAGGAAAGAATCAAAGAAAAGCTCGACCAGTTCTGGAATGAGGGCATTGGTGGGAGCGATTTCTTTATATCCGCCATTGGCCCTGCAATGGAGGTCTTTGGCAAATACGAAAGCGTGGAGAAGCTCTCGGGAGAAAAGGTCTCGGCAAAGGAAC
>DXJV01000071.1 GCA_019056785.1 Candidatus Heimdallarchaeota archaeon
AAAGATTAGGCAGTTCTCCTTTTTTTCCCCTGAAATTTTCAGCACAACTTTCAATATAAATGAATGTGTTTTCGAATTAAATTTTTTGGCTCGTTTGATCACAGATTCAAAATCATATGTTTGCATAATAAAAACTAAGAGAAATAGGCTCTTAAATTTATAGATTATGAACCGTTAGAATTTCATTTTGCTTTAATTTGGATTCTTCAATGAAAAATTGTTAATTAAATTGAGTAAAATTAAATCTGTTGTGAAGCAACAAGATAGTTTGTTAATTGAGCAGAAAGGACAATGATATTTCTCCCTCTTTCTTTAACATGTATAAATAATAATTTACTAGCGCAGATTTGCTTGGAAAGGATTTCATTTAATTTCCAGGAGTAATAAGTCATAGAGTTGTGTAGGACAAAGCCTTAAATGGATCCTTTTTACGGTCATTTATCAAGAGTATATAGCCGGTATCGTTTGGAGTATCCTTTGTTGGCAACCAGCAACCAAGGCAGTAGATTCTTGCGGGCTCGTGGTAGAAGCGTTTATGGAGGTGGCCGAGGATTAAGTAGTCGTTTTCTTGGATGACTGGCAACCAGTTCACCGGCTTTCGGATTAGATTCTTCTTCGCTCGTTCTGCCCCGAGTTTGGCATGCTCACCTTGCTCAGAATTATAGTATAAGCCGATATTATTGCCGTGAATTATCACCACCCTGCCTATTGCTGTTGAGAGAAGGCAGTAGTCATTTAATAGCAAGCCTGGTGTGGCATGCAGCAGTTTTATTTCATGTTTCATTCCCCCATAGACAAAGAAGAGTTTTTCAAAGAATGAGTGTTTTTTCGCCAGAGTAAGGAACTTGCTAAACAACTCGCTGGCTAGTGGCCCATCATTCTCAACAATATCGCCGGCAATAACAATTATGTCCGCCTTTTCAGCAACGGCAACCATTGCTTGGAAAAACTCTTCAACCAGGGCTCCTTCTCTTCCGAGGTGGACATCGCTAGTTACCGCTATAATCAAAGCTTGAACGCCTCCAATAATTTTAGTAGAAAGAATTTGGGGTTAACAGAAAAAATAGCCCCCAGTTTAGGGTAGCATTTCCCGCAGCCATTTTTACACTCACAGGAAAGCAGTTTTGTTCGGATGCTTTCGAGGATTTTTCTGCTTTCCGCGAAAATTCTTTGGCTGATGCCATTTGGTCCTGCAAGATCATAGATGGCTATTGCTTCTCCTCCTTTTTGCCATCGTATGGCGGTTCGTATCTCTCTTCGGGAGAGATTTAATCGTCGGAATGCTTCTCGTAGGAACACCTCGAGGAACAATTGTAGCAGCTCGTAGCTTTGGGTGGTTAAATAGCCCAAACAGTTCTGTAAGAGATTTGCCTTAAATTGAAACACCAGACCGGTTGTTTTTTCTCTGAAGGTATATTGAACTCTTTGTTCTGTTTGTTGGAGAAGCTGCTCTGTGACCGTCCTTTGATTGAAGCCATGAAGGGGGTGGAAGATAGTTATCTTCGAGGGTCGGCGGCTAATGGATAGCTCGCCATATTCCAATGTTATGCCCCCATAGTCTTGAACTCGAGTAAAGCGCCCAAAAAGAAATTCCGGCGGTTGTTGACTGTTCGGCTTTAAAGACCGCAAATCCAGCGTGTCTGCGTTTATCTCCAAACGTTGGACAT